>NZ_JBGQOG010000007.1:0-205559 GCF_052113705.1 Phaeovulum sp. W22_SRMD_FR3 | reverse complement strand
TACCGCCGAATACGAGACCTCAGGGAGGAGGAGGAGGCCTTCGCATGGCTTGGGCGTTCAGCCCGGTGTGGGTTCGGTGCTGCCCTCAGGGAGGAGGAGGAGAGCAGCACCTATGACGATCGGCCCAGGGAGGAGGAGGGGCCTTTCGCGTCTCGTTTGGGCCATCGGGGCCCGGAATGGGGTGGCGGTACCCTCAGGGAGGAGGAGGAGAGTACCGCCGAATACGAGACCTCAGGGAGGAGGAGGAGGCCTTCGCATGGCTTGGGCGTTCAGCCCGGTGTGGGTTCGGCGGTGCCCTCAGGGAGGAGGAGGAAGGCACCGCCTATGACGATCGGCCCAGGGAGGAGGAGGGGCCTTTCGCGTCTTGTTTGGGCGTTTCGGCCCGAATTCTGTGGCGGCGCCCTCAGGGAGGAGGAGGAGAGCGCCGCCGAGCTACGTGACCCCAGGGAGGAGGTGGGACCATCGTATAACGTGGATCTTACGATCCGGTTTCTGGTGGCGGCACCCTCAGGGAGGAGGAGGAGGGTGCCGCCAATTTCTGAGGCTCAGGGAGGAGGAGGAGCCTCAGGAAGAGAATTAGTTGCCGTAGGCGGCGTCTTGCGCCACGCGGGTGATCATCGAGCGGCTGATGCCGAGGTCGTTCAGCTCGCGGGTGGTCAGGGCGTTCAGTTCGCGAAGGGTCTGGGTGTAGACGGCGCGACGGGCGCGGGCCTCACCGATGCGGGTCACCAGAGCCATCAGACGGTCTGCAAAGCCAACTTCTGCGGTGCGGATGTTTTGAGCGAGTGCCATGTTATTCTGCCTTATCGTCGGTGCGATCCGGGGGGAGGCCCTTTTCGCGGCTGTGTTTCGGTGCGATCATTCTGTTCGCTGTTGAAGGTAATTTGCGCCTTATGCTGCGACTGCACAATCCCTTGGGTGGTCAATGCTGCCATGCGGAAAATGCATAACGTTTGCTGACGTATTTTTAGCAGCTTTGGCGCGCGATGCGTAAAGTTTGGGCGCTAACAGTGTGAAAGCTTGCTCTTCGCGCCGAAAACGGCACATTCGGGCCGGTGCAACAGGCTGCATAACCACAAAGGTATGACATGAGCATTACGAAAGAGGCCGTGCTGGCCGCCTTGTCGCGGGTCTTGTTGCCCGGGGGCGAGTCGATTGTGGCCCGCGATCTGGTGCGGGCGATGGGAATCGACGGCGGAAAGGTGCGTTTCGTGCTGGAAGCCGAGAATGCGGCCGCCGCTTCGGTGTTGGAGGGGCTGAAACCCGCCGCTGAACAGGCCGTGCGGGTGCTGGACGGGGTGAGCGAGGTGCATATCGGGGTGGCGACCCCGGCACCCGGCCCCGGCGGCAATACCGCGCCGGTGAAATTCGGCGGCCATCCGACGCCGCAGGCGGGGCCCAAGCCGGTGCCGGGCGTCAAGCAGATCATCGCCGTCGGCTCGGGCAAGGGCGGGGTGGGCAAATCCACCGTCGCCTCGAACCTCGCAGTGGCGCTGGCGCGGGCGGGGCGCAAGGTGGGCCTTCTGGACGCCGACATCTATGGGCCGAGCCAGCCGCGGATGATGGGGGTGAACAAACGCCCCGCCTCGCCGGATGGCAAGACGATCATCCCGCTGGTGGCGCATGGGGTCACCGTGATGTCGGTGGGCTTCATGCTGAAAGAGGAAGAGGCGGTGGTCTGGCGCGGCCCGATGCTGATGGGGGCGATCCAGCAGCTGCTCTATCAGGTCGACTGGGGCGTGCTGGATGTGCTGATCATCGACCTGCCGCCGGGCACGGGCGATGTGCAGCTTACGCTGGCGCAAAAGACGCCGCTGGCGGGGGCCATCGTGGTCTCCACCCCGCAGGATGTGGCGCTGCTGGATGCGCGCCGCGCGCTGGACATGTTCGCGCGGCTGAAAGTGCCGGTGCTGGGTCTCATCGAAAACATGTCTACATACATATGCCCCAACTGCGGCCATGAGGCGCATCTGTTCGGCCATGGCGGTGTGGGGGGCGAGGCGGAAAAACTGGGCCTGCCGTTCCTGGGCGAACTGCCGCTGGATCTGTCGGTGCGGCTGGCGGGCGATGGTGGCACGCCGATTGCCGCGGGCGAGGGGCCGATTTCCGACGCCTATGCCGCGCTGGCGGCACGGCTGGTGGCGCAGGGCGTCGCCTGAGTCCTGAGCGCCCACATGTGACCGCAAGATCTGGCCCGGCGGCGCGATCCGCCGGGCTTTTTGATGCCCGGAACCGAGCAGAGGCCGGATCAGGGCCTGTCAGGTAGGGGTGCGGCGGGCGGTGGGGCCGATGATCTGCGGCAATCCGGCCTTTCCTGGCATGGTGGCGTGGGACGCGGGGCAATTTCGGCGCGCGCTGGGATTTCATGGGACGCCGATGGCCGCCGGGTCGTTGCATGGGATTTCATGGGACGCGGCAGGGAGTGCGCGGGCGATATCGCCGCTTGCGGCGCGCTTGAGGCGCGATCACGCCGAATCACCGCGCCGTGATCCGGAGATTCGGGGTCGGATTCGGCGGGACACCCCGAACCACCTGTGGCTTTCGCGCCACGATCGGGTTGGAAAAACCGAAGTTGGTGCCCGTCTGGGATTTTGTGGGAAAAAATCTTCACCCGCGGCGCTTGACTATATCTGGTGGTGCTCGCGGCCTGTGACTCTACCCCTGCGCCAAATTTGCCGGAATTTCGCCACAATTCCTTGAGTCCCAAAGGGCCGCAATACCAAATCTGCGCGCCCCGGCCAAAAAAGCCCGTTGTCTCCCATGAAATCCCATGGCATCCCTTGGTCATCGAGAAGACGGGCTCACGAGGCAGCAAGACCTCGAAGGCGAAATTAGCAGGTTTCATACAGGCACCCGCTTCACGAAAAAGAGAGATCCGGCGCGCGAGCGAGCAGACATCCCCCCAGATGGCGCGCGTAGTCGGACATACCCCCGAAAAGGGGGCCCAGAAATGGGACGAGGGCGGCGGATTGGGACTGTGGCAGCAGCCCAATCCGCCGTTTCGCATTCAAGGCCCCCTCGGGGGCGCGGGACGGTGAGCGAACAGGAGCGCGCCAGTGGCACGCAGGTTCAGAGGGTCGGAAACATTCAAGGTGGACGCCAAAGGCCGCGTCTCCATTCCGGCTGCCTTCCGTCGTGTCATCGAGGCCTGCGACCCTGACTGGGTGCCCGGCAACCGCCCCAATATCGTTGTCGTCTACGGCGGACCTCGCCAGGAATGGCTTGAGGTCTACACGATGAAAGCCGTTGAAGAGATTGACGAACAAATCGAAGACATGCAGCGCGGCTCGCCCGAGCGTCTTTGGCTCGAAGAGCTGATGTACGGTCAGTCGCTGGAGGCGCAGATCGACGATGACGGCCGCCTTGTGCTGCCGCAGAAACTGCGCGACAAGATCGGCCTTGAGAATGAAGCCTTCTTCATCTCGGCCGGGGACTATTTCAAGATCTGGAAGCCTGAGACCTATGCCAGCGAGGCGGGCGGTCGTGTGCGCAAGATTGCCGAACAATATCCGGATGATTTTGACCCACGCAGCCATCTGCCCAGCCGGGGAAGGGCCTCCGCATGACCGATACCCCCGAGACTGCACCGGAAAATCTGCCGGACAATGCCCCCCATGTCCCCGTTCTGTTGCGGCCGCTGTTAAAGGCGGTCGCGCGCGTCTCTGGGGATGCGCAGGCGGGTGCTTCGATTTCCGGCGCCTGGCTCGACGGCACCTTCGGGGCAGGCGGCTACAGCCGGGGTCTGTTGGCCGAGGGCGCCGATCTGGTGATCGGGGTGGACCGCGATCCGATGGTGTTCCGCATGGCCGCGGATTGGGCCGGGGCCTATGGCGACCGGCTGCGGCTGGTCGAGGGGACCTTTTCGCATCTGGATGATTATGCGGCGGAAATCTGCCCCGAGGGGCTCGACGGTGTCGTGCTCGACCTTGGGGTCAGCTCGATGCAGCTCGACATGGCCGAACGCGGTTTTTCCTTCATGCGCGACGGACCGCTGGACATGCGGATGTCGGACAAGGGGCCCTCGGCCGCGGATCTGCTGAACAGCGCCGAAGAGGGCACGATTGCCGATATCCTTTTCCACTACGGCGAAGAGCGTGCGGCGCGGCGCATTGCCCGCAAGATCGTGGAACTGCGCGCGGTGCAGCCGTTTGAGACGACGTTCCAGCTGGTGAAGGCGGTCGAGCGTTGCCTGCCGCGGCCGAAACCGGGGCAGAGCCATCCGGCCACCCGCAGTTTTCAGGCGATCCGCATCTGGGTGAACGATGAATTCGGCCAGCTGATCGAAGGGCTTGAGGCCGCCGAACGCGCGCTGAAACCCGGCGGGCAGCTGGCGGTGGTGACCTTCCATTCGCTGGAAGACCGGGTGGTGAAACGCTTTTTGCAGGCTCGCGCCGGGCAGGAGGCGCAGGGCAGCCGCTATGCGCCGATGCGCGCCGAGGTGACCCCGGCCTTCACGCTGGTCACCCGCAAGGCGGTGGCGCCGGATGAGGAAGAATTGGCGGTCAACCCGCGGGCCCGCTCGGCCAAGCTGCGCGTGGCGCGGCGGACCGATGCGCCGGCAGGCCGGGCCGACCGGGCGACCCTGGGGCTGCCCGCCCCGGTTCTGAAGGGAGATTTCTGATGCGCAGTCTGATGTATCTTCTGACCGCGATGGCGGTGATGGGGCTGGCCTTCTGGGCCTACCGCGAGAATTACACCACGCAGGCGGCGATCAGCCAGATGCGCCGCACCCAAAGCGAGATTTCCTCGCTGCGCGAGGGGCTGAGCGTGCTGAACGCCGAATGGGCCTATCAGAACCGCCCGGACCGTCTGCGCGAATTGGTGAACCTGAACTTTGAGCGGCTGGCGCTTTTGCCGCTGGCGCCCGAGCAATTCGGCGCCGTGTCGCAGGTGACCTATCCGCCCGCCGTCGATCAGACCGCGATGAATGCCGTTGATGTCAGTGCCCCGCAGCCGGAGAGCCAGCCATGATCCGCACCCCCCTGCGCCCCTTGGCCCGTATTCTGGACGCCCGCTCTAAAGGCGAAAATCCCGATGTGATCGAGCGCGAGAACAAGCGCCAGCGGCATGAGGTGATGCGCGACAAGTCGCGCGCCCGCGCCGAGACGCGGCTGCTGATGATGGCGGTTCTGTTCATCGGTGCCTTCGCCACGGTGGGCGTCCGTATGGGCACGCTGGCCGCCGTCGCGCCGCAAGAGCCGGAAGTGGCGGAAGCGGGCAGCCCGATCATGGCGCAGCGCGCCGATATCGTTGACCGCAAGGGGCGGATTCTCGCCACCAATCTGGTGACGCATTCGCTCTATGCGCAGCCGAAACTGATGATCGACCCCGAGCGGGTGGCGGGCGAGCTGGGCAAGATCTTTCCCGATCTGGACGTGGCCCGGCTGACCAAAGACTTCACCGGCACGCGCAAGTTCCTCTGGATCAAAAAGAAAATCTCGCCCGAGCAGATGCAGGCCGTGCATGACATCGGCGATCCGGGCCTGTTGTTTGGCCCGCGCGAAATGCGCCTTTATCCTAACGGGTCACTGGCCGCGCATATCATGGGCGGTGCGAGCTTTGGCCGTGAGGGCGTGGATTCCGCCGAGATCGTGGGCGTGGCGGGCGTGGAAAAGGCCTTTGACGGCTGGCTGCGCGATCCCGCCAATGGTGGCGCGCCGCTGCAATTGTCGATCGACCTCACCGTGCAATCCGCGATGGAAGAGATCCTCGCGGGGGGCATGAAGCTGATGAATGCCAAAGGCGCTGCCGCGATCCTGATGGATGTTCATACCGGCGAAATCGTCTCGATGGCCAGCCTGCCGGATTTCGACCCCAATGACCGCCCGGCGCCGCTGACCAAGGGCGATGCCTCGGACAGCGTTCTGTTCAATCGCGCGGTGCAGGGGGTCTATGAACTCGGCTCGACCTTCAAGATTTTCGCGGTGGCGCAGGCGCTGACGCTGGGGCTGGTGACGCCCGAAACCATGATCAACACCGCCAGCCCGATGGTCTATGGCCGCTTCCGCATCCATGATTCCCACAGCCTGGGCAAGACGGCCTCGGTGACCGATGTGATCGTGGAAAGCTCGAATGTCGGCACCGCGCATATCGTGCAACTGATTGGCGGCGATCGGCAAAAATCCTTTCTGGAACAGCTGGGTTTCATGACGGCGACCAGCGTGGAACTGGGCGAAGCGCCGACCGGCCGCCCGATTCTGCCGCAAAAATGGTCCGAGATCTCGGCGATGACCATCGGCTATGGGCATGGCCTCTCCGCATCGCCGCTGCATCTGGCCGCGGCCTATGCCACGGTGGCCAATGGCGGGCGCAAGGTTACCCCCTCGCTCTTGCATGATCCCCGCCATCAACCGGGCGAACAGGTGATCAAACCCGAGGTGACCCGGCAGATCCTGTCGATGATGCGGGCCGTTGTCACCCGCGGTACCGCCTCATTCGGCGATGTGGCGGGCTATCAGGTGGCGGGCAAGACCGGCTCTGCCGACAAGACCAAGCCGACGGGCGGCTACTACAAGGACAAGGTGATCGCCACTTTCGCGGGCACTTTCCCGGCCTCTGACCCCAAATATGTGCTGGTGCTGACGCTGGACGAGCCGACGACCTATGCCGCGGGGATGAACCGCCGCACCGCAGGCTGGACCGCCGTGCCGGTCGCCGCCGAGGTGATCCGCCGCGTGGCACCGCTGCTTGGGATGCGTCCCGAGGTTGAACCCGAGGTGACGGATGTACTAACACTCGTCGGCAACTGAGCCGGCCATTCGGGCGGGCCATATCGCGGGGCATAGTACCATGACTGAACGCGGCAAATTCTTGTCCGATCTGGGGCTGACGGCAGCTTTGGGCGGCAATGTGCGGGTCACCGGCCTCACCGTGGACAGCCGAAGGGTGCAACCGGGGCATCTGTTCGCGGCACTGCCGGGCACGCTCGCGCATGGGTCTGATTTCATCCCCGCCGCGGTGGCGCAGGGGGCGGGTGCAATTCTGACCGACCGCAGCGGTGAGGCGGCGGCGCGTCTGGCGCTGAAAGACACATCGGTCGCGCTGGTCGTGGCCGAGGATCCGCGGCAGGCCCTGGCCTTTGCCGCCGCGCTCTGGTTCGAGCATCAGCCCGAGACCGTGGTCGCGGTGACCGGCACCAATGGCAAAACCTCGGTGGCCACATTCACCCGCCAGATCTGGGCGGCGCTTGGCCATGAGGCGGCGAATATTGGCACCACCGGGGTGGAGGGGGCCTTCACCGCCCCCTCGAGCCATACAACGCCCGAGCCGATCACCCTGCACCGCCTGCTCTCGGAGATGACCCTGGCTGGGGTGACCCATGCGGCGATGGAGGCCTCAAGCCACGGGCTGGCGCAGCGGCGTCTGGATGGTGTGCGGATCGCGGCGGCGGGCTTCACCAATTTCACCCAGGATCACCTCGATTATCACGCGACATTTGAGGAATATTTCCACGCCAAGGCCGGGCTCTTTGACCGCGTGCTGCCCGAGGATGGGGTGGCGGCGATCAACATCGACGATCCGCGCGGGCTGGAAATGGCCGATATCGCGCAGGATCGCGGCGCGGATGTCATTGCGGTCGGGGCCGACAGCCATGCCGATCTGCGCATCCTCGGCCAGCGTTTTGACGCGACCGGGCAGGATCTGCGGTTCTCCTGGCTGGGCAAGGTGCATATGGTGCGCCTTGGGCTGATCGGTGGTTTTCAGGCCTCGAATGTGATGATGGCGACGGCGCTGGTGATCGGCGCGGGTGCCGATCCCGAGGCGGTTTTTGCGGTGCTGCCCAAACTGACCACCGTGCGCGGGCGCATGCAGCTCGCCGCGACGCGCGAGAATGGCGCGGCGGTGTTCGTTGATTACGCCCATACGCCCGATGCGGTGGAAACCGCGCTGAAGGCGCTGCGCCCGCATGTGATGGGCCGCCTTGTGGTGGTGATGGGGGCGGGCGGCGACCGTGACCGCGGCAAGCGTCCGCTGATGGGGGCTGCTGCCACCGCCTATGCCGATCAGGTCTTTGTCACCGACGACAATCCCCGCTCGGAAGATCCCGCCAGCATCCGTGCCGCGATCATGGCCGCGGCGCCCGGCGCCTGCGAAGTGGGCGACCGCGCCGAGGCGATCCTGCGCGGCGTGGATGCTTTGGGCCCGGGCGATGCGCTCCTGATCGCGGGCAAGGGGCATGAGACGGGGCAGATCGTCGGCGACGACATCTATCCCTTTGATGATGTGGAACAAGCCAGCGTTGCGGTTGCGGCGCTTGATGGGAAGATCTGATGACCATTCTCTGGACCTCTGACGAGGCGGCGGCCGCGACGGCCGGTCGCGCAACGCGCGCTTTCGCCATCACCGGCATTTCCATCGACACCCGCGCCATCCAGCCGGGCGATCTTTTTGTGGCGCTGAAGGATCAGCGCGATGGCCATGATTTCGTGGCCGAGGCGCTGAAGAAAGGCGCCGCCGCCGCGCTGGTCAGCCGCATCCCCGAGGGCTGTTCGGAGGCCGATCCGCTGCTCCTCGTGGCGGATGTGCTGCCTGCGCTGGAGGCTCTGGGCATCGCGGGGCGCGCGCGCACCCGCGCCAAAGTGATCGCGGTGACCGGCTCGGTCGGCAAAACCTCGAGCAAAGAGATGCTGCGGGCGATTTTGGGCGCGCAGGGCAGCGTTCATGCCGCCGAGGCCAGCTATAACAACCATTGGGGCGTGCCGCTGACGCTGGCGCGAATGCCCGCCGATTGTGATTTCGCGGTGATCGAGATCGGCATGAACCATCCGGGCGAGATTGCACCCTTGGCCAGAATGGCCCGGCCGGATGCGGCAATGATCACCACCGTGGCGGCGGCGCATCTGGAGGCCTTTGAAAATGTCGAAGGCATCGCGCATGAAAAAGCCGCGATCTTTGAAGGGCTTGAGCCGGGCGGCGTCGCGGTTATCCCCGCCGATCTGGCGGTCAGCCCGATCCTGGCCCTGTCCGCCGCCGCCCGCGCGGGCAAGGTGCTGCGTTTTGGGGCGGGGCAGGAGTGCGATTTCCGTCTGGGCACGGTGACGATCACGCAGGATGTGACGATCGTCGAGGCCGCGCGCTTTGGCCAGCCGCTCCTCTTCAAGGTGCGCTCGGCGGGCCGCCATTTTGCGATGAACGCGCTGGGGGTGTTGGCGGTGGCCGAAGCGGTGGGGGCCGATCCGGCTGTGGCCGCGCTCGACATGGGCCAATGGCTGCCGCCCGCCGGGCGCGGCACGCGCGAACGCATCCAGCTCGATATCGTCGAGGACGGGCTGAGCTTTGACCTTTTCGACGATGCCTTCAACGCCAATCCGGCCTCGATGGAGGCGGCGCTGGAAGTGCTCGCCGCGGCGAAACCGCGCGATGGGGTGGGCCGGGTCAAAAAGGGCCGCCGCGTCGCCATTCTGGGCGATATGCTGGAACTTGGCCCGGATGAGGCCGCGCTGCATGCGGCGGTGGCCTCGCTGCCCGCCATGGCCCCGGTGACGATCGTGCATTGCGCGGGGCCGCGGATGCGCGCGCTCTGGCAGGCGCTGCCGCGCGAAAAGCGGGGCCAATGGTTCGAGACGGCCAAGGAACTGGCCGCGCATGCGCATCAACTTGCCGATGCCGGCGATGTCGTGCTGGTCAAGGGCTCGAAAGGGTCGAAGGTCAGTCTTGTGGTTGACGCTCTGCGCAAACTCGGGCAGTCGGGCGCCGAAGGCGCGACGGCCGCAAAGGAAACGATATAATGCTGTATTGGCTCACCGGACTCTCAGATGGCGGCGACCTGTTCAACCTGTTCCGCTACATCACCTTCCGGGCGGGTGCGGCGTTTTTCACCGCGTTGATCTTTGGTTTCATCTTTGGCCGCCCGCTGATCAACCTCCTGCGGCGCAAGCAGAAGAAAGGCCAGCCGATCCGCACTGACGGACCGGAAAGCCACTTTGCCAAGGCCGGCACCCCCACGATGGGCGGGCTGCTGATCCTCTCGGCGATTCTGGTCTCGACCCTGCTCTGGGCGCGGCTCGACAATCCCTATGTCTGGATCGTTCTGGGGGTGACCTATGGCTTTGGCCTGATCGGCTTTGCCGATGATTATGCCAAAGTGACAAAACAAAACACCAAAGGCGTTTCCAGCCGGGTGCGGTTCCTGCTCGGTCTGGCGATTGCGGCCATCGCGGGCGCCGCTGCCGCCTGGGTGCATCCGGCCGAGCTGACCGGACAACTGGCGCTGCCGGTGTTCAAGGATGCGCTGATCAACATGGGGATATTCTTCATCCCCTTCTCGATGATCGTCATCGTTGGCGCGGCCAATGCGGTGAACCTGACCGACGGGCTTGACGGCCTTGCCATCGGCCCGGTGATGATCGCGGGCGGCACTTTGGGCGCCATCGCCTATGTCGTGGGCCGGTCTGACTTTTCCGCCTATCTTGGCGTGCATTTCGTGCCCGGCACCGGCGAGATTCTGGTCTTCACCGCGGCGCTGATCGGCGGCGGCCTCGGCTTTTTGTGGTACAATGCCCCGCCCGCCGCGGTCTTCATGGGCGACACCGGCAGCCTCGCGCTGGGCGGCGCGCTCGGTGCCATCGCCGTCTGCACCAAGCACGAGATCGTTCTGGCCATCGTCGGCGGCCTTTTCGTCGTCGAAGCCCTCTCGGTGATCATCCAGGTGCTCTATTTCAAACGCACCGGCAAACGCGTCTTCCTGATGGCGCCGATCCACCATCATTTTGAGAAAAAGGGCTGGGCCGAGCCGCAGATCGTGATCCGTTTCTGGATCATCAGCCTCATCCTCGCGCTGATCGGCCTCGCCACCCTGAAACTGCGCTGATCTTCGCGCTTTCTTCTTGGTCCAACTACCTCGGGGGAAGCCCGCCGCCGCCCCGTTGAGGGGCGGCGGCGGGCTGGGGGCAGAGCCCCCTTCGGCACCCTCCCCCCGCGGCGCCACCTTGCGGCGGGCGTTGCCGCGGGCCATTGTCGCCACGCAATTCACGGAGGGGCGCGATGATTCCGGTTCAGGGCTATGACGGGCTACGGGTGGCGGTGCTGGGGCTGGGACGCTCGGGGCTTGCCACCGCAGCGGCTTTGCGCGCGGGCGGTGCCGAGGCTTTGTGCTGGGACGACAGCCCCGAGGCGCGCGCCAAGGCGGAGGCCCTCGGTTTCACGTGCCACGACCTCACCCGCGCCGATGCCTGGGCGGATGTGGCGGCGTTGATCGTCAGCCCCGGCATCCCGCATCTCTACCCCACGCCGAACAAGCTGATCGCCCGTGCGATGAACGAAGGGGTGCCGGTCGACAATGACATCGGCCTGTTCTTCCGCAGCTGGGCGCAGGCCGATTGGGACAATTTCGAGCAGACCCCCCGCATCGTCGCCGTCACCGGTTCGAACGGCAAATCGACCACCACGGCGCTGATTCACCACATCCTGCTGGCCGCAGGCCGCCCCAGCCAGATGGCGGGCAATATCGGGCGCGGCGTGCTCGACATCGACCCGGCGGTCGAGGGCGAGGTGGTGGTGCTCGAACTCTCGTCCTACCAAACCGATCTGGCGCGCTCGCTGACCCCGGATGTGGCGGTGTTCACCAATCTCTCGCCCGATCACCTCGACCGGCACGGCGGCATGGGCGGCTATTTCGCGGCCAAGCGGCGGCTGTTTGTCGAGGGCGGACCGGATCGGGCGGTGATCGGCATTGATGAGCCGGAGGGCGTATTCCTCGCCAATCAGATGGCGATGGGGCGCGCGGATGACCGGGTGATCCGGATCAGCGCCGCCAAGAAACTGGGCGATTTCGGCTGGTCGGTCTTTGCCCGCAAGGGCTTTCTCGCCGAATGGCGCAAGGGGCGGCAGGTGGCCTCGATCGATCTGCGCGGCATTCAGGGCCTGCCCGGCGCGCATAACCACCAGAACGCCTGCGCCGCCTATGCCGCCTGCCGCACCCTCGGTGTGCCGCCGCGCGAGATTGAGGCGGCCTTTCACACCTTTGCGGGGCTGCCGCACCGCAGCCAGACCATCGCTGAAAAGGCGGGGGTGCGCTATGTGAATGACTCCAAGGCGACCAATGTCGACAGTGCGGCCAAGGCCCTGCAGGCCTTCGGCAATATCCGCTGGATCGCAGGCGGCTTGGGCAAGGAGGGCGGCATTGCGGGGCTTCTGCCGCATCTTTTTTCGGTGAAAAAGGCCTATCTCATCGGCCATTCCGCGCGGGATTTCGCGCTGGAACTCGGTGACTTGCCGCATGAGATCTGCACCACCATGGCCGACGCGGTGGCGCGTGCGCAGGCCGAGGCCGAGGCGGGCGATACCGTCCTGTTGGCCCCGGCGGCGGCGAGTTTCGACCAGTATCCCAATTTCGAGAAGCGCGGCGAGCATTTCGCGGAGCTGGTGGCGGCCTTGCCGGGCTGAGCGCCACCCGGGCTCGGCCAGGGTCCGTTGCAGGACGTTGGCCGAGCGGACAAGGGCACTGGCCTCTGCCTCGGAGACCCTTTGCACAGCATCGCCACCACCCTGATGCGCCGACCATGCCCGCGCCTATGATGCCGAACTTCCTGCCTGGCCCTCCTGTGGTGCAAACACCTGCGTCGGGGCCGGATTGCGACTGGCCCATTGCGCATCGCGCCAAGCCTCATCGCGGGGCAGGGGCTGGCGGGCCTTCGGCGGCGGGCAGGGCCGGGGCCCCGGTCTTTGCCGGGACCGGGCGCGTGTGGCGCGGGCGTGAGGCCCGGCCCGGAAGGCGGGGCCAGAATGCAGGGTCGGAAGACGGTGGGCAGGACCGCATCACAGACCCCGTGAGAAACCCCGATGCGCGAAAACATGCTTAAGATATCAGCTGTTGCCGCTCCTGTGAGCCGATCTGCGCCATTCAATGCTGGAAACGCCGCCGCAAGAGGAGTAGTCTTTCCTCAGACCCGGCAAACGGGCGATTTCTTGAGGCAGTGACGGCGGTATCCCATGACAGAGATGGTCTTTGGCACCGTGCCCGCTCGGGCAGGTGAACCTGTACTCCCCCGGTGGTGGCGGACACTCGACAAATGGTCGCTCAGTTGCGTTCTGGGCCTGTTTGGCATGGGCATTCTGCTGGGTCTGGCCGCGTCAGTGCCGCTGGCGGAAAAGAACGGCCTGCCGCCGTTCTACTACGTGACCCGTCAGGCGTTCTTCGGTGGCGTCGCGATGCTGGTGATGATGCTCACCTCGATGCTGACCCCGGCGCAGGTGCGCCGTCTGGGCGTGCTGGGCTTTGGCGTTTTCTTCTTCGCGCTGATGATGCTGCCCTTCTTTGGCACCGATTTCGGCAAAGGGGCGGTGCGTTGGTTCTCGTTCGGTTTCGCCTCGTTCCAGCCTTCGGAATTCCTCAAGCCCGGTTTTGTCATTCTGGCGGCCTGGTTGATGGCGGCGGGCGAGGAGATCGGCGGGCCTCCGGGCAAGCTCTATTCCTTTTTCGTCGCGGTGACGGTGGTGCTGTTTCTGGCGACCCAGCCTGACTTTGGTCAGGCGGCGCTGGTGCTGTTCTCCTGGGCGGTGATGTATTTCATCGCGGGCGCACCGGTGGTGCTGCTGACCTTTCTGGCCGGGCTGACCACGCTCGGCGGCTTTGTCGCCTATAATTCCTCCGAGCATTTCGCCCGCCGGATCAACGGCTTCCTCTCGGCCGAGATCGACCCGCGCACCCAGATCGGCTATGCGACCAATGCCATTCAAGAGGGTGGCTTCTTTGGCGTGGGCGTCGGCGAAGGCACGGTGAAATGGTCGCTGCCCGATGCGCATACCGATTTCATCATCGCGGTGGCCGCCGAGGAATATGGCCTCATTCTCGTGCTGATCATCATGGCGCTCTACGCCACCGTGGTCGCCCGCTCGCTGATCCGGCTGATGAAAGAGCGCGATCCCTTCACCCGGCTGGCGGGGGCGGGGCTCGCCTGCGCCTTTGGCGTGCAGGCCTTCATCAACATGGGGGTGGCGGTGCGCCTTCTGCCCGCCAAGGGGATGACGCTGCCCTTCGTGTCTTATGGCGGCTCTTCGGTGATTGCCTCCGGCATTGCGCTGGGGATGCTGCTGGCCTTGACCCGCACCCGGCCGCAGGGCCAGATTGGCGACATTCTGGCGCGGCGCGCCCGGTAAGGATATCCCGATGACCCGTTCTGACAAGGCTCCGCTGCTGTTGATCGCCGCCGGGGGCACCGGCGGGCATATGTTCCCCGCGCAGGCTCTGGCCGAAGCGATGGTGCGGCGTGGCTGGCGGGTGAAACTCTCCACCGATGCGCGGGGCGCCCGCTATACCGGCGGTTTCCCGCATGTGGTGCAGGTCGAGCAGGTGGCCAGCGCCACCTTTGCCCGCGGCGGCCTTCTGGCGAAGCTGGCAGTGCCCTTCCGTATTCTGGGGGGCATTTTCGGGGCCATTCGCGCCAACCGTGCCGATCCGCCGAAAGTGGTGGTGGGCTTTGGCGGCTATCCGACCATTCCCGCGCTCGCCTCGGCGGTGGTGCTGGGCCTGCCGCGGATGATCCATGAGCAAAACGGCGTCATGGGCAAGGTGAACACCAAATTCGCCCGCCGCGTCGCCTGCATCGCCTGCGGCACCTGGCCCACGGCGTTGCCCGAGGGGGCCGAGGGCGTGCATACCGGCAATCCGGTCCGCGCCGCGATCCTTGAGCGGGCAGGGGCCCCCTATATTCCGCCCGGCGATTACCCGATGTCGATCCTGGTCATCGGCGGCTCGCAAGGCGCGCGCATTCTGTCCGATGTGGTGCCTGCGGCCCTTGCCAGATTGCCCGAACCGATGCGCGGCCATCTGCGCGTGGCGCATCAGGCGCGCGATGAGGACATGACCCGCGCGATCGCCGCCTATCAGGAGGCCGGGATCAATGCAGAGGTGCAACCCTTCTTCAAGGATGTGCCGCGCCGCCTGTCGGAAGTGCAGCTGGTGATCTCGCGCTCGGGCGCGAGTTCGGTGGCCGATATTTCGGTGGTGGGCCGCCCCGCGATCCTCGTGCCCTATGCGGCGGCGACGGGCGATCATCAGACGGCGAATGCGCGCGGGCTGGTCGATGCGGGGGGGGCGATCCTGATCCCGGAGGCGCGTCTGACGCCGGAAGTGCTGGCCGAACAGGTGGCGCTGGTGCTGGACAATCCGCACGGCGCGTTGCAGATGACGCTCGCTGCATTGAGTTATGGCATGCCGGACGCGACGGAACGTCTGGTTGAATTGGTTGAAGGCCTTGTGAGGAAAGACGAAAAATGAACGCTGCTGCCACAAAACTTCCGGGCGAACTGGGGCCCATCCATTTCGTGGGCATCGGCGGCATTGGCATGTCGGGGATTGCTGAAGTGCTGATGACTTTGGGCTACCGCGTGCAGGGATCTGACGCCAAAGCCTCAAAGATCACCGATCGTCTGGTGGAACTGGGCGCCACCTTCTTTGAGGGGCAGCGGGCCGAGAACATCGGCGATGCGGCGGTGGTGGTGATCTCTTCCGCGATCAAGAAGGGCAACCCGGAGCTGGAAGAGGCGCGCCGTCATGGCCTGCCCGTGGTGCGCCGCGCCGAGATGCTGGCCGAGCTGATGCGGCTGAAGTCGAACATCGCGATTGCCGGCACGCATGGCAAGACCACCACCACGACGATGGTGGCGACGCTGCTGGACAAGGGGAATTTCGACCCGACCGTCATCAACGGCGGCATCATTCATGCCTATGGCTCGAACGCGCGCGCGGGCGCCGGTGAATGGATGGTGGTTGAGGCGGATGAGAGCGACGGCTCCTTCAACCGGCTGCCCGCGACCATTGCCATCGTCACCAATATCGACCCCGAGCATATGGAGCATTGGGGCAGCTTTGACGCGTTGCGCAAAGGCTTTTACGATTTCGTCTCCAACGTGCCCTTCTATGGTCTGGCGATCTGCTGCACTGATCATGCGGAAGTGCAGGCTTTGGTCGGACGCATCACCGACCGCCGCATCGTCACCTTTGGCTTTAACGCGCAGGCCGATGTGCGGGCGGTCAATCTGACCTATGAGAATGGCGTGGCGCATTTCGATGTGGCCCTGCAGGGCGAGGGGCCGGATGCCGAAGGCAATCCGCAGCTGATCGAGGGCTGCACCCTGCCGATGCCGGGTGATCACAACGTCTCCAACGCCTTGTCCGCGATTGCGGCGGCGCGCCATCTCGGGATGAAGAAAGACGAGATCCGCGCCGCGCTGGCCGGTTTTGGCGGGGTGAATCGGCGGTTCACCAAAGTGGCCGAGTTGAACGGCGTCACCATCATCGACGATTACGGCCACCATCCGGTCGAGATTGCCGCCGTGCTGCGCGCCGCGCGGCAATCGACCAAGGGCCGGGTGATCGCCGTGCATCAGCCGCACCGCTACACGCGTCTGCATTCGCTGTTTGACGATTTCTGCACCTGCTTCAACGAAGCTGATGTGGTTGGCATTTCCGAGATTTACTCGGCGGGTGAAGAGCCGATCCCCGGTGCCTCGCGCGATGATCTGGTGGCGGGGCTGATCGCCCATGGCCACCGCCACGCCCGCGCGGTGATCGACGAGGCGGATCTGGCGCGGCTGGTGCGCGAGCAGGCACGGCCGGGCGATATGGTGGTCTGCCTTGGGGCGGGCACGATTTCCACTTGGGCGAATGGTTTGCCGGTGGCGCTGAAAGGCTGGGGCGCATGACGCTGCCGCTGATCCTCGCCTGTCTTTGGGTGCTGGCCGCCACGCTGATCGCGCTGGCGCCGCGCGGGCTGCATTGGCCCGGCGCCTGGGCGCTGATCGCGGTGGGGGTGCCGATCCTGGGCTGGGTGACGCTGACGCATGGTCCCTGGGTGGGGCTGGCGGTGCTGGCGGCGGGGGTGTCGATCCTGCGCTGGCCGGTGATTTTTCTGGCGCGCCGCCTGCTGGGTCACCGTCTGCTGGGGCGCCGTCCTGTCGCGCAGCATGAGGATGAGGTGGCAAAATGAGCCTGCCGCTTTCGGGCTATACCCCGCGCGGCGCGCTGACCCCGAACCGCCCGCTGGCCGATCTGACCTGGCTGCGCGTCGGCGGCCCGGCGGATTGGCTGTTTCAACCCGCCGATCTCGCGGATTTGCAAGGGTTTCTCGCGGCGTTGCCCCCTGAGATTGCGGTGTTCCCGATGGGCGTCGGCTCCAACCTCATCGTGCGCGATGGCGGGCTGCGGGCGGTGGTGATCCGTCTGGGCCGGGGCTTTAACGGCATTGAGGTTTCGGGCGGCCGCGTCGTCGCGGGCACGGCGGCGCTCGATGCGCATGTGGCGCGGCGGGCGGCAGAGGCCGGGGTTGACCTCACCTTTCTGCGCACGATCCCCGGGGCTGTCGGCGGCGCGGTGCGGATGAATGCGGGCTGCTACGGTTCCTATGTCGCCGATCATCTGATCGACGTGCAGGCGGTGACGCGGGCGGGCGATCTGGTCACCCTGAGCGCCGCCGACCTGAAACTGGCCTACCGGCAAAGCGAATTGCCCGAGGGCTGGGTGCTGGTCTCGGCCACATTCACCGGCCAGCCGGGCGATCCGGCGGCGCTGGAGGCGAAAATGGCCGATCAGATCGCCAAACGGGACGCCAGCCAGCCAACCCGGGACCGCAGCGCGGGCTCCACCTTCCGCAATCCGGTGGGGCATTCGTCGACGGGCCGCGCCGATGACACGCATGAGTTGAAGGCCTGGAAGGTCATTGATGATGCGGGGATGCGGGGCGCAACCCTCGGTGGCGCGCAAATGTCGCCGATGCATTCCAACTTCCTGATCAACACCGGTGGCGCAACAGCCGCAGATCTTGAGGGTCTTGGTGAGGAAGTGCGAAAAAGGGTTTTGCAGCACAGCGGAATTTCGCTACAGTGGGAAATCATGCGGGTCGGCGAAACAGCACCGCAGGACTGATCCCGATAAACGGACTAAGTTCCGGGACGGATTAAAAAAACAACCACGGGGGAAATACCCCGGGAAGAGGCAAACGTGGCGGGTGTGTCGAGCAGGACAACCCAACTCGTGGCGGTATTGATGGGCGGACCTTCTGCGGAGCGGGAGGTTTCTCTGTCGACGGGGCATGCATGTGCTCAGGCGTTGCGGGTGGCGGGTTATGAGGTCGTCGAGGTCGACGCCGGGGTCCGTTTGGGCCCCGATATCGCCGTGCGGCTGGCGGAGCTGCAACCCGACGTTGTGTTCAATGCGCTGCACGGGCCGCTGGGCGAAGATGGCCGAGTGCAGGGGCTGCTGGAATGGCTGGGCCTCGCCTATACCCATTCGGGCGTGCTCGCCTCGGCGCTGGCGATGGACAAGACCCGCACCAAGGACATTTACCGCGCCGCCGGTCTGCCGGTGGTGCACAGCATTCTCGCCCCGAAATCCGAGGTGATGGCGCGGCATGTGCTGCCCGCCCCCTATGTGGTCAAGCCGAACAACGAAGGTTCTTCGGTCGGCGTCTATCTGGTGATGGATGGTGCGAACACGCCGCCGATGTTGTCGGCCGAGATGCCTGACACGGTGCTGGTGGAAACCTACGCGCCGGGGCGCGAGCTGACCTGTTCCGTGCTGGGCGACCGCGCGCTTTGTGTCACCGAAATTCAGACCACCGGCTGGTATGATTACGCGGCGAAATACACGGTGGGCGGCTCGACCCATGTGGTGCCCGCCGAAATCCCCGCCGAGATCACCGAAGCCTGCATGGATTACGCCCTGCGCGCGCATCGGGCGCTCGGGTGCCGCGGCCTCACGCGGACCGATTTTCGCTGGGACGACAGCCGGGGTCTGGCCGGTCTGATCCTGCTCGAGACCAACACGCAGCCGGGGATGACCGCCACTTCGCTCAGCCCCGAGCAGGCGCAGGTGATGGGGATCTCCTTCCCCGAACTCTGCCGCTGGATTGTCGAGGATGCCTCATGCGCCCGATGAACAGCCCCTATGATGAACCGGTTCTGACCCGCCCGCGCGGTGGCGCGCGGCCCCTCGATACCGCGCGCGCCCCGCTGCTGGCGGCCAATGAGCCGCCGGTCTGGCGTCAGGCGCCGGTCGATCCGGTGCCCGAGCCGCGCGCGCTCGAGAATGATTTCGCCCGCATCTGGGAAGATGACGTGGCGGATGAGGGGGAGGAGCAGGGCTTCAATATCTTCGGGGATCCCGAGATCTATGCCCATGCCGTCCCGGGACAGGGACGGGGGCAGGGATGGGCGGATCACGATCCGGCCTATGACGATGCGGGCGAAGCGGCGGGTTGGCTGCAAAGTGCCGCTGCCGGTCAGGGTGCGCAGCTGCGCCGCCGGACCGATGATGGCCGCGCAGAGCCGCGTTTTGCCGCGCAATCTGCGCAGCCGCGCAGCCGGATGCCCGGCATGGCCGCCGCATTTTCCGCGGGCGGCAAGGCGCAGGGTGGCAAATCGGCGAGCCGTTTGCAGGCGCAACTGAGCGCCGCCGCCGCGCAGCCCGCACCGCAGCGCAACGTGCCGCGCCGCGATCCGGCGCCGTCGCGTCTGGCCTACCGGCTGCAACGCCTGTGGCTGACGCCGATGGTGCGGGTGCTGACCCGTGTTGGCTTGCCGATCCTGACGGTGGCTTTGGCGCTTGGGCTCTGGCTGGGCAATGCCGACCGCCGTGCGGCCATTCTTGCCAAATATGAAGAGGTCAAGACGCAGATCCAGAACCGCCCCGAGTTCATGGTCGGCCTGCTGAAGATCGAAGGCGCCGAGCCCGAGATTGATCAGGCCATCCGCGCCATGCTGCCGCTGAAACTGCCCGCTTCCAGCTTTCAGCTGGATCTGCCGGCGCTTCAGGATCTGATCGGCGGGCTGGATGCGGTCGCGGCAGTGGATCTGCGCATCCGCACCGGCGGTGTGCTTGAGGTGAAAGTGACCGAGCGGGTGCCCGCGATCTTGTGGCGTCATGCCAATGGGCTTGAACTGCTGGACAGCACCGGCCACCGCGTGGCGACGCTGATCGCGCGCGAAAGCCGCCCCGACCTGCCGCTGATCGCGGGCGAGGGGGCCGAGGCGCATGTGCCCGAAGCCCTGGCGCTTCTGGCGGCGGCCGGGCCGATCCTGAAACGCGCCCGCGGTCTCGTGCGGATCGGCGAGCGGCGCTGGGATCTGGTGCTCGACCGCGACCAGCGCATTCTATTGCCCGAATCCGATCCGGTGCAGGCTCTGGAGCGCGTCATCGCGCTCGACCGTGCCGAGGATCTGATGGCCCGTGATTTTACCATACTCGATATGCGCAACGAAGATCGCCCGACGATCCGCCTCTCGGCCACCGCCGTTGAGGAAATGAACAAGATTGCAACGGGCGCAACAAAAACGAGGGCGAGCAGATGACCGATCTTTATCAGTCGCAGCGGATGATGCGTCAGATGCGTCGCGCGGCGATGCAGCGGGGCGTGATCGCGATCCTGGATGTGGGATCGTCAAAGATTGCCTGTCTGGTGCTGCGCTTTGATGGCGCCGACCAGATGCGCGAGGATGGTGTGGGGCCGATGGCGGGGCAGTCGGGCTTTCGCGTGATCGGTGCCGCCACCACCCGCTCGCGCGGGGTGCGCTTTGGCGAGATTGACGCCATGGCCGAGACCGAACGCGCCATCCGCACCGCCGTGCAGGCCGCCCAGAAGATGGCCAATGTGCGCGTGGATCACGTCATCGCCTGTTTCTCGGGCGCGCATCCGCGCAGCTATGGCCTCGCGGGGGAATCGCAGGTTGAGGGCAGCCATGTTTCGGAACAGGATGTGGCGCGCGTTCTCGCCTCGTGTGACGTGCCCGATTACGGCGCGGGCCGCGAGGTGATGCATGCGCAGCCGGTGAACTTCGCGCTCGATCACCGCTCGGGTCTGGGTGATCCGCGCGGCCATGTGGGCCAGCGGCTGGCGGTGGACCTGCATCTGCTGACGGTGGATGCGGCTTCGGTGCAGAACCTCGTTTACTGCATCAAGCGCTGCGATCTTGAACTCGCGGGCATCGCCTCATCGGCCTATGTGTCGGGCGTGGCGGCGCTGGTCGAGGATGAGCAGGAGCTGGGGGCCGCCTGCATCGATATGGGCGGCGGTTCGACCGGCGTCTCGATCTTCATGAAAAAACACATGATCTTTGCCGATGCGGTGCGTCTGGGCGGCGACCATGTCACCCGCGACATCGCGGCGGGGCTGCAAGTGCCGCATGCGGTGGCGGAGCGGATCAAAACCTTCTATGGTGGCGTGCATGCGACCGGGATGGATGATCGCGAGATGATCGAGATCGGTGGCGACAGCGGCGATTGGGAAAAAGACCGCCGTCAGGTCAGCCGGACCGAGCTGATCGGCATCATGCGCCCGCGCGTCGAGGAGATCCTCGAGGAGGCGCGCGGTTTGCTGGACGCGGCGGGATTCGATCATCTGCCCTCGCAGCAGATCGTCCTGACCGGCGGTGCCAGCCAGATTCCGGGGCTGGATGGTCTGGCCGCGCGGATTCTGGGCCAGAACGTGCGTCTGGGCCGTCCGCTGCGCGTGCAGGGGTTGCCGCAGGCGGCAACCGGCTCAGGCTTTGCCAGCGCCGTCGGGCTGGCGCTCTTTGCCGCGCATCCGCAGGATGAGTGGTGGGATTTCGAAATCCCGGCAGAGCGTTATCCGGCACGCTCGTTGAAACGCGCCATGCGCTGGTTCAAGGACAACTGGTAAGTCACATACTTTCGATAGCTACCAGATACGGGGTCTTGGGCGAAATGCCGCCCAAGACCCCGTTGGCATGCCTATATTTTGTGTTGACCTGTGTTTTTTAGGTGACGCGCCCCGGTAATCGGAGTAAAAATGAGGGTATTGCGGGGTACAATCGGCCGAAACGGGCCGTGAAGAAAACACAGGCGGAAACCATGACCTTGAACCTGATGATGTCCGATCGTGAAGAGCTGAAGCCGCGGATCACCGTTTTCGGCGTCGGCGGGGCAGGCGGCAACGCCGTCAACAACATGATCGAGAAGAACCTTGAGGGCGTCGAGTTCGTGGTGGCGAACACCGATGCGCAGGCGCTTCAGCAATCGAAATCCTCTGCCCGCATCCAGATGGGTGTGAAGGTGACCGAGGGTCTGGGTGCCGGTGCGCGCCCGACCGTGGGCGCCGCCGCGGCAGAAGAGACGATTGAGGAAATCGTCGATCACCTCGCGGGCGCACACATGTGCTTCATCACCGCCGGGATGGGCGGCGGCACCGGCACCGGCGCGGCCCCGATCATCGCGCAAGCCGCGCGGGAGCTTGGCGTGCTGACCGTGGGCGTGGTGACCAAACCCTTCCAGTTCGAAGGGCCGAAGCGGATGCGTCAAGCCGAAGAGGGCATTGATGCGCTGCAAAAGGTCGTCGACACGCTGATCATCATTCCGAACCAGAATCTGTTCCGCCTGGCCAATGAAAAGACCACCTTCACCGAAGCCTTCGCTTTGGCCGATGACGTGCTTTATCAGGGCGTTAAAGGCGTGACCGACCTGATGGTGCGTCCGGGCCTGATCAACCTCGACTTTGCCGACGTGCGCGCGGTGATGGACGAGATGGGCAAGGCGATGATGGGCACCGGCGAAGCCTCGGGCGAAGACCGGGCGCTGCAGGCCGCCGAGAAGGCGATTGCCAACCCGCTCCTGGACGAGATCTCGCTGCGCGGCGCCAAAGGCGTGCTGATCAACATCACCGGCGGCTACGACATGACCCTGTTCGAGCTGGACGAAGCCGCGAACCGCATCCGCGAGGAAGTGGATCCGGATGCCAACATCATCGTCGGCTCGACGATGGACCCGACGCTCGATGGCATGATGCGCGTTTCGGTCGTGGCCACCGGCATCGACGCCGCCCCGGCGACCGCCGAAGTGCCGGTCCCGCGCCGCCGTCTGGCCGAGCCGCTGCAACCGGCCGAGCAGCATTATGCTCCGGCACCGGAAGCGCCGCGTCAGCCCGCGCTGACGGTGAATGTGCAGCCCGCTCCGGCACCGCAACAGCCGGTGCAGCAGCCTGTGCAGCAGCGCGCCCCGCAGCAACCGGTTCACCAGCAACCGGTGCAACAGCAGCCCGTGCATCAGCAACCGGCCCAACACCAGCCGGTGCAGCAAGAGCGCAACCTGTTCAACGCCTCGGACGACAGCGATCTGCCGCCGGCGGCCTACCGCCCGCAGCCCGCGCAACACGCCCCGCGCGACCTCTATGTCGAGGAAGATGCGGCGGCCTTTGTGGCACCGCGCCCGCGCTCGCCCGGCACGCCTTCGCCGGAAGCGCTGGCCCGTTTGCAGGCGGCCGTCAGCAAGGCCCCGGCCACCCCGGCGCAGCAACGCCCGGCCGCGCAGCCGATGGCTGCACAGCGCCAGCCCGCGCCGCAGCCGCGTCCGGCCGCCGAAAAGCCGCGCTTTGGCATCAACTCGCTGATCAACCGGATGACCGGGCAGGGCGACGCCCATGCGCAGGGCGCGGCCCATGCCGCCGCCGCGCGCCCGCAAGCGCCGCAGCATGCCGCTTATGATGACGAGCCGGAGACCGATCCCGATCAGGACCGGATCGAAATTCCGGCCTTCCTGCGCCGCCAGGCCAACTGATCGGGCTAGTCTGCGGTTGAAATGTAACAGTGCAACTGCAGAAACCCATCACAAAGTAAACTTCAAGGGCCGGGGATTTCCCGGCCCTTTTTCTATTTGATTCAAATGCTTGCATTCCCTCCGGCGGTAATGTGCCGCTGCGGCGTGTTAATGTTTCAACACGTTACAAAGAGTGAATTGTGATGCGGGGCGACCCTGATTAGGTGATGCTGCGAGCCAGCACCCTTTGAAAACAGGGCCGCGGGCCGACCCAAAGATAGGTGACCCCGTGCAAACGACGATCAAATCCTCGGCTACTTTCGACGGCACCGGCCTGCATTCCGGCGCCCCGGTGCGGCTGGAAATCTGTCCGGCGCCGATGGGGCATGGCATCGTCTTTGAACGCAGCGATGTCACCTCGGGTGAAGCGCGGATTCCGGCGATCTGGGATGCGGTGACCCCGTCCAAGCTCTGCACGCTGATCGAGAATGCCGATGGCGTTTCGGTCTCGACGATCGAGCATGTGATGGCGGCGCTGGCGGGCTGTGGCATCCGCAATGCGCTGGTGCGCATCGACGGGCCGGAAGTGCCGATCCTCGATGGTTCGGCGGCACCGTTTGTGGCGGGCATTCTGGAGCAGGGCATCTTGCAACAGGGCGGCGCCCTGCGCGGTCTGCGGATCCTGCGCGCGGTGGAAGTGCGCGAGGGTGAGGCCGTTGCGCGGCTGGAGCCGGGCCGCGACACGCTGGAGATCGATTTCGAGATCGACTTTGCCGATGCCGCGATCGGGCATCAGGAAAAGCGCCTGAACATGGCGAATGGCGCCTTTCTGCGCGAGCTGATGGACAGCCGCACTTTCTGCCGCCAGGCGGATGTGGATTTCATGCGCGCCAACGGCCTGGCGCTTGGCGGCACGATGGAAAATGCCGTGGTGGTGGATGGCGACCGGGTGCTCTCGCCCGGTGGCCTGCGGCATGCGGATGAGGCGGTGCGCCACAAGATGCTCGACGCTCTGGGCGATCTTGCCTTGGCGGGCGCGCCAATCCTCGGCCGTTACATCGGGCACCGGGCGGGCCATGCGATGACCAACCGTCTGCTGCGCGCCCTTTTTGCCGATCCGGCCGCCTTTGCCTGGGTGGATCTGACCCCGGCCGAGGCCTCGGTTCTGCCGGGCGCCGGGCTGGAGGCGCCGCAATACCGCACCTTGGTGCAGGCGCATGGCGCTGCGCGGGCGGGCGTTTCGCGCCGCGCCCCGGTCGCGGCCGCCCGGGCGTTTCATTAAGCCGCCCTCCGGGTGCGAAAGGCGTTTTGCGCCCCGGATTTTTCTGTGCTAGGACGGGCGAACACCGCCCCTTGGGGCCGGATCGAACAACCGTAAAAAGCAGGATAGGGCAGGACATGGCGCTCGGCAGATCGGCGACTTTTGGGGTCGGAAGTCTGATTCTTGCCTGCTCACTGGCAGCATGTTCGGGGGGGCGCTCGAAAGAGCCGCCGCTGGAGACCTTCACGGCGGAAGAGATCTACGAACGCGGCGTCTACGAGCTCAATGCAAGCAAAAAACCCGACGCCGGGCTGCGCTACATGCAGGAGATTGAGCGGCTTTATCCCTATTCGGAATATGCCAAACGGTCCTTGCTGCAGCAGGCAAAGGCCCAGCTCGGGGCGCGCCGCTATGAAGAGGCGCGGGCCTCGGCGCAGCGCTTCCTCGATACCTATCCGGGCGATGAAGATGCGGCGAACGCGAAATACCTGCTGGCGCTGTCCTATTACGACCAGATCGACGAAGTGGGCCGCGATCAGGGCCTGACCTATCAGGCGCTGCAGGCCCTGCGCGACGTCATCGAGCAATATCCCGACAGCGAATATGCCCGCTCGTCGATCCTGAAATTCGACCTCGCGTTCGACCATCTGGCGGCGAAGGAAATGGAGATCGGGCGGTATTACATCACCCGCGGCAATTATACGGCGGCGATCAACCGTTTCCGCGTGGTGGTGGAGGATTACCAGACCACGACGCAGGTGCCCGAGGCGCTGCACCGTCTGGTTGAGGCCTATCTGGCGCTCGGCCTGACCAATGAGGCGCAGACGGCGGCGGCGATCCTGGGGCACAACTTCCAGTCGTCCCCCTTCTATCAGGACAGCTACGATCTGCTGAAGAAACGCGGCCTGCGCCCGGACGCCAAAGGCGACAGTTGGCTTGCGCGGATTTACCGGCAGGTTCTCAAGGGCGAACAGCTCTGACCGGGGATCTGGCCCGGGCAAAGGGATCACATGCTCAGAAGTCTTGATATCCGTGACATGCTGCTGATCGACCGTCTGGATCTGGCCTTTGCGCCGGGTCTGAACGTGTTGACCGGCGAGACCGGCGCCGGGAAATCCATCCTGCTGGATTGCCTTGGCTTTGTGCTGGGCTGGCGCGGCCGGGCCGAGCTGGTGCGCGGTGGTGCCGCGCAGGGTGAGGTGGTGGCGGTGTTTGAGCTGCCCGCAGGCCATGCAGCCCATGCGGTGCTGGCCGAGGCGGGGATCCCGTCGGGCGATGAGCTGATCCTGCGGCGGGTGAATGCCGCAGATGGCCGCAAGACCGCCTGGATCAATGACCGCCGCAGCTCAGGCGAGACATTGCGGGCCTTGTCGGAAACTTTGGTTGAGCTGCATGGTCAGCATGACGACCGTGGCCTGTTGAACCCGCGCGGCCACCGCACGATGCTCGATGCTTTCGCGGGCGAGGCTCTGGCCCTGCCGCTGGCCGAAACCGCGACGACGTGGAAGGCCATGTCCGCTGCGCGCAAGGCGCTGGTGGCGGCCGAGGCGGCCTTGGCGGCGGTGAAGGGCGAAGAGGATTTCCTGCGCCATGCGGTCAAAGAACTCGATACCCTGAACCCCGAGCCGGGCGAAGAGGCGCGCCTCGACATCCAACGCCGCGGCATGCAGGGTGCAGAGCGGATCCGCACCGATGTGGCCCGCGCCTTTCAGGCTTTGGGGTCTGAGGGCGCCGAGGGCGCGATGATCGACGCCAACCGCTGGCTGGAAGGCGCGGCAGACCGCGCCGAGGGGCGGCTGGAGGCACCGATTGCGGCGCTCGGCCGCGCGCTGATCGAGCTTGGTGAGGCGACGCAGGGCGTGGAGAACGCGCTGAACGCGCTGTCCTTTGACCCGCGCGAGCTGGAAGCCTGTGAAGAGCGGCTGTTCGCCATCCGCGCTTTGGCGCGCAAACACGGCGTTCTGGCGGATGAGCTGGGCGATTTTGCACAAGGTCTGCGCGCCCGGCTTGCGGCGCTGGATGGCGGCGAGGGTGATATCGCCCGGCTGCGCTCTGAGGTTTCTGCCGCCGAGATTGCCTATGACGCGGCCGCCAAGGCGCTGACCTCCGCGCGGCGGGCGGCGGCGGCGCGGCTGGATCTCGCGATGGCGGCGGAGCTGGCACCGCTGAAAATGGAGCGGGCGGTGTTCACCACCGCGATCACCGCGGGCGATGCGGGCCCCGAGGGTCGGGATGCGGTGGCCTTTACCGTGGCCACCAACCCCGGTGCCCCGGCGGGGGCGCTGAACAAGATCGCCTCGGGCGGCGAGCTGTCGCGCTTCCTTCTGGCGCTCAAGGTCTGCCTTGCGCAGGGCAATGACGCGCTGGTGATGATCTTTGACGAGATTGACCGGGGCGTCGGTGGCGCGACGGCGGATGCCGTTGGCCGCCGTCTGGCCAAGCTGGCCGAAAGCGCGCAGGTCCTCGTGGTGACCCACAGCCCGCAGGTGGCGGCGCGCGGCGGCCATCATTGGCGGGTAGAGAAGCGGGTGGATCAGGGCATGACCACCTCAACCGTGGTGCCGCTCGGGCAAGAGCAACGCCGCGATGAGATTGCGCGGATGCTGGCGGGCGAAGAGATCACCCCCGCCGCCCGCGCCGCCGCCGAGGCTTTGCTCGTCGGCTGAGCCGCGACCGGGCGCATCCCTGCGGCGGCCTAAACGTCCCGATGTTGGAAAAGGGCGCGAAACCGGGCGATTTCGCGCGGCTCCGGCGGGCGTCCTGTATAAATTTCAACATAGTGCGGAATGCGGGCAAGGCGGGTTTCGAGGCTCTCCTCGGCCTGCATCGAGATATAGCCGATCTGCACCAGAT
Source organism: Phaeovulum sp. W22_SRMD_FR3 (assembly GCF_052113705.1). Taxonomy (NCBI): domain Bacteria; kingdom Pseudomonadati; phylum Pseudomonadota; class Alphaproteobacteria; order Rhodobacterales; family Paracoccaceae; genus Phaeovulum; species Phaeovulum sp. W22_SRMD_FR3. Next base: position 177,963 of record NZ_JBGQOG010000007.1, on the reverse strand, counting down.
AGATGGTGCGCGCGCGGGTGTCGGCATCGGGCGCGCTGTGCCCCCAGCGCATCAGCATATCGGTGAGCGCCGCCAGCCGTGCGGCATCGGCCTCCTGCACCGCCGTCATCACCCGTGCTTCGGACAGGGCCCAGCTGCGGATGGCAAATTCCATGCGGGCGTCAAAGGTTTCCGCCCGCAGAAAACAGCCGATGACATTCAGCATCGCCTCGGTTTCCGTCTCGGCATAGGCCCCGGTCGCCGCGATCAGCGGCGCGGTGGTCCGCGCGGCCCAGCGTTCTGACAGGGCGGCCAACAGCGCCTCACGATTCTCGAAAAACCAATAAAAGCTGGTGCGCGACAGCTTCAGCCGCGCGGCAAGCGGCAGGATTTTCACCGCTTCGACGCCGCCCTCGATCAGCGCCGTATAGGCGGCCTCCAGCCACCCCTCGCGCGAGCCGCGCCATCCGGTATCAGGGTCCGTTGTCATGTCCCGAGGATAGGGGCAGGGCGGCGGCGCGGCAAGTAAATGTTCAGGCTTGACCCGAATCTTGACATAGGTGAACATTTTATAAATTCCGCTCCGTCCCCAGAGGCCCCGATGTCCAACGACCCGCTTTTGCAGCCCTATCAGCTGAAACACCTGACCCTGCGCAACCGCATCATGATCACCAGTCACGAGCCGGCCTATGCCGAGGATGGCATGCCGAAGGAGCGTTACCGCGCCTATCATGTCGAGCGGGCGCGGGCGGGGGTGGCGCTGACGATGACGGCGGGATCGGCCTCGGTCGCGCGCGACAGCCCGCCGGTGTTCAACAATATCCTCGCCTGGAAGGATGAGGTGGTGGGCTGGATGCGGCAGCTGACCGAGGCGGTGCATGACGAGGGGGCGGCGGTGATGATCCAGCTGACCCATCTCGGGCGGCGCACCCGCTGGGACAAGGGCGACTGGCTGCCCGCGCTCTCGCCGGGGCATCAGCGCGAACCCTCGCACCGGGCCTTTCCCAAGCAGATGGAAGACTGGGACATCGCCCGCATCATCGAGGATTACGCCACGGCGGCCGAGCGGATGCAGGCGGCGGGCGTCGACGGGATTGAGCTGGAGGCTTACGGCCATCTGATGGACCAGTTCTGGTCGCCGCTGACCAATGAATTGCAGGGGCCCTATGGCGGCCCGCTGGAAAACCGGCTGCGCTTCACCTTTGACGTTTTGCGCGCGATCCGCAAACGCTGTGGCGAGCGGTTCCTCGTCGGGCTGCGCTACACCGGGGATGAGATGCTGGCGGGGGGCCTCACGCGCAGCGATGGCTTTGAGATTTCACGGCAGTTGCGCGACAGCGGCATGGTGGATTTCCTCAATGTCGTGCGCGGCCATATCGACACCGATGCCGGGCTGACCGATGTGATCCCTATACAGGGCATGGCCAGCGCCCCGCATCTGGATTTCGCGGGCGAGATCCGGGCGGCGGTGAATTTCCCCACCTTTCACGCGGCGCGGATCCCTGATCTGGCGACGGCGCGGCATGCGATTGCGGCGGGCAAGGTGGATATGGTCGGCATGACCCGGGCGCATATGGCCGACCCGCATCTGGTGCGCAAACTGATCGAGGGGCGCGAGGAGGACATCCGCCCCTGCGTCGGCGCGAATTATTGCCTCGACCGGATCTATCAGGGCGGCATGGCCTTTTGCATCCACAACCCCGCGACGGGCCGCGAGCTGACCGAGCCGCAGGAGGTGCCGCCCGCCGATATGCCACGCCGGGTGACGATTGTTGGTGCCGGGCCGGGCGGGCTGGAGGCGGCCCGCGTTGCCGCCACGCGCGGCCATGCGGTGACCGTGCTGGAGGCTGCGGCAGAGGCGGGCGGCCAGATCCGGTTGACCGCGCGGCAGGCGCGGCGGCGCGAGATGCTCTCGATCATCGACTGGCGGTTGGCGCAATGCGAAAAGCTGGGGGTGACGTTCCGCTACAATACCTATGCCGAGGCGGAAACGGTGCTGGAAACCCGGCCCGATGTGGTGATCATCGCCACCGGCGGGCTGCCGCATACCGAGGTGCTGGTGGCGGGGAATGAGCTGGTCGCCTCGGCCTGGGACATTCTGGCGGGGGATGTGGCGCCGGGGCAGAATGTGCTGATCTTTGACGATGCGGGCGATGCGGCGGGGTTGCAGGCCGCCGATATGATCGCCGCCAGCGGAGCGAAGGTCGAGATCGTGACCCCCGACCGCAGCTTTGCGCCCGAGGTGATGGCGATGAACCTCGTGCCCTATATGCGGTCCCTGCAGCGGCGCGACACGACCTTCACGGTGACATGGCGGCTGATCGGGGTGGCGCGCGAAGGCAACCAGCTGCGGGCCATTTTGGGCAGCGATTACGGCGATATGCAGCGCGAACGGATTGTCGATCAGGTGGTGATCAATCACGGCACCCGCCCACTGGATGAGCTGTATTTCGACCTGAAGCCGCGCGCGTCCAATCTGGGCGAGGTGGACTATGAGGCGTTGGTGGCAGGTGCGCCGCAGGCCCTCTGCGGTAATCCCGGGGGGGCGTTTCAGCTCTTCCGCATCGGCGATGCGGTGGCCGCGCGCAACACCCATGCGGCGATTTATGACGCGCTGCGGCTGGTGAAGGTGCTGTAACAGGGGCGGGGGCTGTCCCCGCCCTCAGCCCTCAGCCACGAACTGCGCGTTGACAATCTCCCAGCCGGTCTGGGTGGCGGCCATCACCGCCACCAGCACCGCGCCGACGCGCCCCGCATCCGAGCCATCGGCATGCACGATCCCCGAGAGCACGAAACGCTGGGTCAGCACCGCCACATTCGGCCCGAGCGGGCGCAGCTTGGTCTTGCCGGTGACCAGCCGCGCGCGGGAGAAAGCGCCCGCCAGCTCGCCCGCCAACAGCTCGGCAATCTCGCTCCGGCTTTCGGCCACGCCGCCGGTCAGCGACAGGAAATCGGCATCATTCGAGAACAATTCGGACAGGCCGCGCGCATCCCGCGCGCCCCATCCGGTGGCGAAAGCGCGCGTCAGATCAGCAGGGGTTGCGAGCGTCATAGGATAGGCTCCTGATCGGGAACGACTTTCCCGGGGTTGAGGATGTTTTTCGGATCGAGCGCCGCCTTCAGCTGGCCCATCACCTGCCAGCCCTCGCCATGTTCGCGCGCCATATAGCCGCGCTTGCCCAGGCCGATGCCATGCTCGCCGGTGATCGTGCCGCGATAGGCCAGCGCCCGCTCGGCCATCCGCCCCGCGAGGGCCTTGGCGCGGGCAAGCTCGCCCTGATCCTCGCGGTTGACCATCAGAATGGCGTGGAAATTGCCGTCGCCGACATGGCCGAGGATCGGGCCGATCAGCCTTTCGGCATCAATATCGGCGCGGGTTTCGGCCACCACGGCGGCGAGATGCGCGATCGGCACGCAGACATCGGTCACCACGGCCGTGCTGCCCGGGCGGGCGGCGAGGCAGGCGGTATAGGCCCCGTGCCGCATCTTCCACAGCCGGTTGCGGTCTTCGGTGGTGGAGGCCCAGGTGAATTCCGCGCCGCCCATCTCAGTGACCACTTCGGCGAAACGCGCGGCATCTTCGGCAACGCCGCGTTCCGAGCCGTTGAATTCAATCAGCAAATGCGGCTTTTCCGGCATGCCCGCACCTGAGGTGGCATTAAAGACCCGTGCCACTTCGGCATCGACAAATTCGATCCGCGCCATCGGAATGCCCATCTGGATGGTAATCTGCACGCAGTCCACCGCCGCCTCCAGCGTGTCAAAGGCGCAGATTCCGGCGGTGATCGCCTCGGGCTGGCCGTGCAGACGCAGGGTCAGCTCGGTGATCAGCCCCAACGTGCCTTCCGAGCCGATCATCAGCGCGGTCAGATCATAGCCCGCCGCCGATTTCGCCGCCCGGCTGCCGGTGCGGATCACGCGGCCATCGGCCAGTACCACCTCCAGCGCCGCCACATTGTCGCGCATCGAGCCATAGCGGACGGTGGTGGTGCCCGAGGCCCGGGTGGCCGCCATGCCGCCCAGGCTCGCATCCGCGCCGGGATCGACCGGAAAGAACAGGCCGGTGGCGCGCAATTCGGTGTTCAGCGCAATCCGCGTCAGCCCCGGCTGCACCACCACCAGACGGTTCTCGGCATCGACCTCTAGCACCCGGTTCATGCGGGCGAAATCGACGGTGATGCCCCCTTCGGTCGCCAGAGCATTCGCCTCGAGCGAGGTGCCCGCCCCCCAGCCCACCACCGGACAGCCCGCGGCATGGCAGAGCCGCAGGATCTCGGCCACTTCGGCGGTGGTTTCGGGAAAGGCCACCGCCTCGGGCGGGGTGGCGGGATACCAGGTTTCACTGGCGCCATGCTGCGCCAGATCCCCGGCGCTGCGGCTGAGCCGGTCGCCCAACAGGGCGGTCAGCGCCGCGATCACTGCATCAAAAGCCATAGGTGCCCCCCATTGTGCTGGCTGCGGGGGGCCGGTGCGCCGCGCATGTTCTGAGCTGCGGACAGCGCCGCAGTCCCCGGCGGTGGTCGACGATCGGGGGCATCGGTGTCTCCTCAACCGCTTGCGTGTTTCGGTGCCGCGCAGCAGGTCGGCCGGAACCGGCGCCAAAACGCAAAGACCGCAGCGGGTGCAAGACTCTTATCGCTCCGCGCGGGCGTTCACAACCGCGCAGCCCGCGCCGCAGGCCGCAATTCTGCCGAGGCTTGCGCAGGTTCTTGCCGAAGGGGGCGCGGGGGCTTTGCCTATGGTGCGGCTCAGTGCGTATGGCGGCCCCGCGCGCGGCCTCTGGCAGGGGGTACCATGCCGGGTGCGGGGCGTCGGGGCCGCGTAACGGCCCTGAGGGAGGGTCAGACCCGCTCCAGCGTCACCAGACCCGGCAGAAAGGCGATATGGTCGCGGATGCGCTCAAACCCCGGGCGCGGGTCGGGATAGCTTTGGGCCGCGTTGCGGATCGGGCCGCTTTTGGCGATGATGTGGTAATGCTGCGTCGTGCCGCGGTAGAGGCAATCGCTGCGGTCATCCGACGTGTCGAGAAAGGCCATCGCCACATCTTCTTGCGGGAAATAGATCATCGGTTGGCCGTCCGGCTCGGTCAGTTCCAGCGCATGGGCGGTTTCGCCCAAGACGGCGCCGCCTGCACGGACGACCCAAACCCCGTCAGCCGGGCGAATGTTGAATCTTTCGGGCATGGTCGCTCTCCTTTCATGGCCCGCGAAGGGGCCTTGGATCCGAGGGTATCGCGGGAGTGCGTAACAACTGCATGTCAAAGACATGCGGTCGTCTTGCGCGGTGACTTTCGCACATGCAGCATCGGGATGTCAAAGCGTCTGATCTGCAGGGCCTTGCGCGCAACCCGGCGGGCGGGTCACGGGCAGGGTTCAGAGCGGTTCAGTTGCCGCCTCCAGCCAAAGCCGTGCCGCATCCGAGACCCGGGGACTGATCAGCGCCCGCGTCTCGGCGTGATAGGCGTTCAGCCAGCCAATCTCGGCGGGTGACATCAGGCTGCGATCGATCAGGCGGCGGTCGATGGGCACATAGGTCAGCCCGCGCAGGCTGAGCATCTTGCGCGCGTCCGCCCCGGGCAGATCCGGGGCCGCCTCCACAAGCACGAGGTTTTCGATGCGGATGCCAAAGGCCCCCTCGCGGTAATATCCCGGCTCATTCGACAGGATCATCCCCGCTTCCAGCGGCACGGCCGAGGCGCGCGAGAACCGCGCGGGCCCCTCATGCACGCAAAGATAGGCGCCCACGCCATGGCCGGTGCCATGGTCGTAATCCATCCCCGCCAGCCACAGGGGATAGCGCGCCAGCGCATCGAGATCACGCCCGGCAAGGCCCTGCGGCCAGCGCGCCCGGCTGAGTGCGATCATGCCCTGCAGCACGCGGGTAAACGGCCCCTTGGCCGCCTCGGGGGCGGGCCCCACGGCGACGGTGCGGGTGATGTCGGTGGTGCCGTCAAGATACTGCCCGCCGCTGTCGACCAACAAGAGCTCCCCCGGCGTCACCGCGCGGTTGCTCCCCTCGGTCACCCGGTAATGCACGATGGCGCCATGCGGGCCCGCGCCGCAGATGGTGTCAAAGCTGATTTCGCGCAAGGCATTGTCGGCGCGGCGAAAATTTTCCAGCGCGCGCACCACGTCAATCTCGGTCAGGCCGCCCTTCGGCGCCTCGGCATCGAGCCAGGCGAGGAATTCCACCATCGCCGCGCCGTCGCGCAGATGCGCGGCCTGCATGCCCGCCACTTCGGCGGCATTCTTGCGGGCTTTGGGCAGGATGCAGGGGTCTTCGGCGGCACGGATCTCAACCTCAGCCGCCCGCAGGATCTGTTCCACCGCCAGCGGCGCGCTGGCCGGATCGACCCGCACCGGACCCGTCAGCGCCGCGAGGGCAGCGGCGAAATCCGCCATCGGGGCCAGTGTCACCTCCGGCCCCAGATGCGCGCGCAGCTCCGCGTCAAATTTCGCGGGATCGGCAAAAAGCTGCAAGCGCCCGTCGTCGTGCAAAATCCCGAAGGCCTGCACCACCGGGTTGCGGGCAATGTCGCCGCCGCGGATGTTCAGGAGCCAGCAGAGCGAATCCGTCAGGCTGAGCACCGCCGCCTTCTGCCCGGCGCTGCTGATGTCGGACGCCAGACGCGCGCGTTTGCTGGCACTGCTTTCACCGGCAAATTCAATTGGATGCACGCGGGCCGGTGTGGCGGGCGGCGCGGGGCGTTCGGCCCAAATGCGGTCCACCAGATTGGTCACCGGCACCAGCGTCACGCCAGAGCCGTGCAAAGATGCCTCAATCGCCGCAATCTCAGAGGAGGTGTGCAGCCAAGGATCAAAGCCGATGCGGCCCCCCTCGGGCAGGGCCTCGCGCAGCCAGGGGCCGGGTTTCACTTCAGGCCAGGGCACGGGGGTGAACTCAGGTGCAACCTGATCCTTGACCTGCACGCGGTAGCGCCCGTCGATGAACACCCCGGCCCGGTCGGCCAGCGCGATGCAGAACCCCGCCGAGCCGGTAAAGCCGGTCAGCCAAGAGAGGCGCTCATCGCAGGGGGCGACATATTCGCCCTGATGCGCATCGGCGCGGGGGATGAAGAACCCCGCCAGCTCTTCCGCCACCAGTTCGCGGCGCAGCGCGGCCAGCCGGGGCGGACCATCCTGCGGCCGGGTGGGGGCGTCAAAGCTTTGATACATCAGCTGGCCTTCCGGATGCCTTTGAAGCGGGCGCGGGCGCGCGGGTCGGAATCAAACAGGCTCGCCAATTGCTCGGTCATCGCACCTGCCAGTTGCTCGACATCGGTGATGGTGACGGCGCGCTGGTAATAGCGCGTCACATCATGGCCGATGCCGATGGCAATCAGTTCCACCGCGCGGCGTTTCTCGACCATGGCGATCACATCGCGCAGGTGTTTCTCGAGATAATTCGCGGGGTTGACCGAGAGCGTGCTGTCATCGACCGGGGCGCCATCCGAGATCACCATCATGATCTTGCGCGCCTCGGGCCGCACCAGCATGCGCTTATGCGCCCATTCCAGCGCCTCGCCGTCGATGTTCTCTTTCAGCAGGCCCTCTTTCATCATCAGCCCCAGATTGGTCCGGGTCCGCCGCATCGGAGAATCGGCGGATTTATAGATGATGTGGCGCAGATCGTTCAGACGGCCCGGCTGTTGCGGGCGTCCCTCGGCCAGCCATTTCTCGCGGCTCTGGCCGCCCTTCCAGGCGCGGGTGGTAAAGCCGAGGATCTCGACCTTGACCGAGCAGCGTTCCAGCGTGCGCGCCAGCACATCGGCGCAGATCGCCGCGATCGAGATCGGGCGCCCGCGCATCGAGCCGGAATTGTCGATCAGCAGGGTGACCACCGTGTCGCGGAACTCGGTGTCCTTCTCGATCTTGAACGAGAGGGGCGTCGTCGGGTTGGCGACCACACGGGCCAGCCGCCCGGCATCGAGCACGCCCTCTTCGAGGTCGAACTCCCATGAGCGGTTCTGCTGCGCCTGCAGGCGGCGTTGCAATTTGTTGGCCAGACGGCTGACAGCGCCTTTCAGCGGCTCGAGCTGCTGGTCGAGATAGGCGCGCAGACGCTCCAGCTCGGCAGGTTCGGCCAGATCCTCGGCGCGGATCTCCTCGTCATTGGCGGTGGAGAACACCTTGTAATGCGGATCGGCGCCGGAATGCGGCGCGGGGGGCGGCATCTCCTGCGGCTGCTCGGCCTCGGGCATCTCGGCCTCATCCGAGGCCTCCTGATCGGCCAGATCATCCATGCTGACCTGCGCCTGCGACTGATCCTGCTGCTCTTCCTGAGAGCGTTCGGCGCTGGCGTCGCTTTCGTCTTCCTGCTGATCCTCGCGGCCCTGATTGTCGCCGGCTTCTTCCTCGTCGTCGGTCTCCGCCTGATCGCCCGCTTCTTCGTCCTGCTGATCGGGGTCTTCGCCCAGCTGGTCGCCGTAGCCAAGATCCGCGATCATCTTGCGGGCGAGCCGTGCGAAAGCTGCCTGATCGGCCAGCACATGGTCGAGGTTTTCCAGCGTGCCGCCGGCCTGCTGTTCGATGAAGGGCCGCCAGAGCTCCATCACATTCGCCGCATCGGCGGGCAGGGGGCGCCCGGTCGCCAGATGCCGCACGAGATAACCCGCCGCCACCGACAAGGGGGCCTCGGACTGGCTGCGCACCTGACCATAGCCCTTGCGGGCCGCATCATGCGCGATTTTCGCATCGGTATTGGTCAGCGTGCCCGGCATGTCGCGCGCACCCAGCGCTTCGCAGCGCGCGGCTTCCATCGCCTCATAAAGATCAAGCGCCATCTGCCCCTGCGGCGCATAGCGGCGGGCCGTGGCATCATCATGGTGGCGCAGCCGCATCGCATAGGAATCGGCGGTGCCGCGCGCGAGCAGCACCTCGTCCCGCGTCATCCGGCGGCTGACCTGCGGCAGGCGCATGACATCGCCCGCCAGCCCCGGCGGGTCGACCGAAAAGTTGACCGTCAGATCGGCATCCTTGGCCATCGACTTGGTCGCCTCGGCCAGTGCCTTTTTGAACGGATCGGCGGGGTTGTCGCTGGGTTTACTCATGTCATCGCCGTTTCTTGCAGGCTGCGCCGTCCGGTGGCGAGATCCGCCAGCACCGCGACATGCACATCCAATGCATCAATTACGTTATAGCCCGGGTCGGCGCCGTCAAAGGCGAGGTTGAGATCGGTGCCAGCCAGCACAATGGCCTCGGCCCCCAGATCCTCGACCATCCTGCGCCCGGCATCGACAAAGAGATAGCGCTGTTCTTCGCTGCACTCCCCGGCGACCGCCGGATCCTGATAGCTCTGGCCCAGATGTTCGATTTCATCCTCCAGCACCACCGCCTGCGTCTGGTGCAGCAGACCATAGAGCTGGCTGCGCATCACGCCCCGCGTGCCCAAAAGGCCGATTTTGCCAATCCCCTGCGCCGCGAAATAGGCATCCAGCGGCGCCACGCCCGAGATCACCGGCAGGGCTGAGAGAGCCGCGAATTCCTCCACGCAGAAATGCGCACCGATGGAGGTCAGCGCCACACAATCGCAGCCCGCCGCCGCCAATCCCTCGGTCAGATCGGCAAAGATGCGGGCCTGTGCCGCGCGGTCATCGGCCAGATTGTGGCGGATCAGCGTCTGGATATCGCCATGCGCGAGGGTCAGCCGCATGGTCGCCCCCCGGGCGGCAACCGCGGCGGCAAGGCGCTGGTAGTAGACCAATGTGGCCGCCACCCCAATACCGCCGATCAGGCCGATATGAACGCCTTTTGTGCCGCCGCGCTCTGCCATCATCGAATGCTTTGTGCGGCCGCCGACTCGGGCAGTTCCTCGTCGAACAGGCGCTGATAGAACTCGGCGACGGTTTGCCGCTCCAGCTCATCGCATTTGTTCAGGAAGGTCAGGCGGAACGCATAGCCGACATTGCGGAAAATCTCGGCATTCTGCGCCCAGGCGATGACGGTGCGCGGCGACATGACGGTCGACAGATCGCCGTTCATGAAAGCGGTCCGGGTCAGATCGGCCACGGTCACCATCTGGCCAATCGTCTTGCGGCCCTTCTCGGTGTTGTAATGCGGGTTCTTCGACAAAACGATCGCGGTTTCCGCATCATGGCTGAGGTAGTTCAGCGTGGCCACCAGCGACCAGCGGTCCATCTGACCTTGGTTGATCTGCTGCGTGCCGTGATAAAGCCCGGTGGTATCGCCCAGACCCACCGTGTTCGCGGTGGCGAACAGGCGGAAATACGGGTTCGGCGTGATCACTTCGTTCTGGTCAAGCAGCGTCAGCTTGCCGTCGGTTTCCAGAATGCGCTGGATCACGAACATCACATCGGCGCGGCCCGCATCATATTCGTCAAAGACGATGGCGGTCGGGTTGCGCAGGGCCCAGGGCAGGATCCCCTCATGGAAAACGGTGACCTGTTTGCCATCCACCAGCTTGATCGCGTCTTTGCCGATCAGGTCGATCCGGCTGACATGGCTGTCGAGGTTGACGCGCACGCAGGGCCAGTTCAACCGGCTCGCCACCTGTTCGATATGGGTGGATTTCCCGGTGCCGTGATAGCCCTGGATCATCACCCGGCGGTTATAGGCAAAGCCCGCCAGAATCGCGAGCGTGGTATCGGGATCAAACTTATAGGTGCTGTCGGCATCGGGCACGCGGTCAGAGCGTTCGGCGAACCCCTTGACCTTCATGTCGCTGTCGATGCCAAAGACATCGCGGACCGAGATTTCTTCGGTGGGTTTCGCGTTCATTTCCAACATGCCGTTCGCCTTGCATCAGAGCTGCGCCCCTCGCGGCGCCATCGGTGGATTTGTGGAACATTCCCCGGATGGGTGCAAGGGGAAGGGTGGAACCCGGCGCGCGCGGCGGGGTTGCGCCTTGCAGGCGCTGCAAGGCATGGTAGCCTGCGCCAATTCAAAGGGACGTGAAATGAGCGGATTGCTGGCACTGCTGGACGATGTGGCGGCGATTGCCAAAGTGGCGGCGACCAGCCTCGACGATATCGCGGGGCAGGCGGCCAAGGCCGGGGCCAAGGCCGCAGGTGCGGTGATCGACGATGCCGCTGTCGCCCCGAAATATGTGCAGGGCTTTGCCCCCGCCCGCGAATTGCCCATCGTCGGCAAGATCGCCCTCGGCTCGATCCGCAACAAACTTCTGATCCTTTTGCCCGCGGCGCTGCTCCTGTCGGCCTTCGCCCCCTGGGCGATCACGCCGATCCTGATGCTGGGCGGGCTTTATCTCTGCTTTGAGGGGGCGGAAAAGGTCTGGCATGTTCTGCGCCCCTCTGCCGCCCATGCCGATGGCCATGACGCGGCGACGGATACCGCCGCCAATCTTGAGACCGAGAAGGTCGCGGGCGCGGTCAAAACCGATTTCATCCTCTCGGCCGAGATCATGACGATTGCGCTGGCCAGCCTGCCCGAACAGGGCGTGCTGGTGCAGGCGATCTCGCTGGCGCTGGTGGCGGTGGGGATCACGGCGCTCGTCTATGGCGGCGTTGCGGTGATCGTGAAGGCGGATGACGCGGGTCTCTGGCTGGCGCGCGCCGGGCGGCTTGCACCCACGCGGGCGTTGGGGCGTGGCATCGTGCGGGTGATGCCGGGCTTTTTGACCACGCTGACCGCCGTGGGCACGGCCGCGATGATCTGGGTGGGCGGCTCGATCGTGGTGCATGGGCTGGAGAGCTTTGGAATCACACAGCCCGGCCATTGGATCGAGGCACAGGCCGAGGCCGCCGCCCATGCCCTGCCGGATTTCCCCGGCGCCGTCACCTGGGCCGTCACCGCCTTCTTCGACGGGATTTTCGGCCTCGCGCTCGGCTTTCTCCTGATCCCACTCGTCGCGCGCATCATCGACCCCGCCCTGCGCGCCGCGCGGAGTCTGCTGGCGCGCTGACAGCATCGCTTCGGCTTCGCGCACCCGCATGGCCTTGAAAACGAAAGGGGAAGAGCAGATGCCCTTCCCCTTTGCCTGATCTTAAATATCCCCGCCGGAGGCATCCGCAGTCACCGCCCGCGCAAATCCCCGGGGTGAGCACCCCGGGGTCAACACCGCGAGCTCAGCACCCCGGCGCACCCCCGCTTCAATCGCGGAAGCTGCGGCTGTCCTTGATCTGATCCCAGGCCCAGACCACCTCTTGCAGCTGTTCCTCATGCCCACGGTCGCCGCCGTTCATATCGGGGTGCAGAACCTTGATCAGCGCTTTGTATTGCTTGCGGATTTCCGGCTTTGACATCGTGTCGCGCGCATCCAGAATATCCAGGGCCCGCCGCTCGGTGGGCGGCAGCTTGCGCCCGGCCGTCTGACGGCCGGGGTTTTGCGTCGCGTTCTGACCCAGAATCTCCATCGGATCCGCCACGCCATGCCGCGCCCAGGCCCGGCTTTCGTCATTGGCGCGGTTGAAGGGCTTGGTGGGCCGCTCCCAGACGGTGGCATTGTCGAGGAAGGCCTGAAACTCCTCCTCCGACTGACCCTGGAAGTAGTTCCAGTTCAGGTTGTATTCGCGCACATGGTCCTTGCAGAACCAGAAGTAATCATCGAGCACTTTGGGGGATTTCGGGGCCCGGTATTGCCCGGGCTCCTCGCAGCCTTGGTGGTCGCATGCGCGGGTCGAGGTCTCGAAAGCACCCGACATGCCCCGCTTGCCTTTTTGGCGGCGCTTCTTGTCAGAAGCGGCGGAAATGTCAAAACCGAAGGGGTCGCCTTTGCTCATGAGTTCTCTCTTGAATCCTGCCGGCCGAGCGCAGGGATCTGACTCGGGGGCGGTGCAGTTTAGGGCTTTTTGCCCCGAACGGAAGGGGGGGCGGGCAGATTTCCCGCGCGCCTGCGGGAAACCGGTGAGCGGCGCGCCCCGGGCGGACCGGTGTCCGCCGCGGATTGCGCCTGTGATTTGGTTCCCGACACCGCCTGCCCCGGCAGGGGTGGCGGCTGTCTTTGTGACCGGGGTCAGATGATGCGCACAGGCTCAGTCTTCGTCGTCGTGGGGCGCACCGATGGATTGCGTCCCGGTCGTTGCCGCGCCCAGCCGCGGTGCGCGGCCCTCGGGGGCCTCGGTGGCCAGCATTTTGCGGCCCGGTTCGCCGGGTTCTGAAACCGCCACCAGTTTCGGGGCACTGGCCGCGGGGGCGGTCCCCACAACCTGCTCGCGCGCCGCGGCCACTTCCAGAGCCATGGCAGGGGCCAGCGCGGCGGCCGTCGGGCGGCGGAAGACCAGGAGATTGTGGTAGACCGTGGTTTTCGAGGTCAGCCCGCTGCGCTCTTCCGAGGGCAGCGTATCGGCGCGCAGATATTCCCAGCCGTCCTGCGCCAGCTCATTCATCAGCTGGCTCAACGCATGGGCATAGCGCTCGGCGCCGGTCTTCAAGCCCTTGGCTTTCTCGCCGCGCGAGGGGGCGGGCACCACCCGGTATTCATAATGTTGCATGGGGGCCTCTGCTCCAGAAATCGGTACGCACCATAGTCTGACGGCACGGCAAAGTCACGGGGGTGCCCCTGACTTCGCCGTGAACGCGCCGCTTCCCGCTCAGAGGCCGAGTTTGGCGGTGACGAGGGCGGTGACCGCCGCCGGGTTCGCCTTGCCGCCCGAGGCCTTGATCACCTGCCCGGTGAACCAGCCCGCCAGTTTCGGATTGGCCTTGGCCTTTTCCACCTGATCGGGGTTGGCGGCGATGATCTCATCGACAATCGCCTCGATCGCGCCGGTATCGGTCACCTGTTTCATGCCGCGCGCCTCGACAATCTGCACCGGGTCGCCGCCTTCGGTATAGACGATCTCGAACAGATCCTTGGCGATCTTGCCCGAAATATCGCCCTTTTTGATCAGGCCGACGATGGCCCCCAGCTGCTCGGGCGAGACCGGGCTGTCGGTGATCTCGGTGCTTTCCTTTTTCAGGCGGCCGAACAGCTCATTGATCACCCAGTTGGCGGCCAGCTTGCCGTCATTGCCCTCGGCGACCTTTTCGAAATAGGCGGCGTTCTCGGCCTCGGCGGTCAGCACGCTGGCGTCATATTCCGACAGGCCGAATTCCAGCACGAACCGCGCCTTTTTGGCATCGGGCAGCTCGGGCATATTCGCCGCGATGTCATCGACCCAGGCCTGCTCGATCTCCAGCGGCAACAGGTCGGGGCAGGGGAAGTAGCGGTAATCATGCGCCTCTTCCTTCGAGCGCATCGAGCGGGTTTCGCCTTTGTCGGGATCATAGAGCCGGGTTTCCTGCACCACCACGCCGCCATCCTCGATGATGGCGATCTGGCGGCGGGCCTCATAGTCAATCGCCTGCTGGATGAAGCGCATGGAGTTCATGTTCTTGATCTCGCAGCGCGTGCCCAGATGGCCGAAATCGCCCGTCTCCTGGAACTTCTCATAGGCACCCGGCTTGCAGACCGAGACGTTGACGTCGCAGCGCAGGTTGCCGTTTTGCATATTGCCGTCGCAGGTGCCGAGATAGCGCAGGATCTGGCGCAGCTTGACCACATAGGCCGCCGCTTCCTCGGGGCCGCGGATATCGGGGCGGCTGACAATCTCCATCAGCGCCACACCTGTGCGGTTGAGGTCGACGAAGGACATGTTCGGGTCCATGTCATGAATGGATTTGCCCGCATCCTGCTCAAGGTGGATCCGCTCCACCCGCACCTTGCGCGCGACGCCGGGGGCCATGTCGACGATGATTTCGCCCTCACCGACAATCGGATGGTAGAGCTGGCTGATCTGATAGCCCTGCGGCAGGTCGGGGTAGAAATAGTTCTTGCGGTCAAAGGCCGAGCGCAGGTTGATCTCGGCCTTCAGCCCAAGACCCGTGCGCACCGCCTGTTCGACGCAGAATTCATTGATCACCGGCAACATGCCCGGCATTGCCGCATCCACGAAGGCCACGTTCGAGTTCGGCTCGGCACCAAAGGTGGTCGAGGCACCCGAGAACAGCTTGGCGTTCGAGCTGACCTGCGCATGCACCTCAAGCCCGATCACCAGCTCCCAATCGGATTTGGCTCCGGCGATGACTTTCGGTTCGGGGGCGCGGTAGGTGAGATCAAGCATGGGGTCCGGTCCTCTCAAAGGCTGACGCCTTCTAAGGCAGCGGCGGGGTCGGGGCAAGGGTTGGGCACGATCTCGGCGGCGATTCGATGCGGGGAATCGCTGGGGCAGGCGGGGGGATTCGCGGCTGGCGGCACTGGCCTGCGGCCCGGCCGGGCGGGCGGAAGGGTTGAGAAAGCCTGCGGCGCGAGTCGAATCTGGCGCGGGAGTTCCGTGATCTCTGTGCGATTGGGCGGAAAGGCGCGCGACATCTGTGCGTTACGGCGGGAATCTGCCGACGGCGGTGGAGGTCTGGCCAAACGGCTTGCCGGAACCTGCCCTTGCGGCAATGTTCGCCGCAGTTCGGGGCAGCGCAAGGCAATGGTATGAAACTCGGTATGATCGCTGTGTTGGGATTGGTTTTGACCGGTGCTGCCTGCACCGCCCCCCTTCCCGCCGACGATCAGATGATGCTTCTGCCGGCCATGGGCTGGGACCACCGCGCTGAGGGCAACGACTGGACCCGGGCCACATTGGCCGCCCTGCGCGATGAGGGGGCGGTTTTGTTGCAAACCGAACCCGACGATATCAGCCGCTTCTGCCCGCATTATGCGGAAGCCACTGAGCCGGAGCGCGCGGCCTTCTGGGCCGGGCTGCTCTCGGCGCTGGCGAAATATGAAAGCGGCTGGAACCCCGCGGCGCAGGGGGGCGGGGGCCGCTGGCAGGGGCTGATGCAGATCGCCCCGAAAACCGCCGACTATTATGATTGCGATGCGCAGACCGCCTCGGGCCTGCGCGATGGCGCGTCGAACCTGCAATGCGCGGTGAAAATTGCCGCCGTGCAGGTCGAGCGGGACGGGGCCGTGGTGCAGGATGATGCCGGGCGCTGGGCGGGTGTCGCGCGCGACTGGATGCCGATGCGCGATGCCGCCAAGCGCAATGCGATTGCGGCCTGGACTTCGGCGCAGCCCTATTGCGCGGTGAAAACCGCCTCGCGCTGACCCTGGTGACCCCCGATTGGAAACGCCGGCCCCGTGAGGAGGCCGGCGTTTTGCATTGACGCCCGGCGGTCAGGCGCGGGGTTTGGCCAGCCGGTCGACCATCTCGCCCATGTCGCGGCTGAGGCCCGGCACCGCGCGGATGCGGGCGAGTTCCGCCTGCGCCAGCGCCTGACGCGCCGGATCATAGCGCTGCCATGTTTCAAACACCGTGCTCATCCGCGCCGCCGTCTGCGGGTTATGCGCGTCCATCTTGATCAGCCAATCGGCGTAAAAGCGGTAGCCCGCACCAGAGCGGTGGTGGAACCCTGCGTGGTTGCCCGAGAGCCCGCCCATCAAAGCACGGAAACGATTGGGGTTTTTCCAGTCGAACTCGGGCAGGGCGGCCAAAGCCTCGGCGCGTTTGGCGGCGGCATAGGGTGCGGCAGAGGCCAGCTGTACGGTGAACCATTTGTCCATCACCAGCCGGTCATGCTGCCAACGGTTTTTAAACGCCGCGAGCGCCGTCTCGGCGGCGCCCGCCTCGACCAGACAGGCCAACGCCCCGAGGGATTCCGTCATGTTATCCGCCGCATCGAACAGTTTTTGCGCCCGCGCGCCCGCATCAAGCCGGGTGAGCAGCACCAGCGCCGCCAGCCGCAGCGCGCGTTTCCCGGCGGATGCGGCGTCCGGCAGATAGTCTCCCGGCACCGCCATCGCGGTATAGGTGGCCATCAGCACCTCTTCATGCGCCCCCGCCATCGCCCGCAACAGCCGCCCGCGCGCGCCGTGGATGGCGTCAGGGTCCGGGGTTTGCCCGGCCTCAAACAGGGCCTGCGCGATCTCTTCCTCACCCGGCAGCCGCAGACAGAGCGCGCGGAAGGCGGGATCAAGGCTCTCATCCGCCAAAAGCCGCCCGATTGCCGCCAGATGCTCGGCCTCGGGATCGGCGCCGCCCACCATTGCCATCAGCGCGCTCCGCGCCAGCTGCCGCCCCGCCTCCCAGCGGGTGAAGGGATCGGTGTCATGCGCGAGGAGAAAGGCGCGTTCGGCGGCGGTGCTGGGGCGCTCCAGCACCACCGGGGCCGAAAAGCCGCGCAGCAGCGAGGGGATCGGACGGCTGGCGAGGCCCGGGAAATCAAAGCGTTGCTGCGCTTCGGTCATCTCGAGCACCTGCGTCGGCAGCACCTCATCACCATTCGGCGACAACAGGCCCATGGCAATCGGGATCACCCGCGCGGGCTTTTCGGTCTGGCCGGGGGTCGGCGGCGTGGATTGCGTGAAGGTCAGGCTGTAAGTGCCCGCCTCATAGGCCTCTTCCACCGTCAGACGCGGCGTGCCCGCATCGGTGTACCAGCGTTTGAATTGTGCCAGATCACGGCCGGTGGCATCCTCGAACACCTTCAGCCAATCCTCGATCGTCGCCGCCTCGCCGTCATGCCGCTCGAAATAAAGGTCCAGCGCCTTGCGGTAGAGGTCATCGCCCACCAGCAGCTTCAGCATGCCGATGATTTCCGCGCCTTTTTCGTAGACGGTGGCGGTGTAGAAATTGTTGATCTCGACATAGCTGTCGGGGCGGACGGCATGCGCCAGCGGCCCCTGATCCTCGCGGAACTGACGGGCGCGGAGCGTCATCACATCCTCGATCCGCTTCACCGGGGCCGAGCGCATCTCGGCGGTGAATTGCTGGTCGCGGTAGACGGTCAGACCCTCTTTCAGACAGAGCTGGAACCAGTCGCGGCAGGTGATGCGGTTGCCGGTCCAGTTGTGGAAATATTCATGCGCGATGATGCCTTCGATCCGTTCAAAGTCGAAATCGGTGGCGGTGTCGGCGCTGGCCAATACCCATTTGGAGTTGAAAATGTTCAACCCCTTGTTCTCCATCGCGCCCATATTGAAGTCATCCACGGCGACAATGTTGAAAATGTCCAAGTCATACTCGCGGCCATAGGCACGCTCATCCCAGGCCATCGAGCGTTGCAGCGCCCCCATCGCAAAGGCGCAGCGCGGCTCATCGCCCGGCCTCACCCAGATGTTCAACGCCACCTCGCGGCCTGATGCGGTGGTGAACTGGCCCGGATAGGCGCGCAGATCCCCCGCCACGAGCGCGAAGAGATAGGCCGGTTTCGGCCAGGGATCCGACCATTCCGCCCAACCCGCGCCCGAGGCCGTGGGGTTGCCGTTGGACAAGAGCACCGGCTGCGGCCCTTCGATGCGCACCTCAAAGCGCGCCATCACATCAGGACGGTCGGGGTAATAGGTGATCTTGCGGAATCCCTCTGCCTCGCATTGGGTGCAATACATGCCGTTTGACATATAAAGCCCCTCCAGCGCGGTATTGGCCGCCGGGGCGATCTCGACTTCGGTTTCCAGCACGAAGGGGCCTTCGGGCAGGGCGGCGGCATGCAGGGTCAGTCCGGTCTCGGTCAGCCGGTAATCGGCCGGGCTCAGCGCCACGCCGTCAAGCCGCAGCGCGATCAGTTTCAGCGCTTCGCCGTCCAGATGCATCCCGGCGCCGGGGGTCAGCGGGGTCACTGCCAGCCGGGTGTGAACGCGGGTGGCCTCCGGATCGAGCTGAAACCGCAGGCTGACCTGATCCAGCCGGAACGGATAGGGCGTGTAGGCCGCCAGCAGGATCGGGGCGGCGGCCGGGGTCTCGGGGGGGAGCGGCTCGGGGGCGAGGGTCGCGGGAGCGGGATCTGTCACGGGATCTGTCACTGGGCGTCTTTCTGCTCGGGCGCGAAGATCGGCGCTTCGCGGGGGAAACCTTTGTCTGGCTCAGACGTTAGGCCTGCTTGAGGCCAGGTTCAACCCGCGCCAGACGACCGGCGCCAGCGGGAAAGGATGCACGATGACCGCGAAAGAACAGGGGCTGCCCCAACCGCGCCACCGTCGGTGGTGGCGGACATTTGCGATTGCTTTGGCAGTGCTGATCATGCTCGCTATGGTTGCGCTGAACGAAGTCTATCGCGCGCCGCAGACCGAAGAGCCCGCGGATGCCGCGGCAACGGTGCTGGTGGATCCGGCAAGCTAGCGCATAGATTCTGGGCGGCGGCCAATTCTTGCGCAGAGGCGCGGGGTTTTGGCCGATGCCCGCGACACAGGGCCAGCAAAGAATGCTGGCGCCGCCGCGCGGTGCTAAGGTGCTGTGCAGGCGGCCACGGGGGCCAGCGCGCCGGGCAGGGTGTGGTGGCAGACAGGTTTGGCGGCACATGAGGAGACATCATGCCGGAGCGGATGGAACGAAACGGGCTGCGGGTCGACGCACAGCTCGCCCGTTTTATTGAGGAAGAGGCCCTGCCGGGCAGCGGTGTGAACCGCGAAGCTTTCTGGAGCGGTTTCGCGGCCCTGGTGCAGGAGACCGGGCCGAGGAACCGTGCGCTTCTGGCCACGCGGGAGGCGATGCAATGCGAGATTGACAGCTGGCACCGCGCGCAACCGGGCCCGCCGCAAGACATGACGGCCTACCGCGCGTTCTTGGCGGATATCGGCTATCTGTTGCCCGAGGGGCCGGATTTCACGGTGGAAACCACCGGCACCGACCCCGAGATCGCGCGCCTTGCCGGGCCACAGCTGGTGGTGCCGATCCTGAACGCCCGCTACGCCCTCAATGCCGCGAATGCGCGCTGGGGAAGCCTTTATGACGCGCTTTATGGCACCGATGCGCTGGGCGATCTGCCGCAGGGCGGGGCCTATGATGCAGAGCGCGGTGCCCGCGTGGTGGCCTATGCCAAGGCGCATCTGGACAAGGTTGTGCCCCTGCGCGGCGCGCGCTGGGCCGATGTCACCGGGATGGCGGTCACGGAGGGGGCGCTGCAACTAACCGGCACCTCCGGCCCGCTCTCGCTTGCCGATCCGGCGCAATTCGCGGGCCACCGGACCGCGCCTTTTGAGGTGATCCTGCGCGTGCATGGGCTGCACCTGCGGCTGGTGATCGACGCGGCAACCCCGGTGGGTGCGGCGGATCCGGCGGGGATCAGCGATGTGATCCTTGAATCCGCGCTCTCCACGATCATGGATTGCGAAGACAGCGTCGCGGCGGTGGATGCCGAGGACAAGGTGCAGGCCTACCGCAACTGGCTGGGTCTGATGCGCGGTGATCTGACGGAAGTGGTGCGCAAGGATGGGGCGGCATTCACCCGCGCCCTCAGCGACGATCTGGACTATCTGACCCCGGATGGCCAGCCCGCGCGGCTGAAAGGCCGGGCGCTGATGCTCGTGCGCAATGTCGGCCATCTGATGACCACCCGCATGGTCACCGACCGCGAGGGGCAAGAGGCGGGCGAGGGGGTGGTGGATGCGATGATCACCACGCTGGCCGCGCTGCATGATCTGCGCAAGACCACCGCGCCGCGCAACTCGGACACCGGCGCCATCTATGTGGTCAAACCGAAGATGCACGGGCCCGATGAGGTGGCCTTTGCCGATGAGATCTTCACCCGCGTCGAGACGGTGCTGGGTCTGCCCCCCAACACCGTCAAACTGGGCATCATGGACGAAGAGCGGCGCACCTCGGCCAATCTCAAGGAATGCATCCGCGCGGCCAAAGGCCGGGTGGCCTTCATCAACACCGGCTTTCAGGACCGCACCGGCGATGAGATCCACACCGGGATGGAGGCCGGGCCGATGTTGCGCAAGGCAGCGATGAAGGACATGCCCTGGATCAGCGCCTATGAGGATCGCAACGTCGATATCGGGCTGGCCTGCGGGCTGGCCGGACGCGCGCAGATCGGCAAAGGCATGTGGGCGGCCCCCGATCAGATGGCGGCGATGCTGGCGCAAAAAAGCGCGCATCCGCTGGCGGGGGCCAGTTGTGCCTGGGTGCCCAGCCCGACGGCGGCGACGCTGCATGCCACGCATTACCACCAGATTGATGTGGTCCGCCGTCAGGCCGAGATTGCGGCCGCCCGGCGTCCGGCGCGGCTCGATGATCTGCTGACCCTGCCGGTCGCCGCAGCGGGGCAATATTCCCCGGAAGAGATCAATGAGGAAGTGGCCAATAACGCGCAGGGGATTCTGGGCTATGTGGTGCGCTGGGTCGATCAGGGGGTGGGCTGCTCGAAAGTGCCCGACATCCATGATGTGGGCTTGATGGAAGACCGTGCCACCTGCCGCATCTCCAGTCAGGCCTTGGCCAACTGGCTGCACCATGGGCTGATCTCGGAGGGGCAGCTGATGGATGTGATGCAAAAGATGGCCCTTGTGGTCGACCGGCAAAACGCAGGCGACCCGGCCTATCGCCCGATGGGGCCGGAGTTTTCGGGCCTCGCGTTTCAGGCGGCCTCGGAGCTGGTCTTCATGGGGCGGGTGCAGCCTTCGGGGTACACCGAGCCGGTGCTGCAACTGCGCCGGGCGCAGGTGAAGGCCGGGCGCTAGCGCCCGGTTGCGCTGAAATACGCGGCACAAATGCGGCCACCGCGGCCTGACCTGCGCAAATGTGCGTCAGTGCGCGAATTTTCTGTGCGCCCCGGTCTTCTGTGCGAACGGAGCGGTGGCGCTGTGCGGGCTTGGCCTTGGACTTTCGGGGGCGATGGGGCCAGATTGGAGCGGTAAAGTGACGGATGGAGCGGCGGTATGGAGCATTTGCGGACAGAACCAAGCCCCGGCAGACGCCCGGTGGTGGGAATCATCGGCAACAGCGATCTGCTGAACGGCGAATATCCGGTGCATTCGGGCGGGCGGATGAACAGCGAGGCGGTCTCGCTGGTGGCGGGCTGCGTGCCGCTGTTGATCCCGGCCGATCCGCGGCTGATGTCGGTGGATGAGCTGATGGCCAGTTGCGACGGGTTTTTGCTGACGGGCGGGCGGCCGAATGTGCATCCGTCGGAATATGGCGAGGATGAGACCCCGGCGCATGGCACCTTTGACCGCTGCCGCGATGCCATCACCCTGCCGCTGGTGCGCGCCTGTGTGGCGGCGGGGCAGCCGTTTCTGGGGATCTGCCGCGGCTTTCAGGAGGTGAACGTGGCGATGGGCGGGACGCTCTATCCCGAAATCCGCGATCTGCCGGGGCGCATGAATCACCGCATGCCCCCCGATGGCAGCATCGAGGAGAAATTCGCCCTGCGTCACAAGGTGACGCTGACGCCGGACGGGGTGTTCGCACAGGTCTTTGGCGCGACCGAGGTGATGACCAATTCGCTACACGGGCAGGGGATCAAGACCCCCGGCGCCCGCGTGGTGATCGAGGGGACGGCGCCCGATGGCACGCCCGAGGCCTTGCGGATAGCCGATGCGCCGGGCTTTACCCTCTCGGTGCAATGGCATCCGGAATGGTGCGCCGATGCCGATCCTGTTTCGCGGCCGCTGTTTACCGCCTTTGGTCAGGCGGTGCGCGATTTCGCGCAGGCCCGCCGCCTCGGGATGGCGGCCAATGTTGATGCCGCCTGACATCGGAGGTCGCGGAGACCCCCGGGATTTCCCCTGCGTCACCTCTGCGGGGTTTTGTTAGCGCCACCGACGCGGATTCGCCGCGAAGTCACGGGCTGGCATATATAAATTCGCATGAAGAACATCTGTTTTTGTTATGTGAAAAGCAGTCACGGTCTTGTGAAATATTGTTGCGCGATGTTATGACTTGCCCCGCTATGGCCACCCGGACGATTTGTCCTTGAATAGGGGGAGTGACCGTGAAGATCGGGGCACCGAAAGAGATTTTCGAGGGCGAGGCACGCGTTGCCATGACGCCCGACAGCGCCCTTCAGTTGCAAAAGCTGGGGCATGAATGTTTTGTGGAAGCGGGGGCCGGCAAGAAGGCCGGTTTTGACGACGCCACTTATACTGCTGCCGGTGTGACCGTTCTGGCCGATGCCGCGGCGCTCTATGGCGCGGTGGATATCGTCGCCAAGGTCCGCCCGCCGGTGCCCGCCGAAGTGGGCCTGTTGCGGCAGGGGCAGACCCTGATCTCCTTCTTCTATCCGGCGCAGAACAAAGAGCTGCTGGAGCTGGCCAAGGATCAGGGCGCCTCTGTCATCGCGATGGACATGGTGCCGCGGATCTCCCGCGCGCAAAAGATGGACGCTTTGTCCTCGATGGCCAATATCGCGGGCTACCGCGCGGTGATCGAGGCGGGGAACAACTTTGGCCGCTTCTTCACCGGTCAGGTGACGGCCGCGGGCAAGGTTCCCCCGGCGAAGGTGCTGATCGTGGGGGCGGGCGTTGCAGGGCTTGCCGCCATCGGCACCTCGACCGCGCTGGGCGCGATCACCCTCGCCTTTGACGTGCGACCGGAAGTGGCCGAGCAGATCGAATCGATGGGCGCTGAATTCGTCTATCTCGATTTTGCCGAAGCGGCACAGGATGGCGCGGCGACCGGGGGCTATGCCGCCCCGTCGAGCCCGGAATTCCGCGAAGCGCAGCTGAAAAAGTTCCGCGAGCTGGCACCCGAGGTGGATATCGTCATCACCACCGCGCTGATCCCGGGGCGCGATGCGCCGAAACTCTGGCTCGCCGACATGGTCGCCGCGATGAAGCCGGGCTCGGTCGTGGTCGATCTTGCCGCCGAGCGGGGCGGCAACTGCGACCTGACGGTGCCGGACCAGAAAGTGGTGTCGGAAAATGGCGTGACCATCGTGGGTTACACCGATTTCCCGAGCCGGATGGCCGCGCAATCCTCGACCCTTTATTCCAACAACATCCGCCATATGATGTTCGACCTGACCCCGGCGAAAGACGGTGTGGTCGTGCACAATATGGAAGATGACGTGATCCGGGGGGCCACGGTGACGCATGAAGGTGCCATCACCTTCCCGCCGCCGCCGCCGAAAGTGGCGGCCATCGCCGCGCAAAAGCCCAAGGAAAAGGCCAAGGAACTGACGCCGGAAGAGAAGAGAGCCGCGGAAGTGGCCGCCTTCAAGGCGCAGACCAAAAGCCAGGTGGGCATGCTCGTGATCGGTGGCGCGCTGATCCTGCTCGCGGGCCTCTTTGCCCCGGCCAGCTTCATGTCGCATTTCATCGTCTTTGTGCTGTCAG
This sequence comes from Phaeovulum sp. W22_SRMD_FR3, assembly GCF_052113705.1. Taxonomy (NCBI): domain Bacteria; kingdom Pseudomonadati; phylum Pseudomonadota; class Alphaproteobacteria; order Rhodobacterales; family Paracoccaceae; genus Phaeovulum; species Phaeovulum sp. W22_SRMD_FR3. Next base: position 154,041 of record NZ_JBGQOG010000007.1, on the reverse strand, counting down.
TCTATGTCGGCGTTCAGGTGATCTGGAACGTCAGCCACAGCCTGCACACGCCGCTGATGGCGGTGACCAACGCGATCTCCTCGATCATCATCCTGGGGGCGCTGATGCAGATCGGCTCGGGCAGCTGGCTCGTCGTCCTGTTGGCGGCGCTGTCGGTGTTCATGGCCGGGATCAACATCTTCGGCGGCTTCATGGTCACCCGGCGGATGCTCGCCATGTTCCAGAAATCGTAAGGGGGAGGCCGGGATATGGAATACGGATTCACCACGGCCGCCTATGTCGTTGCGGCGGTTCTGTTCATTCAGTCGCTGGGCGGCCTTTCGGGGCAGGAAAGCGCGAAACGCGCCGTCTGGTACGGCATTGTCGGCATGGCGCTGGCCGTTGCCGCCACGCTCTATGGCCCCGGCGCGGGCAATTGGCTGATTTCGGTCGTGATGATCGCGGTCGGCGGTCTGATCGGCTGGGTCGTCGCACAGCGCGTGCAGATGACCGAAATGCCGCAGCTGGTGGCGGCGATGCACAGCCTCGTCGGTCTGGCGGCGGTGTTCATCGGCTATAACACGCATATCGAGCTGGCCCGCGTCATCGCGATGGATGAGACGGCCCGCCATGCGCTGACCGGCTTTGCCGCCGTCGTGGCGCATAAAACCGGTGTCGAAGTGTCGATCCTGCGGGTCGAGACCTTCCTCGGTGTCTTTATCGGGGCCGTGACCTTCACCGGGTCGGTCATTGCCTTTGGCAAACTGGCCGGCAAGGTTGACGGCAAGGCCAAGAAACTCCCGGGCGGCCATATGCTGAACGCGGGTGCGGCGCTTTTGTCGATCGTGCTGCTGCTGGTCTATCTGAACACCGGCTCGACGCTGGCGCTTCTGGTGATGACGCTCGCGGCCTTCTTCATCGGCTATCACCTGATCATGGGCATCGGCGGCGCCGATATGCCGGTCGTGGTGTCGATGCTGAACAGCTATTCGGGCTGGGCGGCGGCGGCCATCGGCTTTTCGCTCGCCAACGATCTTCTGATCGTCGTCGGCGCGCTGGTCGGCTCTTCGGGGGCGATCCTGTCCTACATCATGTGTAAGGCGATGAACCGGTCGTTCGTGTCGGTGATCCTCGGCGGCTTTGGGGGCACCACCGGCCCGGCGATGGAAATCACCGGCGAGCAGGTGGCCATCGACAGCGACGGCGTCGCCTCGGCCCTGAACGATGCCGACAGTGTCATCATCGTGCCGGGCTATGGCATGGCGGTGGCGCAGGCGCAGCAATCGGTCTCGGAACTGGTGCGCAAATTGCGCGCGCGCGGCAAGAACGTGCGCTTTGCCATCCACCCGGTGGCGGGCCGTCTGCCGGGGCACATGAACGTGCTCCTGGCCGAAGCCAAAGTGCCCTATGATATCGTGATGGAGATGGATGAGATCAACGAGGACTTCCCCTCGACCGACGTGGTGATCGTCATCGGCTCGAACGACATCGTCAACCCGGCGGCACAGGAAGATCCGAACTCGCCCATCGCCGGGATGCCGGTGCTGGAAGTCTGGAAAGCCAAACAGGTGTTCGTGTCGAAACGCGGGCAGGGCACCGGCTATTCCGGCATCGAGAACCCGCTGTTCTTCAAGGAAAACACCCGGATGTTCTATGGCGATGCCAAAAAGAGCATTGATGAACTCTTGCCCAAGATCGACTGATCCCGGCAGGGCGTTCTGAAATCCCGAAAGGCCCGGTCCGCGCGACCGGGCCTTTTTCTTTGGCTGCCCATGTTTGCGCAAGCAGCGTGGCAAAAGTCACAGTACACCATTGCACACCTCTAAATATCGAAGAACGCTGCACTTTTTTGTTTACAGAAGGCGGCGTTGCGCTAATCCAAAAGGGTCTCATCCCAGTTGGACCGCCCGATGACCCCGATTGATGACCACCCCTTGCGCTATGATCTGGTCAATGAACTGCATGCGCGCCCGTTTCCCTCGCTGACCGTGCCCAGCCATGCCGTCTATCTGGCGGTGAAGGAGCCGGTGGATGCCGCCAACCGCGACCGGGCGGCGGATCACGCGCATCTGACGGCGCTTTTGCAGCGCCACGGGGCGGCGCGGCCGGTGCCGGGGGTGACGCATTATGCGGGCGATCTGGGCCGCTATGCGCTGAAATGGGAAAGCCATACGGAATTCGTGACCTATCTCGCCTTTGCGCCGGGCTGTTCCGAGCGCCCCTTTGACCCCGCCGATGCCCGGGTCTTTCCGGAGGATTGGACCGCCGAGGCACCGGGGCGGCGGCTGGCGGCGATCCATGTCCGCATCGAGCTCTTGCCCGAAGACCCCACCGAGATCGAGCCGAAGCTGCAGGATTGGTTCGTCGCCGAAAGCCTCGCCTGCGCCTGGGTGCTGGACCGCGCCGCGGTCATTGCGGGGGATTTCCGGCTGGATGCGGCGGGGCAGATGCGCTTTGCGATTTTCGTGACGCCCGGCACCGGCCCCTCGCGCATTGGCCGCATCGTGCAGCGGCTCTGTGAGATCGAGACCTATCGCGCGATGTCGATGCTGGGTCTCGGCCGCGTGCGGGATTTGGGCGCGCGGCTGAACGCCCTTGATCCGCAGCTCTCGGCGCTGGTCGAGGGGATGACCGATGAGGAGAAGGCGCCCGAGTTGGTCCTGCAAGACCTCTTGCGGGTCTCGGCCGAGCTGGAGAGCCTCGCGGTCAGCCACGCCTTTCGTTTTGGCGCGACGGGTGCCTATGAGGCCATCGTCAATCAGCGGATCGAGATCCTGCGCGAAGAGCGGTTTCAGGGGCGGCAGAAATTCGCGGAATTCATGATGCGGCGCTATGATCCGGCGATGCGCACGGTGAAATCCGCCGAGGCGCGGCTGAAAACCATGCTGGAGCGCGCGGCGCGGGCGGGGGAGCTGTTGCGCACCAGGGTGGATGTGGAACGCTCGGCGCAAAACCAGAAGCTGCTGGAAAGCATGGACCGCCGCGCCGATCTGCAATTACGGCTGCAACATACGGTCGAGGGGCTCTCGGTCGTGGCGATCAGCTATTATGCGGTCAGTCTCTCGGGGTATTTCTTCTACCCGCTGGCGAAACTCGCGCATGTCAGCAAGGAGATGCTGACCGCAGGGCTGACGCCTTTGGTGATGCTGGCGGTGTTTCTGCTGGTCCGGCGCATCCGCTCCAAAATGCACTGACGGTGGCGGGTGCCGGAGGAGCGGGCAGCGGCGGTACGGATCCCAGCCGCCCGGGCCGGTGCAAGGGCGCGCGGTGAGGGCATGCGGGGGGGCGGGCAGGTTCAGCTAGCCCGCCGCACCTTGCCCGCCGTTTCATATGTTGCGCTGCCAACGATGGGCTGGCCGTAACTTTGACCGGTGTATTGAAACTGGCTGACCTTATGCGTCAGTTCCTTGGTTTCGATGGTCAGGTTGCGGGTGGCGGCATTGGTTTCCTCAAACATTGCCGCATTGTGCTGGGTGACCTGATCCAGCTGGTTCACTGCCATATTGATCTCGGCCAGCCCCGCCGATTGCTCGCGCGAGGAATTGGCCATCGTGCTGACCCGCTCATGAATCTGCGTCACCGCGCCATCAATCTCGCTCAGTGCCGCGCCCGCCTGACCCACCAGACCGACGCCGCGTTTGACCTGATTGGCCGAGGCGGAGATCAGATCGGCGATTTCCCGGGCCGCATCGGAGGAGCGCTGCGCCAGCGCCCGCACCTCGGAGGCGACCACGGCAAAGCCACGCCCGGCTTCGCCCGCCCGCGCCGCCTCGACCCCGGCATTGAGTGCCAGCAGATTGGTCTGAAAGGCGATTTCATCAATCACCGAGGTGATCTTCGAGATTTTTGACGAGCTTTCCGAGATTTCATCCATCGCCTGCACGGCATCGCGCACCACGACACCGCTGTGCGAGGCGCTTTTGCGGGCATTGTCGACCATGGTGCTGCCTTCGTTCGCCACGCTGCTTGCGGCTTTGACCGAGGCGGTCAGCTCGTCAATCGCGGCGGCGGTTTGCTCAAGGGTGGCAGCCTGCTGCTCGGCGCGGCGCGAGAGATCATCCGTGGCGGCGCCGATCTCGCTTGTCTCATGGCCGATGGTGCGCGCGTGGTCGATCACCTGCGCGATCAGCCGGTCGAGCTTGGAGGTGGCATTGTTGAAATCTGCCCGGATCACCTCGAATTCGGAGTCGAATTTATCCTCGATCCGCACCTGCAAATCGCCGGACGAGAGCCGCTCCAGCGCGCCTTTCAGCACGTCAAGGGCAGCGCTGCGCTCGGTCTGGCTGGCGAATTTCACCACTTTGCACGGACGGCCGTTGGCATCCAGAATAGGGTTGTAGCTGGCACGCAGCCAGATTTCCGTGCCCGATTTGGTATAGCGTTTGAACTCGGCAACGCTGGGCGTGCCGCGTGCCAGATCCTGCCAGAAGGCACTGTATGCCGGGCTGGCGGCCAGTTCGGGGTCCACAAACATGCTGTGATGGCGCCCCTGAACCTCGCTCAGGCTGTAGCCCATGGTTTTGCAGAAATTGTCGTTGGCGGTCAGAATGTTGCCGTTCAGGTCAAATTCGATGATCGCCTGAATCTTGGACATTGCGGCGATCTTGCCCAAAGCATCCGCGGCGAATTCCTTTTGCGCCGTGATGTCGGAGGCGAATTTCACCACCTTGCACGGCTTGCCATCGGCGTCAAAGATCGGGTTGTAGCTGGCCTGAAGCCAGCAATCCTTGCCGGATTTGGTCAGGCGGCGAAACGCGCCCGATTTGAATTTGCCCTGCGCCAGATCGTGCCAGAATTGCCGATAGCCGGGGCTGGCGGCCTCGTCCTTGTCCATAAAGATCGCATGGTGCTGACCGATCAGCTCGGCGGCGCTGTAGTCGGTGGCGGCGCAGAAATTGTCGTTCACGGTCAATATCTTGCCGGTCAGATCAAATTCGATCGTCGCCTGCGATGTGCTGATCGCCGCGATCTGGCCCGCAGTATCCAGCGCGCGCAGCTTTGCGGCCGTTACATCGGTGGCGAATTTGACCACGCCCACGGGCTGCCCCGCGGCGTTCAGGAGCGGATTGTAAGAGGCCTCCAGCCAGACGGTGTTTCCCGTTTTGGTCAGGCGCGGATAGGTGTCATGCTGCCGCTGTCCCGCCCGCAGCTCGGACCAGAACCGCTGATAAGCGGCGCTTTCCGCGGTGCCGGGTGTCGCGAAGATCCGGTGATGCTTGCCCAGAATATCGTCGCGGCGATAGCCCATGATCGCCAGAAAATTGTCATTCGCGCCCTGGATATGACCGTCGAGGTCAAACCAGATGATCGCCTGCGCGGTCTGCAGCGCGGTCAGCAAAGCCCGGTCTGCAGCAGAGAGGGTGTCTTTGGCGGCTGTGCCAAAAATACGCGGGAACATGGATGCCTCCGGGCCAAAATGCCTGTGCAGAATGCGGCCGGAGCGGCTAATGGTACCTTAACGTCAACCTGAGGGCATGCAGATAATACAATTTCCGGTTGCATTTCTAATCGCTTGGAATTGCGCGCTTCTTTTGAAAATCGGCAGGTCAGCGCGGCAGATGGATCGAATTTTCCCGATATGTCGGGAGACATATCGTTGCCGCGACCTATGCGGCACGTTCGGTCACCAGCGGCGTTTTGGCCGCGCCTGGCCGTTTCACTCGGCCGACTCGACCAGCTGCAGGAACTCGCTCTCGCCGATCACCCGGATGCCACGTCCCTTGGCGCGATATTCCTCGGCGCGCCGCCAGTCCGGGTGGCGCTGGGCCTGCGGATCCGACAGCGCCTGATCGCCCACGACCACCAGCGTTGTCTTGGTGGTGACCCGCGCCATCACCTGCGCCCCCGAGCCTTTGGCTTTCTCGGTAGCCAGGGCGAGGGGCAGCGTCATTGGCCCGCAAAAACAGGCCATTGCCCCATCGAGTTGCAGCGGTGGAATATCCGGCTGGCGCGGCGGTGCGGCCTTGGCGCGGCGGGGGCGCGTGGTTTCGCCCAGGCGGCGGAAGTGCAGCCCGGTCCGGAATTCCGCCAGGAGGACAACCTGTGCCGCTGCCCGCGCATCCTCGCCGGCATCATGGTGCTGAAAGTTCAGCCCCAGCGCCGATTTCAGATGTTTCAGCCCGTGGCCGCCATTGTTGATGAACTCCGGCCAGGCGCGGCGGGCGATGCGCACGCTGTCGAACCATTCCAGATCGGGGGGCTCCATCGAAAAGGCCTTGCCCTGACAGGCGGCCTCGATCGCGCGCTGGTCAAAGCTGGAATGCTGGATCAGCGGTTGCCGCGACAGCAGCGGTGTGAGCGCCCGGATGGTGCGCCGCGCATTGGGCTTGCCCTGAACGTCCCGCGCGGTGATTCCGTGCAAGTTGCTGTTAAAGCTATCAAAGCTGCCTTCGGGATCGACCAGCGTGCTGAACTGATGGATATCGCCGGTTTCGGTCACGCAGGCCAGACCAATCTGGCAGATGCTGCCCGCCCAGCCATTCGCGGTTTCGACATCCAATGCGATGAAGCGGTAGGTGTCCGACGGCAGGTCGGGAAACAACTGGGTGTCCGCGGTGGCGGGGATCTGGGTCTGGTCTTCGGGTGTCAACGGCAAGGGGGGAACCTCGTGTGTCGCGGAGGGCGGCGTCACACCAGCTTTGTAGAGACGGCCCAGCAAATTCAACAAAAAGCGCATTCCGGCCTCAAAAACATATCTCTTGCCCTTTGAGAGTGCCGACCGCCCCGGCTGATGTAAATCCGAAATGCACCCTCAGGTTGTGTGATTGTGTCATTTTGATATAAACTGTGACATTCCATCCGCAATCAGATGAAATATTTATCATGTATTCCAGACGCTTGAATTTTCGGCGGCTGAAGCGTTCGGGTGGTGGTGAGAGATTTCCCGTCGCGGGCGCCATCTCTGGCACTTGCTGTGCCCGGGCCCGCTTGCCCCGGGCCGGGGCCGCGTCCGAACATGTCCAAACACCTTCAGGCCGCGTCTAGGCCTCGCGCAGATTGCCCACCTGGGCAAAGATTTCATCGGAAATGGCGGCGACCAGAGCGGGGTCGGCGCCGCTGACCGGCACCAGCACAAATTCGACATCTTCCAGCTCCGGCAGGCCCGGCACGGGCAGGGCCCGCAGGCCGGTGGGTGCCATGCTGCGGGGTTGTACCAGAACCCCCATGCCCGCCCGGGCGGCGGCGGTCAGCCCGCTCAGGCTGCTGCAGGTGCAACTGATGCGCCAGGGGATTTTATGCGCGTTCAGGGTTTCCAGCGCGATGGAGCGGGTGATCGAAGGGCTGGGAAAGGCGATCAGCGGCACCGCCCCGCCGCCCGCCATCAGCATCTCGGGGTCGCGCGCCAGCCAGACCAGCGGCTCGCGGAACACCAGCTGGCCACGGGCATCGCCGATCCGGCGCTTGGCAAAGACCAGGTCGATCTCGCCCGCATCCTGCATCTGATACAGGATGCCGCTGAGCGCGACCGAAAGTTGCAGGTCGATATTGGGGTGGTTGCGCGTGAAGTTTTCGAGCACCGCCGTCAACCGGCTGTTGGCGAAATCCTCGGAAAGCCCCAGCCGCAACCGCCCGCGCAACCGGCTTTCGCCAAAAAGCTCGCTGACTTTGCCCTCAATCGCCAGCATCGCTCGCGCATGCTGGCTCAGCGCCTCGCCATCCGGGGTGATCAGCACCCGATGCGTGTCGCGCCAGACCAGCTGCCGCCCGAGGGACCGCTCAAGTCGTTGAATATGTTGGCTGACGGTCGATTGCCCCAGCTGCAACATCTCGGCGGCGCGGGTGAAACTCCCCGTCTGCTGCACCGCCAGAAAACTGCGCAACTGTGCCAGATCGAGCATGGTTATCGACTTTCGTGATGAGTGTTATTCCTTGCATCCTGTTTGATGATAACGACATTGGGCGCCACTGTCACGGGAGACCGATATGCGCCGCTTCAAACCCGATACTTTCACCCTCATGCTGCTGGCCACGGTGGCACTCGCCTCGGTCTTTCCGGTCTCGGGGCAGGGGGCGGAATGGATGGGGATTGCCACCAAACTGGCCATCGCGCTGTTGTTTTTCCTGCACGGCGCGCGCCTCTCGCGGGAAGTGGTGATCGCGGGGATGCTGCATTGGCGGCTGCAGGCAGTGATCCTTGCGGTGACCTTCGGGGCCTTCCCGCTGCTCGGCCTGGCGCTGGGGCAGCTCATGCCCGCCGATCTGCCACTGGCGCTGCGCACGGGGCTTTTGTTCCTCGCGGTGCTGCCCTCGACGGTGCAAAGCTCGATTGCCTTCACGTCGATGGCGGGGGGCAATGTGGCGGCGGCGATCTGCGCGGCCTCGGCCTCCAATATCGCGGGCATGTTCCTGACGCCGCTCTTGGTGGGGGTTTTGCTGTCGGCGGGCGGGCATGGCGGGTTTTCGATGGCGGTACTGGGGCAGATTTTCCTGCAACTCTTGGTGCCCTTTATCGCCGGACAGGCGCTGCAACCCTTGGTGGGCGCTTGGGTGCGTGGCCATAAAAAGCTGCTGGCGCCGGTGGATCGTGGCTCGATCCTGATGGTGGTCTATCTCGCCTTCAGCGCGGCGGTGGTCGAGGGGCTGTGGCACGGGATTGAGCTGCGGGATCTGGCGCTGGTGGTGCTGGCCGATATGGCGCTCTTGGCGCTGGTGCTGGCGCTGACCATGTTTGGCAGCCGGGCACTGGGTTTTGATCGGGCAGATGAGATCGCGATCACCTTCTGCGGCTCAAAGAAAAGTCTGGCGAGCGGGGTGCCGATGGCGGGCGCGATCTTTGCCGGACAGAGCATCGGGGCCATCGTGCTGCCCCTGATGATCTTTCACCAGATCCAGCTGATGGCCTGCGCGGTGATTGCGCAGCGCTACGCCCGAAAGGGGCATCTGGCCGAGGCTGAAGCCCTGCGCGGCTGACCCAAGCAAAAGGCCCGGGCACCGTGCTCAGTATTCTGTGCTCAGAAACGGCTCCCGGTGAAATGCGCCACCTGCGCGCCAAATTCGTAATAGGCTTCGCGCAGGGGCCGGGCGCTTATCGGCTGTGCGGGGGTGGGGGCGAGCGGCAGATCGGCCTCCTCGGTCTCTCCCGCGACATGGCCCGCCAGAAAGCGGCCAAAGGCGGTGCCCGGCGCAATCCCGCGGCCGTTATAGCCGCATATGGTGATGATCTTTTCGTCCAGCTGATGGCAGCGCGGCAGGTTGTCGGCGGTCATCCCGATCTGGCCATACCATTCCGCCTCGAACCGGACCGGGCCAAGGTCCGGCCAAAGGCGCGCCATTTCACGCCGGGCCCAGGCCCGGTGCACCGCCGCCCCGCCCCGCCGCAGCGCGCCGACCGAGCCAAAGACCAGCCGCCCCGCCTGATCAAAGCGGAAGGAGGAGAGGATTTCCTTGGTGTCCCAGGCGCCCTGCCGCTCTGGCAGGATACGGGCCTGCATCTCGGCGTTGAGCGGCGTTGTGGCGAGGTTGAAATAGGGCAGGAACACCTGCTCTTGCCGGATCTGCGGAAAGATATGGCCTGTATAGGCATCGGTGCCGATCACTACCCATTGCGCGGTCACGCTGCCTTTCGGCGTTACTGCCTGCCAGCCCGCCCCCGACCGCCGCAGCGCTGTGACCGGGCTTTGGGTGAAGAGCGAGACGCCCTGCTGTACCCCCGCCGCCGCCAGCCCGCGCGCATAGGCCAGCGGCTGGATGGTGCCCGCGCGGCGGTCCAAAAGCGCCCCCGCATAGGCGGTGCTGCCGACCCGTCGCGCGGTCTCGGCCGCGTCCAGCACCTCTACCGGCGCGCCGCGCGACTGCCATTGCCGCGCCCGCTCGCGGATCTCGGCCAGACCCTTTTCGCCCACCGCCAGATGCAGGGTGCCCTGCCACTCGGCTTCACAGGCGATGGCGTGACGGTCGATCACCTCGAACACCTGCCGCGGCCCGTCGCCCAGAAAATCGATCAGCCGGTTGCCCGCCACCGGCCCCAAGGTCTCGCAGAGCGCCTCGGGCATCACCCACATACCGGCATTCACCAGCCCGACATTGCGCCCCGCGCCGCCAAAGCCCACCTCTACCGCCTCCAGCAGCACGACAGACTTTCCGCGCTCGGCCAGATGCAGCGCGGTGGAGAGGCCGGTATAGCCCGCGCCGATCACCACCACATCCGCCGACATGTCGCCGGTGAGCGGCCCGCTCTGTGGTGCAGCGGGGGCGGTGCGTTCCCAAAGACCGTGGGAGCGGGGGTCGTTCTGCATTGGGGGTCATCCTGAAGCGGGCGGCCGGCCAGATTGGCCCGGCGTCCCGGAAGTTCTGCCTTGTACATGGTTGAAAGAGTAGCGAGTTTTGATCAAGAGTTCATTCGCGTAAGGAATGCGATATGCGTGCGCCCCGCCGGTTCCTGCCCTCCCTGCCGCTTCTGTCCGCCTTTGAGGCGGCGGCGCGCACCGGCTCGGTCACTGCGGCCGCGCATGAGCTGTCGCTGACGCAAAGTGCGGTGTCGCGGCAGATCAAGGCGCTGGAAGAGCAGCTGGGCGTGGCGCTCTTTCACCGCGAGCGTCAGACCATCCGCCTCACGCTGGGCGGGGCCGCCTATGCCCGGGAAGTGCGCGAGGCGCTGCACAAGATCTCGCAGGCCTCGCTCAATCTGCGGGCAAATCCCCTGGGGGGCACGCTGACGCTGGCGATTTTGCCGACCTTTGGCACCCGCTGGCTGGCCCCGCGGCTGCCCCGGTTTCTGGCGGCTTACCCGGGGGTGACGGTCAATCTGGTGACCCGGCTCAGCCCGTTCGATTTCCGTCACGAAGCGATTGATGCCGCGATCCATTTCGGGCGCGAGGACTGGCCGGGCACCAGCATGGATCTCTTGCGGCGCGAGGTGGTGTTGCCGGTCTGCGCGCCGGGGCTGCGGGCGCAATACGGCTTTCGTGCCGCCGCCGATCTGCGGCAGGCACCGCTGTTGCACCTGACCACCCGGCCCGATGCCTGGGAGCGCTGGCTGCGGCTGCATGCGGCGGATGATCTGGCGGTGCATGGCATGCTGTTTGACCAGTTCGCCACGCTGGCCCAGGCGGCGCAGGCCGGGTTGGGGGTGGCGCTGATTCCGGATTTCCTGATCGCCGAAGAGCTGGCGGCGGGGACGCTGGTGCCCGCACTTGCCTTGCCGCTGCACAACCCCGAGGCCTATTATCTGTGCTGGCCGACCGAGCGCGCCGACCACCCGCCTTTGTGCGCGCTGAGGGCCTGGATCGTTGCGGAAACCGCGGCCGACCGCGGGGATGACCCTGCCGGTTGATCCCTGCCTGCTGACTGCCGCCTGCTGATCCTGACCTGCCACTTGCGGACCGCTGCGCCGCGCGCGTCGGGTTCGGCGGCGCTGCGCATCGTTGCCGGTGCGGTGACGCGGGCGGCTGAGCTGCGGGCGATTCTGCTGCGGGCCTTACGATTGCGCCCGTCTGCCGCCCTGTTCAACATCGCGGTGCCAATAAGGTTCCCTAGGGTCACCTTTGGGCGCCCGGAAACCTTCATTTCACTTCTTTTCGCTATGACGACAGGTGGTTGATGGCAACATGGGGCTGGTCGGGCTGCGGCGCAGTGCTGACGGGGACAAAGTAACGATGATGAAGGTGCCGCTTTGGTAAGGTCCGTCGCCTCCGTGGTGGAGACACAGCAGGACTATGTCTTTCGGGATTTCGGCCGCTCCCGGATCTTGATGATCCGGGACAAGATCGCACAACGTCCGTATTTCTTCGCGATGATCTACTTCATCGCGGTCTTTGGCTGGACCGTTTTCATGGGGTATGGTGCGGCCCTTCACGGCAGAAACACGTTTGCTGTCAATAACATGCCCCATATTGCGCTGTTTTCGCTGGCGCTGGGGGTGTTGTTTTACCCGCTGCCGAAACTTTGGATTCCGGTCTGCGCGTTCCTGCTGAATTTTTATGTGCCGATGTTCCTGCCCTTTCTCGGCGATAAGTCCTGGCTCTTGCTGCACGGGCTGACGCCGGGCCTGCTGTTTCAGACCTTCCTGCTCAATGCGGTTTCGGCGGCGCTGATCGGCGCCATCTCGCTTGTCGCGGCGCAAAACTTCTTTCGCCGCCTGCGGCCGTTTACCGCAGATATTCTCGCGACCTTCACCGTGGCGGGCGTGTTCCTTGTCGTGTCGATGATTCAGGTGGCGGTGGCGAATTATTATGCCCAAAGCCTGTCACCCGCCTTGCAGCTCGAACTCGGGTTTGACGAGCATTTCACGCTGCTCGCCTCGTTCCGGCAATGGCGCGGCGTGGTGGTGGTGTCGGCGTTCTTGCTGACCGCGCTGCAATTCCCCAAGCGCGAGGACACGCCGCGCATCGCGGTCATCGTCGCGGGCTTTGCCCTGATGGCCATCCTGCACCGCTATGGCATTGCGGGCTATCCGATGCTGGACGCGGCGATTGTCTGCATTCTTCTCGCGCTGACGCTGCCGCTCTCCTATGTGCCGATCAGCATCGTCATCGGCTCGACCGTTTATGCCTCGATCACCGGCAATTACCTGCGCGACATCGCCCCCGCCACCCAGGCGGATGTCTACCTTGAGACCTATTCGATCGTGGCTCTGGGCTTTGTGATTCTGGTGCTGGCGCTGCGCTCCTATAACGAGGTGATCCTGCACTATCAGGCCGACAGCATCCGGCGCCTCAATCAGGTGCGCGATTTTGCCGGGGTGGGCATCCTCACCATCAATCTCGCCAGCGGCAAGGTGCTGCTGGACGATGTGGGCAGCCGCATCGCCGGGCTGAAGAACGAGGCAACGCTGGGCTCTCTCTACCGCAAGCTGGACCGTGCCGAGCGTTTGTCGCTGCGCGAGCGGTTGCTGGAGGCGCCCGGACAGCCGCAATCGGTGCTGTTGCGCTTTAACGTCGATGCCGAAGGGGGCACGTCTGAGGCAGGGGCCTATGACTGCCCGGAGGCGCGGGGCCATGATCTGGGCACCAGCACCCTGTCGGTTCGCAAGCCGACCCGCGCAATCGTGTTGCGGATCTATCTCTGGCTGGAGCAATCGCCGACGCGCGAATGGCTGGCCTATGGGCTGTTGGTGGATGTGACGACCGAGCATCAGCAAGAGGCGGCCCTGCGCCACATGCTGAACGAACTGAACCTGCGGCAGGAAAAGCAGGCTCAGCTTTTCTCCATCGTCTCGCATGAAATCCGCACGCCGGCTTCGGTCATCGCCATGCTGATCGAGGATCTGGGGGACACGAACAGCCTGCCGACCGTCCGGCGGCAGATGCGCGAGGCCTCCGACCAGTTGCTTCGGGTGCTGACCGACATGCGTCAGGCGGTGAATCCCGAGAAAAATCTGGAGGTGACGGTCGAGTCTTATGTCCCGGCGGAACTGGCCGAAAGCCTGCGCAACCTCTTTGAGGGGCAGGCGGCGGGGCGGGGCATCCAGATCCGGCTGGCGCTTGGGGCCGGGGCCGAGCGCGCGCGTCTGGGCGACAGCCGCCGGATCAAGCAGATTGTCGGCAATCTCTTGCGCAACGCCATTATCCACAGCGGCGGAACGCAGATCACCATCGGCTTTACCCGCGTCACCGGGCCGGGTGCGCTGGGCGCGCGCAGCTGCTGGCAGGTGACCGACAATGGTCAGGGCATTCCGCCCGAAGAAGTGGCGCGTCTCTTCGAGCCGTTTGAGCGCGGCACGCGGGAAGATCCGCGCAGCAAGGTCGATGGCAGCGGGCTTGGCCTCTATATCGTGAAATCCTCGGTCGAATTGCTGGGCGGGCAGGTGTTCTACTTCACCGCACCGGGCGGCGGCGCGGGCTATGAGGTGCGCTTGCCGGAGGAGGATGCCGACCTGCCGGTGCCCGAGCTGTCGGTCCCTGCACCCGGCGCGGCGGAGACGGCCTATCCGGCGGTGTTGCGTGGCATGTCGGTGCTGTTGGCCGAGGATAACGAACTGGTCGCCGAAATCACTCAGGCACGGCTGCGGCGGGTGTTTGGCCGGGTGGATTGCGTGGCGAACGGGCGCCTGGCGCTTGACGAACTGTTGCGCGAACCGCGCGACGTGCTGATCACCGATCTGTTCATGCCGGAAATGGAGGGCGATGTCCTCGTGCGCCATCTGCGCGAGGCGGGCGTGACCATCCCGGTCTATGGCCTGACCGCCGCCGTGGTTGGCGACGACATGCACCGCTTTGAAGTGGCGGGGGCCAGCAAGGTGATGGCGAAACCGTTGCAGATTGACCAGATGCTCGAGCATTTGATGGGCGAAATCGCCCGCCTCTCCGGCGCCGCCTGAGCCTGTCACACCACCTGAGCCTGTCGCACCCCCTGCAGAACGCCCGGAAGCCCGCGCGGCAGATGATCACCCGCGCGGCCTGAGGGGCCTGCCAGATGCCTGAGGGCCCGCCAGATGCCCGGGCCCCTGCCTGAGTGCTGAGGCGTGCCGGGGCGCGGCTGACCATGCCCGGGGGGCTCGGGGTGCTGGCGACAAGTGCCACCGCGCCGACCCGCCCGCCAATGCCGTCATCCGGCGTCACCTGCCTGCGCAGAAGCGCTGATCTGCAGCACGGGGGGGCGATGGCTGGGGCCACGGCAGCGGCGGCCACAGCCAAGGCGCGGGAGGGGCAGGGGGAAAGCACGGCGCGGGCGGCCGCGCGTCAAGCCTCGTCGGCCTGCCGCAGATCTTCCGGCAAAAGGGCGGTGGGCGCCGCGCCGCCAACCGGATCCTGCAACAGCGCCTCGGCGGCTTCGGTGCCTTCCGGCGTGTCCTCCACCAGACGCCACAGACGCCGCATGTCGTCCTCAAAGCACTGTTCGCCGATCTCGCCCGCATCGCGCAGCTTTTCCAGCTCGCGCATCACTTCCACCGCATAATCGTTCAGGCCCAGCGCCTTGACCTCGCCTTCCGAGGCCGCGTCATAGCGCACCGCATGGGCAAAGGCGAACAGCACCACCTGCGACAAAGCCTCGCCCGCGCTGGCGCCCTTGGCCATCCGGTCGCCGATCAGCGCCTCGCCTGCCATCGTCAGCTCCATGCCGACGCCGCCCAGAACCTCGCGCAGCCCGTCCATCAGTTCGGGCGAGAGATCGGGCATCTGCGGGGCGATTTCAAAGGCCTGTGCGATGCCGCCGATTTCATCGGTGTAGCCCACGGGCACCTTGCGGCGGGCCGGGCGCGCGGCGGCGGGTGCGGCCGTGCTCGGCGCGGCAGCGCTCTCTTCGGGGAGTTCCGGCGCGTCCAGCGGCAGCGCAAAGTCGGACATGTCCAACTCGTCACTCTCGCTGTCGAGGTCGATCTCTTCCCCGGGCGCATCAGCCTCTGCGATGTGGTCCTGCCCGGGGGCCTCGGTGAAGGGCCGTTCGGTGGCCGGCATTTCGGGCACGGGTGCTTCGGGCACGGGCGGTTGATAGATCGGCGCTTCATAGACCGGGGGGACATAGACCCCGGGCTCGGCAGGCGCGAAAATTTCGGCCTGGGCTGCGGGGGGCGCGTCCTGCGGCGCTTCGGGGATGCTGTCTTGCGCCGGGGCCATCAGCGCGGCGCCGGTGTCGATCCCGTCCGCGCCGGGGCCAGCATCGGCGGTGGTGACAACCGGCGCCTCTGCGACAGGCACGGGCATCGCGGCGGGCATGGCGGGGGGCAGCGGGCGCAACAGCGCCACCGGGCGGGCGCCAAATATCCGCTTGAGAAAGAACGGTTTGCGCTCAAACTCTTCCACAAGGCCCAGATTTTTCAGCCGGGCCAGCGGGCGCGCCACTTCCATCCCGCGGCCGCGTGCCACAACGGACAACAGATTGCGGTCAATCGGACCCCGCGCGGCGTGGAGTTCCAGAATGATCGCCAACAGTTCATGCTCTGTGCGGTCGAGCGGTTTGTCCTGCATGATGTCCTCAACTAGAAGCGGAAGCCCGCATCGCAGATCGCAGCCGCCGCGTCAATTCGGCCCGGCGAGTCAGGGCGGCCATCCGCCCATATCCCGACCTAGGCCGCGCGAAAGGATTCGGCCAGACCTTCTGCCAAGGGGCCCGGCGCGTTTTCGCGCAGCAGCGCGCTCCAGCCCCCCTCTGCCACGGCCGCATCCGCCCCCCTGTAACGGTGATGTGAAATCTGCCAACAACTTTGAGGAGAAAGCCGGTCCGGGCTGCGCAATCTCATGGTGATATTCAAGCTTGGTTTACCGATAGGGCCGAGGCTTGCCGCAGCGATGCATCCATTGCCACAGGGGTGCCAGATGATGAAGGAACGCTGCGATATGTCTTTGTTTCAAAGATACTTTTCAACGATAGGCTTTCAGATTGGTGCGGGCATCACCCTGCTTGGCGGCCTCGTGTTGGCGGTATGCATGCTGTCGTATCTGACGTTGCAGGAATTTGGCGGACATATGGAAACATTGTCGCAAGACCGGCTGCCCGCCCTGCGCGACAGCACCACGATTGTCGCGCGGGTGGCGGGCCTGCCGCAGGGCTTTGCCGAGGTGTTGCGCGCCCGCAGCCCGGAGGCGCTGGAGGCCGCGCGGGCGGGCACCGCCGCCGAAATTACCGGCTTTCAGGCGCTGGCCGATCAGCGCCCGGCGCCCGAGGCCGCCGCGATTGAGGTCGAACTTGGGGCGCTGGCCGGGCAGCTCGAGGCGCTTGCCGCCGCGCGGCAGGCCGAGATGCAGGTGCTCGCGGCCTTGCAAGGCGCGTTGAAGGACATTGATGCGATTCTGGCGACCGTCACCCAGGGTTTCAACGATTATAACCCCAAGGATGTGATCAAGCTGCGCTCCGAGATGATCAAGACCCTGACCGAAACCGACCCGGAAGCGATGCGCGTCCGGGGCAAAAAGCTGGCCGAAGCGGCGGCTCTGGTGGCGGCGGCCGTGCCGAAGACCAAGCCCGAGGGCAAGGCGCGGCTGGTGGCGCTGAGCGATCCGGAGGGCGGGATTGCGGGCATGCGGCGCGCCTATCTGCAGCAGATGCAGACCACCGCCGATCTGTCGGCGCAGGCATTGCAGGGGGTGCAGGGCCTGGCCGATCGGGTCAGCCAGACCGGGCTCGCGGCGCTGGATCTGGTGCAATCGGATGCGCGCACGATCACCACGCGGATGCACGCAGTGGTGCTGCATTTGGGCCAAAGCGCGGCCGGGGTGACCCTGGTGATCCTCGGCACCTGGGCGCTGGTGCGCTGGCGCGTCGTCGGACCGCTGAAGCAACTGGCCGCGCGCACCCGCCGCCTTGCCGGGCAGGACATGCAGGCGTTGGACGGGATGCGCGCGCGGGGGGGCGAGATGGGCGAGATGCTGCAGGCGCTCTGCATCTTCCGCGACACGATTGCCGAGAATCACCGGCTGGCCGAAGAGGGTCAGCGCGCCGCCGAAGCACAGGCGCGCGCGCAAAGCGCCGCGCAGGAGCAGCAGCGGCTTGCCGAGCGCGAGGAGGCGGCCCGCGCCGCGGCGCAGGCGCGTGCCATCGCCCGGCAGGAGCGCGAAGAGGCCGAACGCAGCCGGGCGCAGGACCGCCGGATGGCGGAGGAGCGCGAGCGGTTGCGGGCCGAGCAGGATCAGGTGGTGACCGGGCTGGCCCGTTCGCTCCGGCGGTTGGCCGAGGGGGATCTGACCGCGCGCCTGACGGCATCCTTTCCGGCGCAATACGAAGATCTGCGCCACGATTACAACCGCGCCGTGGCGCATCTGGCGACCTTGGTGGGCACCATCCGCGACAGCGCGGGGGCGATCGAGGGCATCACCGGCGATCTCAATGCCACCTCGGGCGCGCTGTCGCGCCATTCCGAGATGAACGCGGCCGCGCTTGAGGAAACCGCGGCTTCGGTGAACACGCTGGCGCATTCCGCGCGGGCGGGGGCCGCGCGGGTCGAGGAGACCGCCACGGCGGCGGCGCGGACCAAGGCCGGGGCCCTGCAGTCCCAGCAGGTGGTGTCGGCGGCGGAGGGCGCGATGAGCCGCATCGTCAGCTCTGCGCAAGCGATCAGCAAAATCATCTCGGTGATTGATGATATTTCGTTCCAGACCAACCTTTTGGCACTGAATGCCGGGGTGGAGGCCGCGCGCGCGGGCGAGGCGGGGCGTGGCTTTGCCGTGGTCGCCGCCGAGGTGCGGGCGCTGGCGCAGCGCGCCGCCACCGCCGCGCGCGAGATCGGCAGCCTGATCGAGGAGAGCGGCAAAAGCGTGGCCGAAGGGGTGGATCTGGTGACGCGCACTGGGGAAGCATTGCGCGAGATTGTCAGCGCGATTGACGTGATCTCTGCCAATGCGAGCGACATGGCGCTGGCCTATCGCAGCCAATCGGCAGGGATCGAGGAGATCAGCGCCGCGACGGCACAACTGGACCAGAGCACACAGAAGAACGTCGCGCTGTTCCACCAGACCGCCTTTGCGGGGCAGGATGTGCTGCGCGAGGCGCAGGGCCTTTCCGCCGCCATCGCGTGTTTCGTGCTGGACGCGGCACCTGCCGAAAGCGCCCCCCGGCCTCTTGGCCGCGCCGCGTGAGAGGGGACATGCCGGGCACCATGAGAGATACCCCCGGACAGCACCCCGCACCGCACCTCAGGCACCCTCTAGGGAATTTGGCCGGGGGCCGCGTGGGGCACCCGGTCACGGCGGTCCTGCGCGGGCGCCGGGTCCGGGGTGGTCAGACAGGCTCGCTGACCGAGGTGGCGGTGAGTCCCTGCGCCAGCGTCACCGCAGCATCCAGGCTTTCGCCCCCGGAGGCGATTTCGGCGGCGAGCAGCTGCCCCGAGCAGGAGGTCATCACCGCAGTCCATTCCTGCGCGTCTTCGCTCAGGCGGCGCATCGATTCTGCCTGCCAGTCGCGCATCACCTGCGCGCCCGCGACCGGATCGGTCATCCCCTCTGACATGAGGCGCATGCCCGTGGTCAGCGCGCATTGCACCGCATCATGGCGGCGCTGGAACCAGTTGCGCGAAAAGCGTTCGGCCTGGCGCAGGAATGTCTCCTCGGCCTGCCACAGGCTGACAAGGTGCGGCCCGGCAAACGGCGTCCAGGGAAAACCGGATTGCGGGGCGGAAGAGCTGGTCTTTTTGATCGGATCGAGCTTGGCCATGATGCAGGTCTCCTTGGGTTGCGATGGGTGATCTTAGGGCCGTTGCCGTTGGGGAAACTTGATCCGTGTCAAATGCGCGGCGCCCATGCGCGCAACCGGCGGCTTTTCGCGCAATGCCGCGGGCAGATGCCGCTCAGCCGGCAGGCGCGGCGGGTGGCTCCGGCCTTTTGCCGCGCCCGCGCAGCGCTTCAAAGCCGATGATCACATCCAGCAATTCGGTGGTGATCTCGCTTTGCCGCAACGCGCGGGTGTCGGCGGCGAGGCTTTCCAGCCGGTCATCCACCGATTGCTCGGCCTGTTGCATCCGCGCCAGTCGGGCGGCATTCTCTGTCACCAGCGCTTCGGCTGCCGCGCGAAACACCCCGGTGAACAGCATCTCGCGAATCAGGGCCGCCAGCGTATCGGCCGCCGGTGCCGCCACCTGCGGCAGGCTGCGCGAGGTCCAGGGGGTTGCCGCCAGCCCGGCGATCAGCGCCGGGTCCAGGGGCAAAAGACGCGGGGCCACCGGCATCTGCTGCCCGTGCTGGCCGCGTTCAGTATGCACCAGCCGCACCGCGATGGCCCCCGCGGGCGCCGCGCGCCGCATCGCCTCCAGCCGGGTAACGATCAGCCCCGCAAGCCGCCCCAGCCCCTCGGTCGAGGCGGGCGCCATCAGCACCATCTCCGGGGTCAGGCCGCGCCCCTCCAGCGCATCTTGCAACTGTGCCCCGACGCAGATCAGCCGGTCGGCCGGATGCTGCAGCACCGCCTCGGCCACCGCGTCGTTATAGTTGCCGCACAGCCCGTGGTCGGAGCCAAAGGCAATGATCACCTCGGGTGTGCCGGGGGCGAGGGCCGTCGGGATCGGGCCGTTCTGACAGATAAAGGCGTGCAGACCGGCGCGCACGGTCTCGCGGTAGGTATCAATGCTGCGTGCGGCCAGCTCATAGGGCAGCGCGTTGATCGCCGACATGGTCTTCATCGTGCGCACGATGCCGCGAATGCTGGTCAGCGTGGCCGTGTGATGCGCAAGGGTTTCAAGCGTCTGGGTCATCGGGCCCCGCTGGTGCCGTCGTGCCTGTTGTTGCTTTTGCCGGATCTGGCATGAAGGCCGGGTTTGACAGGGGGGCCGGGTCTGGCGCGGATGCTGGCGCGGGCTGCGCGCCGGGTGGTGCGCCGGTGGGGGCGCTTGTGAGGGCGTCGGTGGGGGCGGGTATCGCGGCCTTTGCCTGTGCCAACACCCGCGCGCGGTCGTCATCGGAGAGCTTTTGATCGGCCGCCAGACGTGTCGCCAGCGCCGTGCTGCCCGCCGCCTCCGGCAGGCGGAAACTGGCGCGGATCGCGGCCATCGCTGCCGTCGCCGCCGCCTCGGCCTGCCCGTCCAGAAGCCCCTCCATCGCGGCCACCAGCACCGCCAGCTGCTCGGCGGCGGGGATCGGATCGCGCTCGGGCTGGCGCAGGGCGGCACGCACCGCCGCCCCCCGGCTCAGCCGCGCCTTGGTACTGTCATCGAGACGGGTGCCGAAACGGGCGAATTCTTCCAGCTCCTCAAACTGCGACAGGGTCACCCGTAGGTTGCCCGCCACATCGCGGAACGCCCGGCTTTGTGCCTTGCCGCCGACGCGCGAGACGGAAACCCCCAGATCCACCGCCGGAAACTGGTTTTTGCGCACCAGCCGCGGCGAGAGGTAGATCTGCCCATCGGTGATCGAGATCAGATTGGTCGGGATATAGGCCGAGAGGTTCTCGGCCTGCGTCTCCACCACCGGCAGGATGGTGATCGAGCCGCCGCCCACCTCCGGGGTGAACTGGCCGCCGCGCTCCAAAAGCCGGGCATGGACGTAGAAGATGTCGCCCGGAAATGCCTCGCGCCCCGGCGGGCGGCGCAGGAGAAGCGACAGCTCGCGGTAGGTATGCGCATGGTGGGTCAGATCGTCGATCACCACCAGCACGTCATGGCCTTCGGCGGCAAAGCCCTCGGCCATCGTCAGCGCCGCATAGGGGGCGATATAGCCCAGACCGGGCGCCTCATCATCGCCCGCCACCAGCACCACGCTCTGCGCCAGCATCCCGCCTTCGGTGATCGCGGCAATCACTTTCGCCACCGCATCGCCGCGCTGCCCGATGGCACAGTAAATGCAGATCACCCCGCTCTCGCGCTGGTTCAGAATGCTGTCGACGGTGATCGAGGTTTTGCCGGTCTGCCGGTCGCCGATGATCAGCTCGCGCTGGCCCATGCCCACCGGCACGGCGGCATCGACGGCGGTGAGGCCGGTGGCCAGCGGCCGGTTCACCGCCGCCCGCTCCAGAATGCCCGGGGCCTCGCGCTCGACCGGCATCTGGCGCGGGGCCACCACGGCGGCCTTGCCGTCGCGCGGGCGGCCCAGAGCATCGACGACCCGGCCGAGAAGGGCCGCGCCCACCGGAACACTGACCACCTGACCGCTGCGGCGCACCGCCTCGCCCAGGATCACCTGCCGCCAGGGGCCGAGCAGCACCACCCCCAGCCGGTCCGGCTCAAGGTCAAAGACGATGCCGCTGACGCCGGAGGCAAATTCCAGCCGCTCATCTGCCAGCGCATGGCTGAGGCCCGAAACAATGGCGATCCCGTCACCGAGTTCCGCCACACGGCCGATTTCCTGCCGCCGCGCCGCTGGGGCCGGGGCGGCAATCAGGCTCTGCAGCAGGGCCTCGGTGCCTGCAAGGGCCGCCGCAATGGCCGCCGGGGACGGGTCGGTATCAACTGGCATCGGAGGCCTCCGCCGTATCGGAAGGAGCTGTCGCCGGATCGGCCCCGGGCCGTGGCGCAACGGCCGCCACCGGCCCAGGCGATGCGGCGTCTGACGGCCCGCTGGCCGCGGGATCTGGGGCGGGCGATCGGGTGGGAGCCGCGCCACCGGGGGCTGTGCTGGCGGGGGCCGCGCCAGCGGGGGCCATCACGCCGGGCCCCTGCGGCGCGTTGGCGGGGTCGAGCAGCGCCTCAAGCCCCTGCATATAGCTCTCGAGCGTCCAGTCGATCTGGGTGCCGCCGCAGGCAAAGCTCAGGCCGGGGCCGCGGGCGGGATCGGTTTTGAAGGTCAGCGCGGTGTCGGGCAGGATCTTGGTCAGTTCGCGGGTGATCTGCGCGGTTTCGGCCTCGGGCAGCGGGGTGGCGGTGGTCACCTCTGCCATCACCTTGCCGCTGCGGCGGGTCTCATCCCGGGCAATCGCCTGCAGATCGGGCGCCATCTCGTGCAACCGGGCCAGCGCCTGACGCACCATCTGCGCCTCCAAGGTGGTGCCTGCCAGATCGGTCAGCGCCTTGCGGGTCAGCGCCAGCAGCGCACGCGCGCCCGATTGTTGCAGCCCGTCGTGATAGGCCCTTGCCTCGTCCGCACGGCGCTGGGCGCGGCTTGCTGCTTCGGCGGCCTGCTCGGCGCGGGCCTCCGCCAACAGGCGGTCGCGTTCGGCGCTGGCGGTGGCGCGGGCCTCGGCCAGCGCGCTGTCCTGCCCGGCGCGCAGGGCGGCGGCCTTGGCGCGGTAACTGGCCTCAACCGCGGCGGCGGCGGCTTCTGCGGCTCCGGCCTTGGCCATGCCCTCGGCAATCTCACGCTCGCGCGCGTCGATCCCGTCGAGGATCGGGCGGTAGAGAAAGCGTTTGAGCAGCCAGACCAGCACCAGAAAGTTCACGATCTGCGCCGCGATGGTGATCCAGTCGACGGACATGGCCTAATTGCCCGCCCCGGCTGCCGTGGCCGCCGTGCTGGCCGCGGCCAGCGCCGCATTCCAGAACGGATTGGCGAAGAGCAGGATCATCGCCACCACAAAGCAGTAGATCGCGGTGGATTCGATCATCGCCAGACTGACGAACAAGGTGCGCGAGAGCGAGGCGGCGGCGTCCGGTTGTTGCGCGATGGCGCTGAGCGCGGTGGCCGCCGCACGCCCCTCGCCGAGTGCGGGGCCAAGGGCGCCGAAGGAAACGGTCAGCCCGGCGGTGAGGATCGAGATGCAGGCGATGAGGGCGAGATCTGTCATGGCTTGTCCTTTGACGTTGCAAGGTCATCTTTGATTTCAGGGGATTGGTCTGCACCGGCGGGGGTGAGGGCGGTGCCGGTGGTGGCGGCGCTTGGCGCGGCGTCCTGATCCTCGGTCGCGGCCGAGATATAGACCGTGGCGAGGATGGCGAAGATATAGGCCTGGATCACCCCGGTCAGCAGGCCGAGCATGTCCATCACCACCGGAAAGAAGAAGGGCGCGACGCCGAGCAGGATGGCCGCGATCACCGCGCCGCTCATGATATTGCCGTAGAGCCGGATCGAGAGGGAAATCCCGTGCGAAAGCTCGCCGATCAGGTTGAAGGGCAGCATGAAGGGGGTGGGTTCGAGGAAGCTGTGCAGATAGCCCCGCAGCCCCCGGTTGGCGATGCTGAAGACCGGCACCGCGATCAGCACCGCCGCCGCCAGCGCCACCGTGGTCGAGAGCGAGGCGGTGGGGGTGGTGAAATTCGGCACCACCAGCAGGAGGTTGGCGGTGACGATGAACAAGAACAGCGTGCCGACGAAATAAAGCAGATTGCGGTTGGGCCGACCGGTGATCTCTTCGATCTGGCCCTGAATGCCGGTGACAATCACCTCCAGCGTCGTGCGCCAGCGGCTGGGCGGCACATCGGGGCGCAGGCGGCGGGTGATCAGCATCGAGGCCCCGGTCAGGAGCGCCATGATCACCCAGGTGTTGACCACGGTGGCATTCACCGCCACCCCGGCGAGGTGAAAGAAGATGCGGCTGTCGGGGGTCATTTCCATCGGATCAGCCTTTCGGTTCGGGTTGGGTCAGGCCGGGTTTTGGGTGGGGCACGGATGGGGGATGCCGCGCGATCAAAAGGGCCAGGAACCGGATGCCCAGAAAGGCCAGCGCAAAGCCCGCCAGCGCCGCCAGCCCGATCTGCGCCACCAACCAGAGCAGGGCCAGCAGCGCAGTGATCCGCAGCCCGGCGCTGAGCAACAGCAGGAGCGCCGGGTGCCGCGCGCGCAAAGCCAGCCGCATCCCCAGCGCCAGCCCAAAGAAAAAGAGCGCGCTGCCGAGCGTGCCCAAAAGCCCCCCCAGCGCCAGATGCGCCCAGTCGATCCCGATCACGCTGATGGGTGTCATTTCCCGCCTCCCTCTTTGCTGATCCAGGCCCAGGCAATCATCGCCCCCAACACCACGCCGCCCAGAAGCAGCGCGATGGTCCATGAAAATGCCTGCGGCAGCACCCGGTCGAGCCAGTGGCCCAGAAACGCCCCGCCCAAAGTGGGGGCCACCACCGACCAGCCGATCATCCCAAAGGTCGAGAGGCCGGTCAGCGGGTTCGGCCCCGGATTGTCGCGCGCGGCCTGTTTGCGGCGCGCACTCTCGCCGATTTTCTCGGCCGAGGCGTCCTGTGGATGGTCGGGCTTCGGGCTCATGGGCGCTTCTCCCGCAAATGGGCAAAACGGCGCACCATATCCGCCTCGAGCCGCGAGAGGGCGGTGCGCGCCACCCGCTCGTCATCATCCAGCGCGCCGAAATGCTGCTGTACCGTCGCGCGCAAGGCCGCAAGATCGCGGCTTTCGGCGCCGCGCCGCACCGCCACCTCGACCCGCGGGCCCTTTTTCACCAAGATCCCCTCATCAATGCCAAAGAACCGCTCGGCACCATCCGGCAGGCCGATCAGCAGGACCGAGGGGACAAGGGCGGTGACCATGTCGATGTGATTGGGCAGAATGCCAAAACTCCCCTCTGTGCCGCTGGCGGTCAGCCGGGCGGCGGGGCCGTCATAAAGGCAGCCGGTCGGCAGCCGCAGCAGCACCTGCATCTCGCTGACGGCGGTCATGCAGCCCCTTTCAGATCGGCGAGGGTGCCGATCATGTAGTAGGCGCTTTCGGGCAGATCAAAGCGGCTCTGGCCCAGAATGGTCTCGCAGCCCGTCAGCGTATCTTCCAGCGGCACCATTTTGCCGCTGGTCCCGGCCGAGGCAGAAACGGTGGCAAAGGGTTGGGTCAGGAAGCGCTCCAGCCGCCGCGCGCGCTCCACCGTGGCACGGTCCTGGGTGGACAGCTCCTCAATCCCCAGCATGGCGATGATGTCGCGCAGCTCGTCATAGTCCGCCAGTGTCCGGCGCACCGCGCGGGCGATGTCGTAATGCCGCTGCCCCACCACCCCCGGCGTCAGCATGACCGAGGCCGAGGCGAGCGGATCCACCGCCGGATAGAGCCCCTCGCTCGCGCGTTTGCGCGACAGCACGACCGAGGCGGTGAGATGCGCGAAAATCGCCGCCGCCGCCGGATCGGTGAAATCATCGGCGGGCACATAGACCGCCTGAATCGAGGTGATCGAGCCGGTATTGGTCGAGGCGATGCGCTCTTCCAGCGCGGCCAGTTCGGTGGCGAGCGTCGGCTGATAGCCCACGCGGGACGGCATCCGCCCCATCAGCCCCGAGACCTCGGACCCCGCCTGCACAAAGCGGAAGATATTGTCGATGAGAAGGAGCACATCCTGCCCGCGGTCATCTCGGAAATACTCGGCCATGGTCAGCGCGGTATTGCCGATCAGAAAGCGCACGCCGGGGCTTTCGGCCATCTGGCCGAACAGCATCACCATCTTGTCGCGCACCCCGGCATCGCCCATGTCGCGGAACAATTCCTCGGCCTCGCGGGTGCGCTCGCCGATGCCGCAAAAAAGGCTGACGCCATGGTGGTGTTCGACCGTGTTGTGGATCAGCTCGCTCAGGAGCACCGTCTTGCCGACGCCCGCGCCGCCAAACAGGCCGGTCTTGCCGCCGCGCTCGATGGGGGAGAGGAGGTCAATCGCCTTGATCCCGGTCTCCAGCACCTCGGCGCGGGCGCGGCGGTCGGTCAGCAGCGGCGGCGCGCGGTGGATCGGGCGCTGGTCTGCCGCCTCCGGCGGCGGGCGGCCATCGAGCGGCGCGCCAAAGACATCGAGCATCCGGCCCAGCATGCCCTCGCCCACCGGCACGATGATCGGCGCGCCGGTGGCGGTCACTTCGGCCCCAAGGCCAAGGCCGCGCACGGGGGCGAGGGCGATGCAGCGCACGCCGCCGCCGCCGGTCAGCGAGACCACCTGCAGCGCCACCGTGCCCACCTGCAGCCGCTCATTGATCCGGGGCAGCGGCTCGGGGAAGCTGACATCGACGATGCCGCCGCGGATGGCGGTGATGCGGCCTGCGGCGGGGGCCGTGCGGGGTGTTGAGGCGTTCATGTCCGGGCCTCCGCGCCTTCAGGCAGAAGCGCGCGGGCGGCGCGGGCGATGACCACCTCCTCATCGGTCGGTATCACCCGCAGCGCCACGGCCGAGGCGGGCGTGCTGATATCGCTGAGGCCCTGCGCATTGGCACCGGAATCGAGTTCCAGCCCCAGCCAGCCGAGCCGGGCGCAGATCGCGGCGCGGACGCGGGCCGAGTTCTCGCCAATCCCGGCGGTAAACACCAGCGCGTCGAGCCCGCCCAGATCGGGGATCAGCGCGGCAATGCCCGCCGCCGCGCGGTCGCAGAAGAGGGTGATCGCCTCATCGGCCTCGGGGGTCTGGCTCGCCTCCAGCACCTGCATCGCATTGCTGAGGCCGGAGACGCCCAGAAGGCCCGAGTTATGATAGAGCATCGCCTCGACCGCCTCGGCGCTCATCCCCTCCTGCCGGATCAGATGCAGCACCAGACCGGGATCGAGCGCGCCCGCGCGCTGGCCCATCATCAGCCCGTCGAGCGCGGTGAACCCCATGCTGGTGGCGACGCTTTTGCCCTCTTTCAGCGCGCAGAGGCTGGCGCCATTGCCCAGATGCGCCACGATCACCCGGCCCTGCGCGGCGGGCGGCAGATGCGCGGGCAGGGCAGAGGCGATGTATTCATAAGAGAGGCCGTGAAAGCCATAGCGCAGCACGCCCCCCTCGGCATAGCGGCGGGGCAGGGCGAAGATCTGCGCCCGGCGCGGCATCGTGCGGTGAAAGGCGGTGTCGAAACAGGCAATCTGCGGCAGGCCGGGGGCCCAATCCGCCACCGCCCGGATGGCGGCAAGGTTATGCGGCTGATGCAGGGGGGCCAGCGCGCAGAGCGCCGCCAGATCGCCCATCACCGAAGGGGTGAGGCGCACGGGGCCGGTGAAATCGCGCCCGCCATGCACGACCCGGTGGCCGACCATCACCAGCTCAATCCCCTGCTGGTGCCGGATCCAGTCAAAGAGCGCGGGGATCAGATCCTCATGCGTCGCGGCGGCATCAAAGCGCGCGAAATCCGGCCCGGTCAGCTGTTGCCCCCCGGCCCCAGTCGCGCGAAAGGCGGGCGCGCGGCCGATCCCCTCGATCTTGCCCCGCAGCAGCGCCTGCGCGTCGGTCCGCGCCGGGTAGAGCGCGAATTTCAGGCTGGAGGAGCCCGCGTTCAGGGTCAGGACCGCCTCGGTCATACCACCAGCACCTTTTGATCGGTGTATTTCAGGTAAAGCTGCGCCAGAGCACAGGAGGCGAGCCGGGCGAGCGTGCCATCGGCGCGGCTGGTCAGGATAATCGGCACCCGCGCGCCGAGCACGATGCCCGCCGACTCGGCCCCCGCAAGGTAGATGAGCTGCTTGGCGATCATATTGCCCGATTCCAGATCCGGCGCGATCAGGATGTCGGCATCGCCCGCCACGGGGGAGACGATCCCCTTGGTCGCGGCGGCGGTTTTCGACACGGCATTGTCAAAGGCCAGCGGCCCATCCAGCAATCCGCCGGTGATCTGCCCCCGGTCCGCCATCTTGCACAAAGCCGAAGCGTCGAGGGTGGAGGTGATGCGCGGATTGACGGTTTCCACCGCCGAGAGGATGGCCACTTTCGGCAGGCTGATCCCCAGCGCCCGCGCCAGATCAATGGCGTTCTGCACGATGTCGCGTTTGGTTTCGAGGTCGGGCGCGATGTTGATCGCCGCATCGGTGATCAGAAGGGGCTTGGGGTAATGCGGCACATCCATCGCGAAAACATGGCTCATCCGCCGCTCGGTGCGCAGGCCGGTGTCGCGGGCGACCACCGCCGCCATCAGCTCATCCGTGTGCAGTTTGCCCTTCATCAGGGCGCGCACCCGGCCTTCGCGCACCAGCGCCACCGCGCGTTCAGCGGCGGCATGGCTGTGCGGCACGTCGATCACCTCGATCCCGTCGAGCGAGACCCCCGCCGCCGCCGCCGTGGCGATGATCTTGGCCAGCGGCCCCACAAGGATCGGGAGGATCAGCCCCTGGGTTGCGGCCTCCAGCGCGCCGGTCAGCGAGACATCGTCGCAGGGATGCACCACGGCGGTGGGCACCGGCTCCAGTTCGCGGGTCGCGGCGATCAGCTGCGCATAGCGCGCACCCTGTTCGTGCAGATGCACCTGCGGCAGCGCCACGCGGGGGCGGCGGATCTTGACCGTCGGCGCGATCACCTCGGCGCGGCCCTCGATCACCGTCTTGCCAAGTTGGTTGGTGCAGAGGCAGTCAATCGAGAGGCGGTTCTTCGGCTTTTTCTCGGCCACGGTCACCTTGACCGTGACGGTATCACCCAGGGCAACCGGCGCGCTGAAATGCAGGCTTTGGTCCAGATAGATCGTGCCCGGCCCCGGCAATTCGGTGCCCAGGACCGCCGAGATCAGCGCGCCGCCCCACATCCCATGCGCGATGACATGGTGGAACAAGTCCGAGCGGGCAAAGTCGGGGTCGACATGCGCGGGGTTCACATCGCCCGACATCACCGCGAAGAGCTGGATGTCATCGGGCTGCAGGCAGCGGGTCAGCAGGGCACTGTCGCCAACCGAAAGTTCATCATAGGTCTTGTTTTCAATGTATTGCATAGGTCGCTCCTGCCGGGGTCAGCCCCGGACGTGATAGCCTGCGTCCACATATTCGATATTGCCCGAGATCCGCTTGGCGGCATCGCTGACGAGGTAAAGCGCCATGCCGCCGACATCCTCCAGCGTCACCAGCGCGCGCTCGGGCGCGCGGTCGCGGGCATTGTCGATCAGCGTGTCGAAATGCGCGATGCCCGAGCCTGCCCGCGTCGCCATCGGCCCCGGCGAGATCGCATGCACGCGGATGCCCTGCGGCCCAAGTTCGGCGGCAAGATAGCGCACCGTCCCCTCCAGCGCCGATTTCACCGGGCCCATGATGTTGTAGTGATCCACCACCTTTTCGGCGCCATAATAGCTCATGGTCAGGATCGTGCCGCCCTCGGCCATCAGGGGTTCGGCGAGTTTCGCCATGCGGATGAGCGAATGCACTGAAACATCCATCGCGCGGGCAAAGCCTGCCTGCGAACAATCGGTCACCCGGCCGTGCAGATCCTCAGCCGGGCAAAAGGCGATGGAATGCACGAGGAAATCGAGCCGCCCCCAATCGCGGGCAATCTCGGCAAACACCGCCTCCATCTCGCCCTCGGCCTCAACATCAAGGGGCAGGAATTTCGCCGCCCCGAGTTCCGTGGCCACCGGTTCGACAAAGCGGCGGGCCTTGTCGTTGAGATAGGTCACCGCCAGCTCGGCCCCGGCTTCGGCAAAGGCGCGGGCGCAGCCGGTGGCGATGGAGGCGTGGTTGGCGACGCCCACCACCAGCCCTTTGCGTCCTGACAACATGCTCATGGGGTTCCTTTCAGGATTGCAGGACATAGGTGCCGGGAGCAGCGCCCAGATCAGGGGCATCCGGCAGCCCCAAAGGCGGCAGCGCCGCGCGGGGGCCGGAATGATCCGCGAGCCAGCCGGTCAGCGCGGGCCACCACGAGCCGTCGTGCCGCAGCGCGCTGGCCTGCCAGCTGTCGGGATCGCGGTAGGTCTCGCCCTCGGTTTGCGCGGCGATCTGGAAATGCCGGTGCGGGTGCCCCGGTTCGGAGACGATGCCCGCGTTATGGCCGCCGCTGGCCAGCACAAAGGTCACATCGGTGTCGGTGAAGAGGTGGCATTTGTAGACCGAGCGCCAGGGGGCGACATGATCGCTCTCGGTGCCGACCGCAAAGATCGGACAGCGCAGATCCGACAGCGCCACCGGCCGCCCCGCCACCTGATAGCGGCCCTCGGCCAGATCGTTGTTTAGAAACAGATGCCGCAGATATTCGGAATGCATCCGGTAGGGCATTCGCGTTGTATCGGCATTCCAGGCCAGCAGGTCGAACATCTCATCGCGCTGGCCCAGCAGATAGGCGCGGGTGTTGCGCGACCAGATCAGATCGTTGGAATGCAGAAGCTGAAAGGCCCCGGCCATCTGGGTCGAATCGAGATAGCCTTTTTCCCACATCATATCTTCGAGAAAGCTGACCTGACTTTCGTTGATGAACAGCATCAACTCGCCCGCTTCGGTGAAATCGGTCTGCGCGGCGAGAAACGTCAGCGTGGCGATGCGGTCATCGCCGTCGCGTGCCATCGCGGCGGCGGCGATGGACAGCAGGGTGCCGCCGAGGCAATAGCCCAAAGCATGCACTTTTTTCGCGCCGGTGATCGCGGTGACGGCCCCGAGCGCGTCCATCACCCCGAGCTCGCGGTAATCCTCCATCCCAAGGTCGCGGTCCGCGGCATCGGGGTTCTTCCAGGAGAGGATGAAGACGGTAAAGCCTTGTTCTGTCAGATATTTCACCAGCGAATTCTGTGCGGACAGATCCAGAATATAGTATTTCATGATCCAGGCAGGCACGATCAGGATCGGCTCGGGATGCACCGCCTCGGTGGTGGGCGCATATTGGATCAGCTCGATCAGGCGGTTGCGCAGCACCACTTTGCCCGGCGTCATCGCCAGCGTCTTGCCGACCACAAAGGCCGGATCCGCGGGGTCGGCGCTTTCGGCCGTGGTGCGGGCCGTGGCCTGCAGATCGGCGATCAGGTTTTGCGCCCCGCGCCAAAGATTCGCGCCGCGCTCGGCTATGGTTGCCGCCACCACTTCGGGATTGGTCAGCGCGCCATTGGCGGGCGACATCATGTCCAGCATTTGCCTGGCGGTGAACGCCACCACGTTTTCATGCTGTTCGGTCACGCCGCGCACATCGGTGGTGGCATTGTGCCACCATTGCTGTTGCAGCAAAAAGCTCTGCGCCATGACGTTGAAGGGCCATTTTGTCCAGGCGGGATCGCGGAAGCGGTGGTCCTGCGGCAAAGGGGTGATGCAGGGGGCGGCATCTTCGCCCTGCAGGGCGCAGCGCGTGGCATAATCGGTCAGCCGCAGCGCCTTGCGCAGGGCTTTTTCGCCCAATTCCATCTGTTTGCCGGGCGAGCTGGCCAAGTGCATGGCCCAATCCCAATAGGCCGCGGCCAAGGCGCTGGGCGACAGACCCATCGTCGCGCGCGCCATGCTGGCGTGAATGGCGCGGTCCAGCACGGCGGGGAAACCTTCGGGCTCATCTGGCGATTGTGATGGGCTGCGGCCACTGACGGCCGCTGTGGGCCGCCCGCGCGGCGATTCTCCGGCGTCGATGCCGGGAGTCTGGACGCGGGGGGCCTGGGCACGGGGGGCCTGAACGCGGGGAGCTTGGGCGCGGGGCGCGTGGGCGTGGGGGGCCTGCATTTGGGGCGCCTGAAGGAGGGGTGTGTCGATGGCGACAGATTGCGGCGCGGGGCTTGTTTGATGGGGGGTCGAGGGCATTTTGCTTCCACTCTATGACCACCGCAGGGGTGCGGTTCGCCCTGACCCTAGCGCAGTTTCTGCAGTGCAGAGTTGACCTGAATCAAACATGTGCGCCGAATCTTTGTGCGACTCAGGGTTGAAACCTGCGGCAATGGGCACATCTGCGCGGGAACCGGGCCCCCCGGTTGCAGCGGGTGCCGGGCGGGCCCGAATCCGCGGGGCGCGGCGCAAGAAGCGGCGGGGCCGCCTGGGATGCCGCAGATGTGACCGTGGCGTTTTGGGCGGCACGCGTCTGCGGCATGGTGCACGCGAAGGCCGAAACCGCGGCGGTTTTCCCTGGAAAACAGGCGCAAAACCACAGCAGCCCGGTGCAGGCTGATCCGGATGATCTTGTCTAAGTCATTGTAATCTGGGGGAGGATGGTGCTGTGAGAGAGGATTGAACTCTCGACCTCACCCTTACCAAGGGTGTGCTCTACCACTGAGCTACCACAGCATCCTGTTCAGTCGCTTCCGACTGTGGGCGGGGATTTAGACTCAAACTTCGGGCAGCGCAAGGGCAATCTGGACGCTTTTTACGATCCACGTTAAAGAAGCCGCATGACAACGAAATCCTCCTCTTCCGGCGACAAGACCCAAGCGGATGCCCGCGACGCACGGCTGCGCGCCGCGCTGCGGGCAAATCTTCAACGGCGCAAGGCGCAAGCGCGGGCACGCGCGGCGGATGATGCGCCCGAGACAGAGGGTCAGGCGGGTGCCGGGACGGATTTCGGGGATGACGGGCAGAGCGAAAACAAAGAATAGGGCAGGCGGATGGATCAGATCATTGTACGGGGCGGCGGGCCGCTGAAGGGGCAAATTCCGATTGCAGGGGCCAAGAACGCCTGCCTGACGCTGATGCCGGCGACTCTCTTGACCGAAGAACCGCTGACGCTGACCAATGCGCCGCGTTTGTCGGATATTCGCACGATGACCCAGCTTTTGGGCAGCCTCGGGGCGGAAGTGGCCAGTCTGCAGGCGGGCCAAGTGCTGGCGATGTCGAGCCATGACATCAACAACCACACGGCGGATTACGACATCGTGCGTAAGATGCGCGCCTCGATTCTCGTGCTCGGGCCGATGCTGGCGCGCGATGGCCATGCGATTGTCTCACTGCCCGGCGGTTGCGCGATTGGCGCGCGCCCGGTGGACCTGCATCTGAAGGCGCTGGAGGCGATGGGGGCGGAACTTGATCTGCGCGACGGCTATGTGCATGCCAAGGCCCCCTTGGGCGGGCTGCGCGGTGCGGTGGTCGATTTCCCGCTGGTCTCGGTCGGGGCCACGGAAAACGCGCTGATGGCGGCAACGCTTGCCAAGGGCACCACGGTGCTGAAAAACGCCGCGCGCGAGCCGGAGATTGTCGATCTGGCGCGTTGCCTGCGCAAGATGGGCGCGCAGATCGAGGGCGAGGGCACTTCGACCATCACCATTCAGGGGGTGGATCGTCTGGGCGGGGCCACGCATCCGGTGGTGACCGACCGGATCGAGCTGGGCACCTATATGCTGGCCCCCGCGATCTGCGGCGGCGAGGTGGAATGCCTGGGCGGCACGATGGAGCTGGTCGGCGCTTTCGCCGAAAAGCTCGATGCGGCGGGCATTGATGTGACCGAGACCGACAAGGGTCTGAAAGTCCGCCGCCGCAATGGCCGGGTGAATGCGGTGGATGTGGTGACCGAGCCTTTCCCGGGCTTCCCCACCGATTTGCAGGCGCAGATGATGGCGCTTCTCTGCACCGCCGAGGGGACCAGCGTTCTGGAAGAGAAGATCTTTGAGAATCGCTTCATGCATGCGCCCGAACTGATCCGCATGGGGGCGCAGATCGAGGTGCATGGCGGCCATGCCACCGTGCATGGGGTGGAGCGGCTGAAAGGCGCGCCGGTGATGGCGACCGATCTGCGCGCCTCGGTCTCGCTGATCCTGGCCGGGATGGCGGCAGAGGGCGAAACCGTGGTCAGCCGCGTCTATCACCTCGACCGGGGGTATGAGCGGGTGGAAGAGAAACTGCGGGCGGTGGGCGCGCAGATCGAACGGGTAAAGGGCGAATGAGCGACGCACGTTTCGAGGATGGCGCCGAGTCGCCGCTGAGCCTGAAGGCGGAAACGCCCGAGGATTTGGCGGTGATGGCCGCCCTCGTGCAGGATGCCGTGCTGCCGATGACCGAGATCCGCTATGAGCCGCGCGCCCGCCGTCTGGCGCTGCTCGTGAACCGGTTCCGCTGGGAGGACCGTGCGATGGCCGAGGCGGCGCGGCGGCCCTATGAGCGGGTGCAGGCGCTGCTGGTCATCGACGATGTGCAGGGCGTCTCCAGCCAGGGCATCGACCGGCAGGCGGCGGAGACGATTCTGTCGGTGCTGTCGCTCGACTGGCAACCGGGCGAGGATGGCACCGGCACCGTGCAGCTGACACTGGCGGGGGATGGTGCGATTGCCGCGCGGGTGGAATGCCTGAACCTCACCCTGCGGGACGTGACCCGGCCCTATATCGCGCCCTCGGGCAAAGTGCCGCAGCATCCGGTCTAGGCCGGGTGTTTGCGGCGGCTGCGGCGGGGATTTCGCCCTCCGCCGCGCCCCTGGCCGCCGGGGAAGCCTCCGGCGGGGATATTTCAGATCAGGCAAAGGCCCCCGGATCCGGCAAAGCCCCCGGAACCGGCGAGGCCCGCCGATCCCGCAAAGCCCGCCTTGCTGCAACGCGGCGCTTGCGGCAGGGGCTTTGAGGGCTTAATCGACTTTCCGAATAAGGAGAGCCCGATGCCCCAGTTCCTCAACACCACCGATGCCGGTTTCGCCGCAGCTTTTGACGCCCTTCTCGGCATGAAGCGCGAAGACAGCCCCGATGTCGATGCGGTGGTGGCCGGGATCATTGCCGATGTGCGCGCCCGCGGCGATGCCGCGGTGATCGAGCTGACCGGGAAGTTCGACCGTCTGGCGCTGACGCCCGAGACGCTGGCCTTTACCGCCGAGGAGATCGCGGCGGAGGTGGCCAAGGTCTCGGCCGAGGATCGCGCGGCGCTGGAACTCGCGGCGGAGCGTATCCGCGCCTATCACAGCCGCCAGATGCCCGAAGATGCGATGTGGGAAGAGCCGACGGGGGCCCGGCTTGGCTGGCGCTGGACGCCGGTCTCGGCGGCGGGGCTTTATGTGCCGGGGGGGCTCGCCTCCTATCCGTCGTCGGTGCTGATGAATGCGATTCCCGCGAAAGTGGCCGGGGTGGCGCGGCTGGCCATCGTCTGTCCGACGCCGGGCGGGGTGGTCAATCCGCTGGTGCTTCTGGCGGCGCAGATCGCCGGGGTGGATGAGATCTACCGCATTGGCGGCGCGCAGGCGATTGCGGCGCTGGCCTATGGCACCGCCAGCATCCCGCCGGTGGACAAGATCACCGGGCCGGGCAATGCCTATGTGGCGGCGGCCAAGCGGCGGGTGTTCGGCAAGGTGGGCATCGACATGATCGCCGGGCCGTCGGAAATTCTGGTGATCGCCGACGGTGACAATGATCCCGACTGGATCGCGCTCGATCTGCTGAGCCAGGCCGAGCATGACGAAAGCGCGCAATCGGTGCTGATCACCCCCGATGCGGCCTTTGGCCGGGCGGTGGCGGCGGCGGTGGACAAGCGCCTGGAAACGCTGGAGCGGCGGGCAATTGCCGGGGCCAGCTGGCGCGATTACGGCGCGGTGATCGTGACGCGTGATCTGGCCGAGGCGGCGGCGCTGTCGAACCGGATGGCGCCTGAGCATCTGGAGCTCTGCGTGGCCGATCCGGAGGCTTTGGCCGAGAGCATCACCCATGCGGGCGCGATCTTTCTTGGGGGCTGGACGCCCGAGGCCATCGGCGACTACGTTGGGGGGCCGAACCACGTGTTGCCCACGGCGCGTTCGGCACGGTTTTCAAGCGGGCTTTCGGTGATGGATTTTATCAAGCGGACCACATTGGCCAAGATGACCCCGGCGGCTTTGGCCGCGATCGGGCCTTCGGCCGAGCGCTTGGCGATTTCGGAGAGCCTTGAGGCGCATGGCCTGTCGGTGCGCGCCCGGCTGAACGCGTTGAACGCGCGCGACGCCGAACCCGAGGGGGGAGCCGCATGAGCCGCATCGCCCGGATTGACATTGACGACAGCGGCCTGACGCCGCCCACGCCCGAGATCGAGCAAGAACGCCGGGTGGCGATCTATGACCTGTTGGAAGACAACAGCTTTATCCTGCCCGGTCGCGGGGACGCCCCGGCGCCGGAAGGGCCGTTTTGCCTCGGTCTGGCCATCCGCGAACGGCGGCTGGTGTTTGATACCACCCTGGAGAACGGCGAAAAGGTTGCGGAGTTTCATCTCAGCCTCGGGCCGTTCCGGCAGGTGGTGAAGGATTACTTCCAGATCTGCGAAAGCTATTTCGAGGCGGTGAAACGTCTGCCGCCCAGCCAGATCGAAGCCATCGACATGGCGCGTCGGGGGATTCACAACGAGGGGGCGCGGGTCTTGCAGGAACGTCTCGAGGGGAAAGTCACCCTTGATATTGACACTGCGCGCCGCCTCTTTACCCTCATCTGCGTCCTGACGCCCGGAGGCTGAGTTTGGGTAAACTGCCGCATTCGGTGTTGTTTTGTTGCGATCACAACGCGGTACGCTCGCCGATGGCAGAGGGGATGATGAAGAAATTTTACGGACAGGATGTTTATGTCCAGTCCGTCGGCGTCAAAAGCGAGATGGAGGTCGACGGCTTTACCGTCGCCGTCTGTCAGGAAATCGGGGTGGAGCTGTCGCGCCACCGCGCCCGCTCCTTTGATGAGATGGAGCAATGGGGCGATGATATCTCCGGCTTTGATCTGGTGGTGGCGCTCTCGCCCGCCAGTCAGCGCCGGGCGCTGGATCTGACCCGGTTTTACCATCTGGATGTGGAATATTGGCCGATCATGGATCCGACCGGACTGGCCGAGGGGCGCGAGGCGAAACTCGCCGCTTATCGGCAGACCCGGCAGCAGATCATGGAGCGGATGATGGAGCGGTTCGGCCCGCCAAAGGAGATCAAACAAGCATGAGCCATGCGATCATTTCCGCCTATTTCGCCGCGTTCAACGCGGGCGATACCGATGCGATGCTGGACCTTATGTTCGAAGACGTGGCGCATCATGTGAATGAGGGCAAGATCCGCCGGGGCAAGGCGCTCTTTGCCGAATTCAACGCGCATATGACCCGCTGCTACCGCGAAAACCTCACCGATCTGGTGGTCTTTGCCAGCGAGGATGGCAGCCGCGCGGCGGCGGAATTCGTCGTCAACGGCACCTATCTTGCCACCGATGACGGGCTGCCGGAGGCCCGGGGGCAGCAGTATGTGCTGCCCGCAGGTTCGTTCTTTTCGCTGGACGAGGGCAAGATCACCCGGGTGACCACCTATTACAACCTCGCCGATTGGCTGGCGCAGGTCAGCCGCGATGCCTGAGGCGGCTGCCGGGCCGGTCACCACCCGGGTGCTGACCGGCGCTGATCTGGATGCGGTGCTCGACGATGTGGCGCGGCTGCGGATTTCGGTGTTTCACGACTGGCCCTATCTCTATGAGGGCGCGCTGGACTATGAGCGCCAGTATCTCGCGAGTTATCGGGGCAATCCTGCGGCGGTGGTCGTGGGGGCGTTTGACGGCGGGCAGCTGGTCGGCGCGGCCACCGGCACGCCGATGGAGGATCATGCGGCGGATTTCGCCGCCCCCTTTGCCGCGCGGCCCGAGGCGCTGGGTGACATCTTTTACTGCGCGGAATCGGTGCTCTTGCCCGCCTATCGCGGACGGGGATTGGGCCATGCCTTCTTTGACGCGCGCGAGGCCCATGCACGCGCGCTGGGGCGGCGCTATGCGGCCTTTTGTTCGGTCATCCGGCCTGCCGATCATCCGGCGCGGCCCGCAGCATATCGCCCGCTTGATGGCTTTTGGGTCAAGCGCGGCTATGCGCCCTTGCCCGGCGTGATCGCGCGGTTCCGCTGGACCGATATCGGCGACGCTGAGCAGAGCGAAAAGCCGCTGCAATTCTGGATGCGGGCGCTGTGACGCGCCGGGTCACGCTTGCGGCGGCGGCCTATCCGTTGGACCCCCTGCCGGATTTCGCGGCCTATGCCGCCAAGATCTACACCTGGGTGGCCGATGCGGCGGGGCAGGGCGCGGATCTGTTGGTCTTTCCCGAATATGGCGCGCTGGAGCTGGCGCATCTCGGCGGTCCGGCGGTGGCGGCGGATCTGGAGGCGGCGCTGCATGAGGTGGCGCGGCACCTGCCGCAGGCCGATGCTTTGCACGCCGAACTGGCGATGCGCTTTGGCGTGCATATCCTTGCCGCCTCGGCCCCGGTCTTTGCGGGTGGCGCACGCCCGGTGAACCGCGCGCGGCTTTTCGGGCCGCAGGGGCTGATCGGGCATCAGGACAAGGTGATGATGACCCGGTTCGAGCGCGAGGACTGGGATGTCGTCGCGGGCGCGGGGCTGACCCTGTTTGACACCGCGCTGGGCCGCATCGGCGTGGTGATTTGCTATGACAGCGAGTTTCCCTTGCTGTCGCGCGCCTTGGCCGAGGCGGGGGCCGACATCCTGCTGGTGCCCAGCTGCACCGACTCGGTGGCGGGTTTCACCCGGGTGCGGGTGGGGGCGATGGCACGCGCGCTCGAGAATCAATGCGTCGTGGTGCAGGCGCCGACGGTGGGCCTGTGTGACTGGTGCCCGGCGGTGGATGAAAACCGTGGCCGGGCCGCAATTTACGGCCCCCCGGACCATGGCTGGCCCGAGACGGGGATTCTGGCTGAAGGCGCGATAGATGCGCCGGGCTGGGTGTTGGCCGCGCTTGACCTGTCGCTGGTGGCGAAAACCCGGGCCTCGGGGGGCGTTTTGCCCCATCTGCACTGGCCGGAACAGATTGCACCGGCAGCGCAAGTGAAAACGACACGCGAAAAGCCCAAAATGGCTTGACATAAGCCTTGAAAATTGCCGCAACCCGGCGCATTTAGAGCGCGCCCGCAAATTTGGCGGGCGGCACATATCGGAGTGACCATGGCCAAGGAAGAAATGCTCGAATTCCCCGGCGTCGTGAAGGAACTCCTGCCGAATGCGACGTTCAGGGTCGAGCTGGAAAACGGCCATGAGATCATCGCGCATATGGCAGGAAAGATGCGGAAAAACCGCATTCGCGTTCTGGCAGGCGACAAGGTGCAGGTGGAAATGAACACCTATGACCTCTCGAAAGGTCGCATCAATTATCGCTTCAAGTAAAGCGATTCCCCTCCGCCCCCCGGGGCGCGGGGTGGCCGCGACGCGGCAGGATCGATTGCAGCGGCGGCGGAGGCAGACATGAAACTCATTCTCGGATCCGCCAGCCCGCGCCGGCGGGAATTGCTGGCACAGCTGGGGCTGACCCCGGCGGCCATTCGCGCCCCCGACATTGATGAAAACCCCCGGAAGGGCGAGATCCCGCGCGATTATGTGGCGCGGATTGCCCGGGAAAAAATCGCCGCGCTCGATTGTGCGGCGGATGAAGTTTTGCTCTGCGCCGATACCACTGTCTCGGTCGGGCGGCGCATTCTGGGCAAGCCGCGCGATGCGGCGGAGGCGGCAGAGTTCCTCTGGGCGCTCTCGGGGCGGCGTCACCATGTGCTGACGGCCGTTGCCGTGCGGCGCGGCGAGACGGTCTGGGAACGCACCGTGGATACGGTGGTGAAATTCCGCCCGCTGTCGAATGAAGAGGTGAACGGCTACCTCGCCTCGGGCGAATGGCAGGGCAAGGCGGGGGGCTATGCCATTCAGGGCCTGGCCGGTGCCTTTATTCCCTGGCTGCAGGGCTCGTTCACCGGGGTGGTCGGCCTGCCCCTGTCGGAAACCACAACATTGCTGCGTGCGGCGGGGATCACCGCCGGAACCCTGAGCGGGCACGCCGAAGAACAGGGGACCGCATGAAGGGTCGTGTCATCGTATTGGGCGAAATTCAGGGCCGCGAAGCCGCCGCATTGATGGTGGACGGGCAGCTTGAGGATCTGATTCTGGAAAGCGATCTGGCGCTGGCCCCCGGCGCGATCTGCCGCGCGGTGGTGGACCGTCAGATGAAGGGGCAGGGCGGTGTTTTCGTGCGCCTGCCCGAGGGCGAAAAGGGCTTTTTGCGCGAAACCGGCGGGCTGGCCCCCGGTCAGGCGGTGCTGGTGCAGGTGACGGGCGGGCGCGAGCCGGGCAAGGCGCTGCCGGTCAGCACGCGCCTTTTGTTCAAAAGCCGCCATGCGATCGTGACGCCGGGCGCGCCGGGGCTGAATGTCTCGCGCCGGATCAAGGAAACCGCGATCCGCGAAGAGCTGGAGGCTTTGGCCGCCGAGGTGATGGCGGGCAGTGAGATGGGGCTGATCCTGCGCTCGGTCTGCGAATTTGCCGATGAGGGCGAGATTGCCGAAGACATCGGCGCGATGCGCGGTCTGGCCGAAGCGGTGCTGGCCGATGTCGAGGGCACGCCGGAATTGCTGGTCGATGCGCCAAGCCCGCATGAAGAGGCCTGGCGCGACTGGGCGGAACCCGTCCCCGATGAGATTGCCGATGGCCCCTCGGCGATGGAAGATCACGGCGTCGCCGAGGCTTTGGCGTTGCTGCTGGCGGTGCGGGTCGATCTGCCGGGCGGTGGCCATATGATGATCGAGCCGACGCGGGCGCTGATTGCCATCGACGTGAACACCGGCAATGACACCTCGCCCGCAGCCTCGCTGAAGGTGAACATTGCCGCCGCCCGCGATCTGCCGCGTCAGCTGCGGCTGCGGGGTCTCGGCGGTCAGGTGGTGGTCGACTTCGCCCCGATGTCCAAGAAGGATCGCGTGGCGCTGGAGCAGCAGCTGAAGGCGGCCTTCAAAGGCGAGGCGGCGGAAACCTCGCTGGCCGGTTGGACGCCCTTGGGCAATTACGAATTGCAGCGCAAGCGCGACCGCATCGCGCTCGCAACCATATTGGCCAAACGGGAGAGCTGAGATGGCCTGTCCGATCTGTTCGAAAGACACCGATCCGAAGTACCGTCCGTTTTGCTCGAAACGCTGCGCCGACATTGATCTGGGCCGCTGGCTGACGGGATCCTATGTGATTCCGGGCGACTTGCACGAAGAGGAAGAGGACAGCTCTCGTTCCGACGCCGATGGTGGCCCGCTGCCGCATTGACGGGCCATGCTGCGCGCGGGCTCATCTGCCCTGTCATCCCGCCTTGCGCGGCGGGGTGGGGCGGGCGGTGGTCCGGCGGGCAATTGCTGCGCGGCCCCCGGCATCTCGCGCGGGCGCGGCCTGCGTGCGGGCCTATGGCGGTGACGGGCGGTGTAGCGTTTCCGAATGTCCCTCACCCGAGTTTCAGCCCTGTTGACCGGTGCCGATCAGCCGCTGGTTGATCCTGTATTGCCCACTGTTTTCAGCGCGTTGCCATGATTTTCGCGGGCGACGCGCGGGTCAGGGAAGCAGAGTTTTACAGAAAGTGCGGATCGCATGATTTTTTTCACAAAACCCTCTGGACAGCCCCTGCGCCAACGTCTAGTTACTCCCCACCAAACGCCGGTTGGCTTCGCCAAGGCCCGGTGCCCGGATAGCTCAGTTGGTAGAGCAGCGGATTGAAAATCCGCGTGTCGGCGGTTCAAATCCGTCTCCGGGCACCATTTTACCCCTCAGATCAGCAAATGCTTCCGGCAACAGGCCTCATGGTTTCAGCAGTCCACCGACCGTCCCTGCTCTGATACCGGCCCGTTCCGCGCCGCTTTGAGCCCCGGTCGTCCGCGCTGGCCGCGCCACGGGTGCCTCCCCCCAGGCCACCTGGGCTCTGCGTTTCAGCCAGGGGCAGCGTATCGCTGCAGCCTGCTCTGCCGTTGCGGAAGGGGCGGCTGGTGTCAGGGGAGGATGCCATGCTCAGCAGCGCTGCGCCTTGGCCAACAAGCGGGCGCCGCGGGAGGATGGTGTTACCGCCGCGGCTCAGCGCGCTTTGCATATGCAAGGACGGTCCGGCCGGTCCTCGTCAGGCTGCCATCTGGATCTGCCCAACGGTGGATTCACCCGAAAAGGCGCCCGCAGCCCGCACAGGGCTGGTTCTTGTCCGAGAGACGCACGGCCCCCGCTTTGGAGGCGAGGGGGCGGGCCCCCCCCCGTGTCCGGTTCAGCGGCCGCGCAGCCAGTTCTTGAACCGTTTGAACGGCCCTGCAGGTTTGCTGAACGCGCTCCGCCCGTCGCCGATATGCGCGCAGGCGGGCGGCAGCAGATAGGCCACAAACCCCCCGGTGGCGCGCAGTTTTCGCGAGATGTGACGCTCTTTCTCAAAGCCGGAAAAGCCGCCGAAATCCTCCCACAACTGTTTGCGGGCCAGATGCGGGTTAAAGGAATAGCCGTACCACTGATCATGCACCCCATCGAGCCGCTGGTAGCGGATGCCTTTGGTTTCGCATGTCCGGATATCGGCGCGTGCCGCATCGGTCAGGGGCATGTCGTTGGTATCGCGGACACAAACGCAGCTGATCAGCGGATCGGCGGCCAGAAGCGTCATCGCGTCGTCGAGGAAATCACAGCGCGAAAACTGCCAGTCATCTTCATTGTGGAAAATGAACGGCGTCTGGACGCTTTGATACAGCCTGTCGACCGCGCGGTGGTGGCCCAAACGTTCCTGCGGCGTGATCAGCTGCCCGGTGGGGCAGAGCTCGGTGAAAACGGCATTGGTCTCGCTATCGCCGAAATCGTTGATGGCAATTGTCGCCAGCGGCGGCAGAGAGCGCAGGCTGAGCAGGGTCTGCTGCAGAAGATCAGGTCGGCGGCCAATCGTCAGGCAATGCGTAATCTGGTCGTTCAGCATCGGTTCTGTCCCACTCACACGATCCACGAAGCGCCGGTGACCGGCAGGCGAGGTATCCCCCGAACCTGCCCGCCATGCAAGCCGACATTCGCACGCCCTCCCCGGGGGCCGTGGTCCGCACCTTCGGGCGCTTCATCGGACCGGGGCGGGGGGCGTGCGCTGACCTGACCGACGGGGAGCAAGATCAGCGCGGCGCGGTCATCAGATCAATCATCGCCTGTGCCGCCCGGGTGCGCCGCCGTGCCGGATGGGTCAGCAGCGCAAAGGGCCGCTCCGGCGCCTCAATCGGCAGCAGCCGCACCCAGCCGCCGATGGCCGCCGCCCCCACCGCGCGGCGTGAGAGCACGCTGAGGCTGCGCCCGGCCGCCACCGCCGCCAGCACCGCCTCGTTCGAGGGCAGTTCCAGCGCCACATCCAGATCGGTCAGCGCAAGCCCCAGCCGTCCCAGATGGCCCTCGAATTCCGAACGGGTGCCCGAACCCTCCTCGCGCAGGATCCAGCTTTGCGCCCGGTAATCCTCGGGCAAGAGCCGCGCGCGCCCGGCCCAGGGATGATCACGGGCGAGCACCAGCACCATCTCGTCGCGCGCCACCACCTGCCGGTGCAATTCGCCCTGCGTCACCGGCCCCTCGACCAGACCCAGATCGGCGGCCCCTTCCTGCACCGCCTGCGCCACCTGCGCGGTATTGCCGGTGGTCAGCGCAATCTCGATACCCGGATGCCGGTTGTGCAGCTGTACCAGATGCGCGGGCAGCCAATAGCTGGCCACTGTCTGACTGGCGTGGATGCGCAACCGCCCGCGCGGCTCGCCCGCCACATCATCGAGCAGCATCGTGGCGCTTTCCACCCGGCTCAGGATCGCGCGCGCCTCGCCGATCAGCAGGCTGCCCGCCTCCGTCAGTTCGATCCGCCGCCCAACGCGGTCAAACAGCTTGACCCCATGCACCGCCTCCAGCGCCGCGATCGAGGCGGAGACGGCGGATTGCGTCAGGTTCAGCGCCTCGGCGGCGCGGGTGACATGCAGCCGCTCGGCGACGGCCAGAAAGATGCGGAGCTGATCGAAGGTCATCCGTAATTCATAAAAAATATCGATCAATTGAACAAGTATAATCCGATGGAGTGATGGGTTCCGCGTCGCGATACTGTCGCAAAGCAGGAGAATTGAGATGGCAGGCAGCGGGATGACCACGATGAGCAGCGCAACGGAGGGATCGTCGGGCGGCACCAGCGGCGGTGCGGCGGCGGTGGCGACGCTGCGGCGGCTCGCGCCGGGCGTTGGGCTTGCGGTGCTGTTGGCGCTGGTGGCAACCGGCGTGCAGCGCGCTTCGGGCATCGCCGGGCTCAGCCCTTTGGTCATCGCGATGGTGCTGGGCATGGGGCTACGCAACAGCTTTGGCGCGCTGCCGGGCACGCAGGCGGGCATCACCTTTTCCATGCGGCGCATCCTGCGTTTCGCGATCATCCTGCTCGGCTTTCAGCTGACCCTGTCGCAGGTGGCGGCCGTGGGGGCGCAGGGGATCGCGGTGATCGTGCTGACCCTCGTCTGCACCTTTCTCTTCACCAAGGCGATGGGCCGCGCGATGGGGGTGGAGCGGCGGCTGGCCGAGCTGATCGCGGCGGGCACCTCGGTCTGCGGTGCCTCGGCGGTGATTGCCACCAACACGGTCACGCGCGGCGCGGATGAAGATGTGGCCTACGCCATCGCTTGCGTCACGGTCTTCGGCTCGCTCTCGATGCTCTTGTTCCCGCTGCTGGCCGGGCCGCTCGGCCTCGGGCCGCAAT
Source organism: Phaeovulum sp. W22_SRMD_FR3 (assembly GCF_052113705.1). Classification (NCBI taxonomy): domain Bacteria; kingdom Pseudomonadati; phylum Pseudomonadota; class Alphaproteobacteria; order Rhodobacterales; family Paracoccaceae; genus Phaeovulum; species Phaeovulum sp. W22_SRMD_FR3. Next base: position 109,895 of record NZ_JBGQOG010000007.1, on the reverse strand, counting down.
CCTATGGGCTGTGGAGCGGTGCCGCGATCCATGAGGTGGCGCAGGTCGTCGCGGCGGCCTTTGCGCAGGGCGCCGAGGCAGGGCAGGCGGGCACGGTGGCCAAACTGTCGCGGGTGATCCTCTTGGCACCGCTGATCCTCAGCCTCGGGTTCTGGGCTGTGCGGCGCGGGACAGGTGCGGGTGCCGAGGGTGGCCCGGTGCAGGCCAAGGCGCCGATGCCCTGGTTCGTGCTGGGCTTTATCGCCGTGGTCGCGCTCAACTCACTCGTGCATCTGCCCGACCTGTGGCAGGGGCGCATGGTCACCGCCACCGCGTTTTTGCTGACCGTGGCGCTGGCCGCGATGGGGCTCGAGACCGATTTCCGCAAATTGCGCGCCAAGGGGCTGCGGCCGCTGGCGCTGGGGGCGCTGGCCTGGGTTTTTGTCTCCGGCCTCGCCTATCTGCTGATCCGGCTCTTCGGCATCACCGGCTGATTTCGGGCGCGGACGCAAACACCGGCCCATGGGTCTGGCTTACCCAACCCCCGGGTCTTGGTCCGGGTCCGGGCGTGAGGAACAGGGCAGAGAGGCCAAGGCTGTCGGCCATCCTGCCCCCGGCCTCCGACCCCAGCACCATCAGCGCCGTCGCCCAGGCATCCGCCAGCATGCAGCTTTGGGTCACCACGGTGACCGAGGCGGGCGGGGTCAGAAGCGGCGCGCCCCGCGCGGGGTCCATCGTATGCGACAGGCGGCGGCCGTTCACCGCCACCCATTTGCGGTAATCGCCCGAGGTGGCCACGGCGGCATCCCGTAACCCCAGCATCGAATGCACCGCGCGGTGGCCGGTCTCGGGCTGCTCGACCGCCACATGCCAGGGCGTGCCGTCGGGCTGGCTGCCCAGGGCGCGCAGCTCACCGTCAATCGAGACGAGGGCATCCGTCAGCCCCGCCGCCTGCACCACTTCCGCCAGCCGGTCGACGCCATAGCCTTTGGCGATGCCGTTCAGATCCAGCCAAAGCGGCGCGTGTTTGCGGGCGCGGCCTAGGTTCAGATCCAGCTCAAGCTGCTCATGCGCCGGGCGGCGCGGGGCGGCCAAAGCGGCGCGGATCGCGTCGGGGTCCGCTTCCGCCGGGCCAAAGCCCCAGGCGGATACCGCATCGCCCATCCCAATCTCGAACGCGCCGCCCGAACTGCGCCCGACCGAGAGCGCGGCGCCCAGCACGGTCATCAGCCGGGCAGGCAGCTCAACCCAGACGCCCGGCGCCGTCCGGTTCAGCCGCATGAGGTCACTCTCGGGCCGCCAGAGCGACATCTGCGCATCGACCTCGTCCACCGCCGCCTGCAGGGCACGTTGCAGGGGGGCCGGATCAACCCCCGGTTCGGCGTGAAACAGCGCGGCCCAGCGGGTGCCCATCGTTGCGCCGTTCAGCGCGTGGCGGGTCAGGCGGCCATAGGTTTTGGGCGCGGCGCGGTGCGGGATTGCGCCGCTGCCGCCGATCACCGCGCGCCCGGGGCTTTGGGGTGATGCCATTGCGGCGCCTTCAGAAAATGTCTTCGACATAGCGTCCCTCGGCTTTCAAGGTGGCGGGGGTGAGGCCCGTTGGCGCCAGCACTTCGGCCAAGGCGAGGGTCACGCCCTGCGCCATCTCGCGCCCGCCGCAGACCATGACGCGCGCCCCTTCGGTGATGAGTGCGGCCAGACGGGCAGCATCGGCGCGCAGGAGGTCCTGCACATAGGCGCGCTGGGGCCCCCGCGAAAAGGCGCGGCTCAGCCGGGTCAGGCGGCCCTCGCGCTGCCAAAGGGCAAATTCCGGCGCATAGATCGCATCGCTCTCAGCGGCGCGGCTGCCCGCATAGAGATGGATCGGCCGCTTCTGGCGGTTGCCGCGCGCAAAGCCCGCCAGCGCGCCAATGCCCGCCCCGGCGCCGATCAGGATCAGCGGCGTTTCGCCCGCCTGCGGATGGAAGGCCGGGTTCGGGCGCAGGAAGGCGCGGATGCTCTGGCCCGGCTCCAACCCGGTGAGCTGCCCGGAGCACAGGCCCGCCGGTTGCTTGCGCACGCAGATCTCGACAAAGCCATCGGCATGGCCGGAGGCCAGCGAATAGTAGCGCGGGCGGTTGTCGCCCTCAGGCAGCACGCCCAGCAGATCGCCGGGCTGAAAGCCGCCAAAGTCGCGGCCCGCGAGGCGGTCGAAGAACCGCCGCAGACGCGGGCGGCGCGGCAGATCAAAACGCAGGATCGACAGCGGTGCCTGCACCTCTTCGCCATAATCGCGGCGCGAAACGAGGGTGAGGCTGGTGGGCGCAAGGTCCTGTTGCACGGCGGAGAAGCTGAGTTGCTTGCCCAAAGCCGCTGCCAAAGCCTGCCCCCAGCGCTGGAAATCGGGGTCGGACTGGCGGTCGATCCGCGCCATCGGCAGCAGCTCGCGCCAGCCCGAGGACAGGGCCGCGCCGCGCAGGGCTTCGGCATAGGCGCAATAGGCGGGAAAGCCACGGTCGCCAAAACCCAGCACCGCAAACCGGGCCATGGGCGCCGGGGTGGCACTGATCCGGGCCAAAGCCTCGCCCGCCGAGGCCGGGGCGTCGCCATCGCCATAGGTGGCGGCAAAGAGCAGGATTTGTTCGGCGCTGGTGTAGCTTTCGGGCGCAAAGGCGGAGAGGGCGGCCAGATGCACCTTCTGCCCCGCAGCCTCCAGCGCCTTTGCGGTGGCGCGGGCAAAACCCCAGGTGGTGCCGCCCTCGGAACCCACAAGCAGGATGGTGTCTGCCGCTTCGGCGCGGGTCTTGTTGCGATACCCGCCCGCCGTTTTGGCGCGCCGCCCGTTCCACCACATCACCGTACCGGTGCCCGCCATCAGCGGCACCGACAGCACCGAGAGCCCGAGGAGGAGCCCAAACAGCGCCGCCCCTTGCCCGGTATGCAAGAGATGCACCCAATCCATGATGCGGTCGGGCAGGCTGCGGGCGGCCCAGCCGGTCAGCGCGCCGGTACCCGGATCGACATAGCCGCTGCCGCTGTCCGTCGCGAGGGTCAGCACCGCGCGCGGATCATTGGCGCGCGGCAGTTGCAGGCTTTGCAGCCCGGTCACCGGCCCGTCCAGGGCCTGCATCTGGTCATAGCGCAGGGTGGGGGCGGTGCTCAGCGTGGCGGGAAAGGCGGGCATCGGGCTGCCCTCGGGCACAAAGCCGAAAGTGGCCGCCGACATCCAGAGCGCGGTCAGCGTCGACAGCATCAGAAACGGCCCGGCGAGGCGCGCGGGCCAGAGGTGCCAGCGGCTGGCCGTGCTGCCCCTGACCGGCGCAAAAAGCTGCCGCCAGCCGCCCATCCGCCGCACCGCCAGCGCATAGCCCGAGAGGGTGAGGCCGAAGAGCGCCAGCGCCGAGAGAGCAATGATGATCCGCCCGGTGTCGCCCGCGAACAGCGCGCGGTGCAGATCTTCGAGCCAGCTTTCGGTGGGAGAGGCGCTGACCGCGGCCAGCGCCTGACCCGTCGCCGGATCGATCTGCATCTGCACCAGCCCCGTGTCACCAAAGGCCACGGCGGTGATCTGCCCCGAGGGGCTGCGGCTGATCTGCTCGGCCCCCGGCACCTCCTCGGCCACGCGTTGCGCCAGCGCGCCGATGCTGAGGTCAGAGCTGCCGCCGGTGTTCAGCAAAGGAAACACAGACAGCGCCGCCCCGCTCAGCGAGACCACGATCAGGATGAGGGCAAAGGGCAGGGCGGCCCAACGGTGCAAGAGGCGGATCATCAGGGGCCCCCGGTCAGAGTTTGTAGGCGAAGGTCTGGATATAGGCGCGGCCCGGCACGACCTGCCCCGATCCGGCCGTGGTCAGCGGCACGACGACTTCCGAGGGGCTTTCGGGGAAATGCTCGACACCTGCGTCGATGTGGATCTGATAGCCCGCGTCAAACAGGCTGTCGGCCAGATCCAGCGTCAGGGTCAGGCTGCGGCCCGAGCCGACACTGGCCCCGGTGATGCCCGAGATTTCGGCGGTATCTCCGCCGGTGGCGCGGTACCAGTCGGTGAGATGCTGATACCAGCGTGCCTTGCCCCCCGCCATCCAGAGCGAGCCGACATAGGCGCCCTGCGGATCGGTGAGATAATAGGCCAGATAGGCATTCTCGCCGCCGTAATCGCGCAATTGCGTGGTCAGGGTCACCTCGCGCGCGGCGCCGAGCGAGGGCAGGGTCAGGGCAGTGGTCAGGGCCAGAATGGCATAAAGCGATTTCATGGGAAGCTCCGGAACGGAAAATGAGGGGAGGGGATGGCGGACCCCCGGGGGTCCGGCCCTGCGGTCAGTTCATTTGCGCTTTCGGGCGGATGCCATTGGCGAAGATGCCTTTTTGCGGCAGCGGCGCGTTGGGGTTCATCATCGGCTGCGCGCGGCCCCCATGTTCGCCGCCCTCATCTTCGTCGTCATCATCGTCATGATGGCCGCGCCGGTGCCCGCCATCGTGCCCGCCGTCGTGATCGTCATCCCCCGCATGGCGGCCCTCGCGGTGCAGGATCTGCCAGAGCGGGGCCAGCACCCCGTCCCCGTCATCTTCCGCTTCGGCATAGCGCCGGGCGCCGCTGTCTGCGGCCTCTGCCTGCCGGGGGGCCGGGGTGGTGAGCGGGGTGGCGAGGGGCGCCGCTTGGACCGTGCTGAGGGCAGTGCCAAGGGTCAGGGCCGCAGCACCAAGGAGAATAAGGGAACGCATGGAAACCTCCGTCATCTGCGTGATGGGGGCTTTGTGACGCGCCAGACTGAGTGTTTCCTGACGAAAGCCGGAAATCTGCTTCAGCTTGCCGTCAGCTTTGCTCCCGCCGGGGCGCGGCGAGGGGAAGTGGCGGCGAGGGAGCGCCTGCGAAGGCCCCGGAAAGGCGGTGAAATTCCCTGTTTCCGGACGAAATGCCGCCCGCCGGGGTTATTTTCCCCCCGGCGGGCCGCCTTCAGCTTCCTGTAAGGCTGGACAGGCAGTACGAAGGGAACGAGACTGTGAAGGAAACCCGCCGATGCGTGTGCTGCTGATCGAGGATGACACCGTGCTGGGCGCGGCCGTGCGCGACCAGATCCGCGCCGATGGCCATTCGGTGGATTGGGTCACCCGGCTGGACGAGGCACGGGCCGCACTGGGGGCGGGGCTGTTCGAGCTGGTGCTGCTCGATCTGATGTTGCCCGACGGGCGCGGCATTCCCTTTCTGAAAGCGCTGCGGGCGCAGGGCTCGGTCACGCCGGTGATCATCCTGACCGCGCTCGACCAGATCTCGGACCGGATCGACGGGCTGAACGCGGGGGCCGACGATTATATGGTGAAGCCCTTTGATCTTTCGGAACTGTCGGCGCGCATCGGTTCGGTCGCGCGGCGCTATGCGGGTAACCCAAATCCGATCATCGTGCTCGGCCCGCTCGAGATTGATCTCGCCGCCCGCTCGGTGCTGGTCGAGGGGCGCAACATGCCGCTCACCGCGCGGGAATGGGTGCTGTTCGAGGCCTTTCTCCAGCGCCCCGGACAGTTGTTGTCCAAGGCGCAGCTGGAAGAGGGCCTCTATTCCTTTGACGATTCCATCGACAGCAATGCGATTGAGGTGCATGTGAGCCGCCTGCGCAAGAAACTCGGCCGCTGGGTGATCGAGACCGAGCGCGGCCTTGGCTATCGGCTGGGCAAGCCATGAAGGGGCTGCGGTCCTTGCGGCGCGACTCGTTGCAGCTGCGCATCGTGCTGGCGGTGGGGCTGGTGGTGACGGTGTTGTGGCTGGCGGCGGCCAGTCTGACCGGGCGCCTGCTGGACAACCAGATGAACCAGGTCTTTGACCGTGATCTGCGCAACACGGCGATGCGGATCCTGCCGCTGGTGCTGCGCGAGTATACCTACCACGGGCGCGGCTATTTCCTGAGCGATGATGACGGGCACGAGAGCGAGTCCGAGCATGGCCGCCCGCGCGGCGCGCGTGAGGGGCGCATACCGGGGGCAAAGGACGGGGGCAGCCGCCCGCACGACAGCGGGGAGGAGGAGCATGATGAGGCGCAAATCCGTGTGCCCTCTGCCGGAGATATGGCCACCGGGGATTTGGCCGCCGGAGAGCGGGATGCGTCTGGGCGCAGTCTCGACGGGCTGAATGCGCGGCTGCAAACGAGCGACGAATATTTCAGCTATGTCGTGCGGGATGAGGAGGGCAAGGCGCTCTTGCTTTCGCCCGGGGCCGATCCGGCGGTGTTTCCGCGTCTGAGCACGCCCGGCTATGCCACCAGCGACAGCCACCGCCTCTACTATGCCAGCGTGGAGGATGGCGAGATGAGCATCACCGTTGCCGAGCCGCTGTCGCACCGCCGCGCGGTGGCGCGCGAAATGCTGATCGGCCTTTCCCTGCCACTCTTGCTGGTGATCCCGGTCAGCCTGTCGGCGATCCTATTTGTGGTGCGGCGGGGGCTGCGGCCGCTTGTGCTGTTGCGGCGGGAACTGGCGCGGCGCGGGCCGCGCAACCTCGGGGCGCTGCCGGATGCCGGATTGCCCAGCGAAATCAGCCCGATCGCGCAGGGGATCAACCAGCTTCTGGAACGGCTGCAAGAGGCGTTCGAGGCCGAGCGCAGCTTTGCCGCCAATGCCGCGCATGAGTTGCGCACGCCCGTTGCGGGGGCAATTGCGCAGGCGCAGCGGCTGCAGACCGAGACCGCCGATCCGCAGGCCGCCGCCCGCGCGCGCGAGATCGAGACGACGCTGAAGCGGCTGAACGGCCTCTCGGTCAAGCTGATGCAGCTGGCGCGGGCCGAGGGCTCGCGGCTGCGCACGGGCGTGGCGCAGGACATGCGCCCGGTCTTGCGGATCGTGGCCGAGGATTTCCGCCATGCGGGCGCGCCGGGCCGGATCGAGATGTCGCTGCCCGAGGCGCCGGTTCTGTCCGATCTCGACCCCGACGCCTTTGGCATCCTCGCGCGCAATCTGATCGAGAATGCGCTGCGCCATGGCACGGCGGATCAGCCGGTGGTGGTGGCGCTGTCGCCCGGGGGGGTGCTGAGTGTCGCCAATGATTGCGCGCCGATTGCCGCCGGGGATCTCGCGCGGCTGACCCAGCGCTTTGCCCGGGCGGAGACGGCGGGCGAGGGGGTGGGGCTGGGGCTGGCCATCGTGCGCACGATTGCCGAGCGGGGCGAGGGCGATCTGCAGATGCTCTCGCCCAGCCCCGGCTCTGCGCGCGGCATGACGCTGCGGTTTGTGCTGCCGCAGGCGGGCTGATGCGGGGGGGCGTGTCCCCGCGTGCGGCGCGGCGTGGTCTTTCTTGACGTGGCCAGGGTCGGCCACACCCATATGGCTCGCGCGCTCGGGGCACGGGGGTGCGCCCGTGGCGCGTGTGGAAAAGGCGGCACCCTCCGGCGCCGCCTTTTCCTATTCTCAGTCCGAACTTTGCGAAGGTTCAGAAATCCTTGGACACCTGATCCAGCGTCGCGCGGAACCGCTTCAGGATTTCGCGGATCTCGGCCTCCGAGCTGATCAGCGGCGGGCAGAAGGCGATGCTGTCGCCGATGGCGCGGATGATCAGCCCATGCTCGTGGCCCGCGCGGAAGAAGGCCTGACCGAATTTGCCGACCGGATCGAATTTGGTCTTCGTCGCCTTGTCCGCCACAAATTCCACCGCCGCGATCAGGCCGATGCCGCGCACTTCGCCCACCAGACGGTGATCGGCCACCTCGGCCAACCCCGCGCGCAAAATCTCGCCCATCGCTGCCGCATGGGCCACCAGCCCGCGCTCTTCGATGATGTTCATGTTTTCCAGCCCGACCGCACAGGCGACCGGATGCCCGGAGGCGGTGAACCCATGGCCGAAATTGCCCAAGGCTGCCGAGCCATCGGCGATGCCCTGATAGAGCGCATCCGAAAAGACAATCGCCGCCAGCGGCTGATACGAGGAGGTCAGCTGTTTCGACAGCACCAGCACATCGGGCTGGATGCCATAGGTTTCGCAGCCGAACATGTTCCCGGTGCGGCCAAAGCCACAGATCACCTCATCCGCGACCACCAGAATATCGTATTTGCGGCAGATCGCCTGCATCTTGGCCCAATAGCCTGCGGGCGGGGTCAGCACACCCCCGGCCCCGATCAGCGGTTCGCCGATGAAGGCCGCGATGGTTTCCGGCCCTTCGGCCAGGATCATCTCTTCGAATTCCGCCGCCAGACGATCGGTGAATTGCGCCTCGGTCTCGCCCTCCTGCCCATAGCGGTAGTGATGCGGCGTGGTCAGGTGGCGCACCATCGGCAGCGGCAGGTCAAAGCCCTTGTGGTTCACCGGCAGGCCGGTGAGGCTGCCCGAGGCGACGGTGATCCCGTGATAGCCATTGGCGCGGGCGATGAATTTCTTCTTTTCCGGACGGCCGATGGCATTGTTGTAGAACCAGACCATCTTCATCACGGTGTCATTGGCTTCCGACCCCGAGTTGGTGAAGAACACATGGTCGAGCCCGGCGGGCGTCATCTGCACCAGCTTTTCCGCCAGCAGGATCGAGGGCTCATGCGCCTTGCCCGAGAAGATATGGGCGAAGGGCAGGGTCTGCAGCTGCTTCGTCGCGGCATCGATCAGGCGCTGTTCGGAAAAGCCCAAGCCCACGCTCCACAGCCCCGCCATTGCCTCGATATATTCGCGGCCTGCGTCGTCATAGACATGCACGCCTTCGGCGCGGGCCAGAATGATCGGGCCGTTCGCCTCATGCGCGCGGGCATTGGTATAGGGGTGCAGCAGGTAGCGGGTGTCGCGGCCTTGCAGGGAATTGGGCAGTACACTCATCGGGAAACCTCAGAAAAGGGCGGGGTGCCGGGCACCGGCCTGCCGGGGGATGTCTGCCTGCCATCCTGCCCGCCTGCCCGCAGGATGCAATGGTGCTTGCGGCGGTTTCCGGGGGAAATCCGACGATTTTTGCATTTATTCTGCAATTAATATTTGCAACCGGGCAAGGGGCGGGCCGATGCAGGGCGTCGGGCGTCGGGCGTCGGGCGTCGGGCGTCGGGCGTCGGGCGTCGGGAGTGGGGGGCGTTGCGACCGGCAGCGCGGGCCCGGGCTGCGCTTTGCCGCAGGTGCCTTGCCTCACAGGACCGCGCGGCGGCGTTGGCGCGCGCCCCCCGCACCGCAGCAGCGCCCAACCGGTCCCCAACCACGCCCCCCCATACCCCGTCATGCATCACATTTGAGAGTCCGTGCCGGAGAGTAGTTGACAATTATACTAAAGAAACGGATTTCAACCGCAGCCGTGGTGCTTCAGACTCGTCTCTGGCACCGCACGCCAGCGGTTTCACCCACCCAAGGATAGATCATGATCCCTCATTTCACCCGTCCCGCGGGCCTTCACATGGCAATGCGCTCTGGCCTGCGTTCTGGCCTGCGCTCTGCGACGCTGGCGCTTTCATTGGCGGCCGGTCTGGGTTGCTCCACCGCGATGGCCGAGGCGCAATCGGCGTTTTCGCAGCCTGCACCGTTCAGTGGCATGGTGCGCATTGACGGGGTGGAGGGTCAGCCGATCTATGCCGGCACATCGGCACGCATCATGGGGCAGGGGTTCGTGGCAGGTCAGCCGGTCACCCTGATGCGCGGGACCGAGGTGATCAGCCCGGCCGACATGATCGCGGATTCCGAAGGGAAATTCTCATTTGATTACAGTGTGCCCCAAGATGCTGCGCTGGGCCAGCACCCGATCGTGGTCACCACCGAGGGGCCGGACAGCGCCGAAGTCGTCACGCTGAAGGTCTCGCCCGAGCTGCCGCTTCTGGGCGCGGACAAGTTTGACATCACCAGCGCGGCGGGCGTGCCGGGCCTCTATCAGCTGGCCTACAGCGTCAAGAATGACGTGCTTTTTGCAACCGCAGCGGTGGGCCGTCCGCCGGTCAAGGAGTCGCAACTGATCAAGCTCGACCCGAAAACGCTGGAGGTGCAGGCCCGTGTCAGCCCCGCCGCCGCGCCCGCCGGGCCGGATGGCCGCGAGGGTGGCGTCTTTGCGGTTTACGGCGTGGCCGTGGATGATGCGCATGGCACGGTCTGGGTCACCAACACCCGTCAAAGCAGCGTGGCCGTCTACCGTCAGGACGACCTCTCGCTGGTCAAACAATTCCCGGTCGACAGCGTCAGCCATCCGCGCGATGTGGTGATCGACACCGCCAAAGGCCGCGCCTATGTCAGCGCCGCACGCTCGGGCGGGATCGAGGTCTTTGACACGGATACGCTGGAGCAATTGCCGGGCTACACCGTCACCTCGGCGCAGCGCGGGCAGGAGTTCACCGTGATGAGCCTTGCCTTTGATGCCAGGAACGGCGCGCTTTACACGGTCAGCATGGACACGCCGGAAGCGGCGCGGATCGATCTGGCCTCGGGCGAGATCAGCATTATCCCGGTGCCGGGCGCCTCGCGCGCCTCGGGCGTGGCCTATGACGCGGCCAGCGGGCGGCTCTTTGTCGCCTCGCAGGGCAGTGATGATCTGATCGTGCTCGACGCGGCCAGCGGCAAGGTGCTGGAGGATGTGCCGGTGGGCGCGGGCAGCCTCAACGTCGCCTATGACGCGAAAAGCGATCTTGCCTTTGTCGCCAACCGCGCCTCGGACAGTCTGACGGTGGTGGATGCTAAGGGCGAGGTTGTCGGCAATTTCGACGCGGGCTCCTATCCCAACTTTGTCATCGCCACCCCGGATGGCCGGATTTTCGCGGTGAACAAATCGCGTGGGGCCGAGGATCCGGAGGGGGACCGGATCTGGCGGATCGTGCCCAAGTCCTGAACGGGCAGGGATGCCCGTGCAGGGCGGAGATGATGGTGAAGCGGCCGCAGGGAAACCTGCGGCCGTTTTTCATTGCTCCCTGCAAATACTGATTGCCATGATGCCACAAAGGGGTGGTGTTCAGCGCGGCGGTCAGCGCGGGCGGGGGCGCAACGCATCAGGGCCGTGGGGTGCTGCCCCACGGCCCAATTCTGTCAGACCCCTCGCTATCGGGGCCCCGGCATCTGTGCGGCGATCTTCTCAGAAAGTCGCGTTCAGCCCGATGTAGAAGGCGCGCCCGCTTTCGTTGTAGGAATTCGCCCCCGCCGAGGTGCTGGACCCTTCGCGCAGCACCTGCACGTCAAAGATATTGCTGATCCCGGCCGAGAGGCTGGTGCTGTCGCTCAGCGCGTAGCGCGCGCCGAGATTGACCAAAGTATAGGGGTCGCGGTCCTGCGGATCGGTCAGCGGCGCGCCGGTGACGGTGTTGGTGCTGGCCGCCTGAATCCGCCCGTAATGCGTCAGCGAGGGGGTCAGCATCAGCTTTTCCGTCGCCTGCCAGTTCATCGACAGGTTGATCGTGTAATCCGGCACCAGGCTCAAAGGCTCGCCGGTTTCCGAATTCTTGGAATCGATCATATAGGTGACATTGGTCGCCAGATCGAGATTGGGGCCCAGCGGCGTGCTGAAGCTGCCCTCAACCCCCGAGACCACGGCTTTCGGGATGTTCACCCATTGGAAATATTGCGCCGTGCCCGAGCCGGTCTCAAAAGTGCCCACCGGCACATTCCCCGCCTGGATCTTGTTGCGGTAATCGTTGTGGAAGGCGGTGATGGTCGCATTGGTGCCGCCGGCACCTTCATAGGCCAGACCCAGCTCGGTGTTGATGCTGGTCTCGGCCTCCAGATCCTCATTGCCCACGACATAGCAGCCCGAACCGAGGCTGGGATAGCCGGTCGGGCAGCCGTTGCCCCGGGTGTAATAGACGTAATCATTGTTCAGCTGATAGAGGTTCGGGGCCTTGAACGCGCGGGCGATGCCGAATTTCGCGGTCCAGCTGTCCGAGAGTTTCAATGCCGCATTCAGGCTGGGGCTGGCGTTCAGGCCGAAATATTCGTTCTGATCCAGCCGCAGCGCGGGCGTCAGCGTCAGGTTTTCCGACCAGTAGATGTTCGCCTCGGCATAGACCCCGGCGGTCAACTGCGTCATCACCGTCTTGCGGTCGGCAACATCTGTATTGGTCCCGTCAATGCCGCCCCCGGTGGTTGAGGTGATGGTCTGCGTGGTCGAAATCGGATCGTTCAGCCGCTCGTGCCGCACCTCTGCGCCCAGCGTCAGGCTGGTGTCCTTGCCCACCAGCTGCATCGGCAGCACCCATTCGGTTTTGGCGTTGATGTTGTCGAGCAGGATCGTGCCCTTTTCGGTCGAGGTGATCGAGCCTTCGGGGCCGCCCGCCAGACCTTCGAGGTTGCGGGTGTTGTCGGTATGCTCCCATTGCAGATAGCTCTCGGAGGTGCCGAAGGCATAATCGCCGCGGTGGGTGATGGCGAAATTCCGGCGCTTCATCACATTGGTTTCGGCCCCTGCAGCGGCCAGATCCTCCAGCGTTTCATTGACTGAGGAATTTTGCCGGTCGCCGGTGAAGATATTGCCCTGACGGCTGTAGCTTGCGTCAAAATCGATGGTGTTGGCATCGTCCATTTTCCAGCGCAGCTGCGCGGTCAGATCCTTGTTCACCACGCCTTCGCGCCCGGCCGCCGGGCAGTCCACGGTGACGCTGCCGGCATCGGTGTCGGTATAGGTGCAGGTGGTGTCATCGACGCTGGCGTTGATGTCGGGGCTGTCGGCATCGGTCTTGTTGTAATTGCCGGTCAGGCGAAAGGTCAGGTTCTGCCCCAGGGGGCGCGCATAAAGGAAATTGGCGCGCTTACCCGACCCCTCAAGGCTGCTTTCCGGCTGGGTCATCTGCGCGCTGAACGAGAAGGTCTCATGCTCGGGTTCCTTGGTGATGATGTTCACCACGCCGCCCGCCGCACCCGAGCCATAGCGCGCCGCCGCCGGTCCGCGCAAAACCTCGATATGGTCGATCAGCTCGGCGGGCACCCAATTGCTGTCGCCGCGGCTGTCGCGCTCGCCCGAGCGGGTCATGCGGACCGAATTGCGCGACAGCACCGGTTTGCCATCGATCAGGATCAGGGTGTTTTCCGGCCCCATGCCGCGGATGTCGATCTGGCGCTGGTTGCCGCGCTGGCCGGTGGCGGAAGAGCCGGTGAGGTTGACGCCGGGCATCTTGCGGATGATTTCGGAGACGTCATTCACCACCTGCTGGCGGGCGATGTCCTCGGCGGTGACGGTCGAGGCGCCCAGCGCCTGTTTCACCTGTTCTTCCGCCGAGGTGACGGTGATCTGTTCCAGCACGATGCTGTCGCTGTCTTGCGCGCGCACCGTGGCGGGGAACAGCGCGAGGGTGAGGGTGAGCGCCGTGCTGGACGCAAGGCAAAGGCCGATTTTCGCCATCAGAATACTCCGGTCAAAAGGGGGTAAGACCGGCTGGCGATGGCGGGCATTGGTCACGGGGAATTGGCCCGGATAGGGGGCGGAGTGCAAGGAAACGCCGGGATATTCTCCAAAATATGCATGTGATGCCCGAGGCTTGTGACCTTTGCGTTACAGTCCGGCCGGGGTGCTTGACCGCTGCCGGAAACCGGGGTCTCCAGATTCCTTATAAAAACAGTCAATTAAAAGAAAACCCGCCCGGCGATGGCGCGGGGCGGGTATGGCGGCGCGCAAGGGGGCGGGCAGGCTTCGCGGCGGCGTGCCGCCGCCACCGGGGACAATCGCGGGGTCTGGGCGAATCACACGCGGGCACGGAACCGGCCCGCCATGCGGGTCAGCGTGCCGTCGCGCCACAGCGCCTGATGCAGCAGCGCCATCGCGATATGGCCGCCGACCAGCGCACAAAGCGTCCATGCGAGGGTGCCGTGCAGCAGTTGCCCGGCGGTGACCATCCACTCGACCGGCGCCCCCCCGGCGGGAAACAGCGTGATGCCAAACACCGAAAACGCCCGCTCGGACCCATAGGCGCGCAGCAGCGCGAGGGCGGGGATGACCAGCATCAGGAGATAGAGCGCCGCATGGCCCGCCCGCGCGGCAAGGCCCGCCAGCCCCGCCGCCTGCGCCGGACGACGGTGGCGCATGGCCAGCGCCCAGCCGATCCGCGCGAGGATGAGGAGGAACAGCAGCACCCCCACCGGCGCGTGCAGGCTGACAAAGAACCCGGCCAGCGGCACGCGGCCCAGCGTCAGCTTCAAGGTCATCCCGAGGAATTGCCACAGGATCAGCGCCGCCATCCCCCAATGCAGAAAGCGGCTGATCAGGCCATAGCGTTCGGGCGTGTCGCGCCACAGGACGGGGGCGATGCGGGCGGCGGTGGGGGAAGTCATGGGTTTCTCCTGTGTAACATTGCGCGGGGGGAGCCGCGCGGGAACCTTCGGGGGTGCCCCGAAGGGCGGGCACCGGGGGGAAGCGCGGTGCGGGTCTGGTGAGGCAAGGGGCGCGCGCCGGGGCAAACGGCCCTTGCCAAGACGGCGGCTCTGCTCACTCTGCCTTGGCCTGGTCCTTCTCTGCCCGGTGCCGACCGCGGCGCGGGATCCCGCGCGGTATCCAGCCCGCGATCCGCCTCAGCCGCGCTCTGTCCGCTGCCTCAGGCAAGGCTGACCCCTGCCTCATGCTACCCCATCCACCATCACCATCAGCCGTCCGGCGCTGCATTGCTCGACCCGCGCCGCGATGCCATAGACGTGGCTGAGGATCTCGGGCTGCAGTACCTCTCGCGGCGGGCCATCGGCGGCGATCCGGCCGCCGGTCATCAGGATGATCCGGTCGGCCCATTGCGCCGCCAGTGCCAGATCATGCAGCACCGCCACCACGATGCGCCCCTCCTGTGCCAGACGCCGGGCCTCGGACATCAGCTGATATTGCCGCGCGAGGTCGAGGGCGCTTGTCGGCTCATCCAGCAGCAACAGCTGCGGGTCGCGAATGATTGCCTGCGCCAGTCCCACCGCCTGCCGTTGCCCGCCCGAGAGCGCGCCGAGCGGTGCCAGCGCCAGATCGGCGATGCCCAGCCGCGCGAGGGTGGCGAGGGCATGCTCGGCACCCCGCCCGCCGGGGCCACCGGGCGCGCCATGCCGCGCCATGCCGCCGCCCCCCGCATGCAGCGCGGCCAGCAGGCTTTCCAGCACCGAGAGCGTGGTGGTGCTGTGCAGGTTCTGCGGCATGAAGCCGATGGCGGCGGCGCGCGCGGGCCGGGGCAGTCGGGCCAGATCCTGCCCGATCCGCTCTTGCCCTATCCGCTCTGGGCCCTCAGGGTCGGTGTCCACATGGTCATGCCCGGCGGCCTCTGTGCCAAAAAGCGTCAGCCGCCCCTGATAGGGGATCAGCTGCGCCATCGCCCGCAACAGTGTTGATTTCCCGGCGGCATTCGGCCCAGCCAGCACGGTCACCGCCCCGGCGCGCAGGGGCGGCAGGCTCAGCCCGTCAATCACCTGACGGGCCCCGAGACTGACGCGCAGGTTCTCAATGTGGAGTTCGGGGCGCAGAACGGCGCGCAGAACGGTCATCTCAGACACCCCGCCGCAGGATCAGCGCAAAGAACACCGGCAGCCCGATCAGCGAGGTGACAAGGCCGACGGGCAGCAAGATGCCCGGCACCACCAGCTTGCTCAGCACCGAGGCGACCGACATCAGCAGCGCGCCGGTCAGCACGCTGGCGGGCAGGAGAAATCGGTGATCCTCGCCCACTGCCATCCGCGCGATATGCGGACCCGCAAGGCCGATGAACCCGACCACCCCCACCATCGACACCGCCGCCGCCGCCAAAAGGCTCACGCGCAACAGCGCCCAGCGGCGCAGCCCGGCCACATCGACGCCAAACCCCCGCGCCTGTTCAGCCCCCAGCCGCAGCGCGGTCAGCGCCCAGGCAGCGCGGAGCGAGAAGGGCAAACAGGCCGCCAACACCAGCGCCATCACCGCCACCCCCTGCCAGCGGACATTGGCGAGGCTGCCCATTGTCCAGAACACCAGCTGTTGCAGCGCATCCGCCGAGGCCACGAATTGCACGAGCGCCAAAAGGGCACCGGCGGTGAAATTCAGCGCGATCCCGAGGAGGATGATCACCTCGGCCCCGCCGCCCCGCCGCATCGAGACCAGTTGCAACAGCGCCAGCGCCGCCATCGCAAAGAGGAACGCATTGGCCGAAACGCTCCAGACACCCGGCAAAAACGGCAGTGAGAGGCCGAGCACAATCGCCAGCCCCGCCCCCAAAGCCGCCGCCGCCGAGACGCCGAGGGTAAAGGGCTCGGCCAGCGGGTTTTCCAGCACGGTCTGCATCTCGGCCCCCGCGAGTGACAGCGCCGCCCCCACCAACAGCGCCATCACCGCCACCGGCAGCCGCACCTGCCAGACGATCACCATCGTGCCACGCGCCACCCCGTCTTGCCGCATCAGCGCGGCAAAAGTGTCGCGCAGGGGCAGGCCGGAGGGACCGCTCGTCAGATCCGCGATCAGCGCCAGCAGCGCGCCGAGGCCCAGAAGCAGCACCAACCGCCAGCGGCGGCGGTTCTGCCGGGCGTGGCGGTGCAGCGTTTCGGTGAGGGGGAGGGAAAGCAGGCTCACGGTGCGGCATCCGCCTTGGCCGCCGTCACCCACCAGCTGCCCGGCACCGAGACCGGGGCAAAGCGGGTCTGAATCTCAGCCAGCGTCGCGGCGGGATCGAGATCGGCGAAGAGGTCGGGGTGAAAAGCCTTGGCCATGTATTCGATCAGCGCGATATGCACGGGGGAATCGTTGAACAGATGCCAGAACCCCGCCGCATGTCCGGTTTCCACCGCCCGCAGGCTGGAAAAACCGGGGGCGGCGATCAGCTTGGCAAAGGTCTCCCCGGCGGTGGCTTCGGCGATGCCCGGGCCGAGCACCAGCCCGCCGCGTGCCGCCAGATGCTCGCCCCCCGTCGCGAGGTAAAAGTCGGGGTCGGCGGCGATCACATGCTCAAGGCTGACATTGCCCAGCGCGCCGGGCACGCTGTCCTTGCCGATGTTATAGCCGCCCGCCGCGGCGATGAAATCCTGAAACACACCGGTGCCCACGGTGGCGCAGCAGCCGTCTGCCACCGCATGCACATGGAGGAACACCCGCGGTTTCGGCGGGTTGGCAGCGGCAAGGCGGCTCTGGATCGTCTCCAGATGCCCCTCATAGAACTGCGCAAAGGCCTCGGCCCGGTCCGCGGCCCCGGTCAGTTTCCCCAACAGCCGCAGGCTGGGCATGGCGTTTTCCAGCGGATGGCTGAAAAAATCCACAAAGGCCACCGAAATGCCCGCCGAGGCCAGCTGCGCCAGCGCGGGCTGCATCTTGGGGTCTTCGGCATCCATCAGCGACAAGAGCACAAGGTCCGGTTCCAGCGCGATGATGCTTTCGACCGAGAGGCTGCGGTTGCCCGCCCCCACCGGGGCAATCGCATCAATCGCCGGGAATTTCGCGCGATAGGCGGCGAGGGTGGCGGGCTCGAGCGGTTTGTCCAGCCGCCAGCCGACCACCAGGCTGACCGGATCGGGCTGGATCAGCCCCAGCACGGTCAGATGCCGCCCCTCGCCCAGCACGATGCGGCGCGCAGGCGCGGGCAGATGGACCTCGCGCCCGGTGATATCGGTCGCGGTAATCTCGGTGCCGCCGGTGTCGGCCGCCGCCATCCGGGGCAGGGCCGCCAGCAGCGCCAGTCCGAGCACCATCGCCGTCAGCACCCCGCGCAGCGGCAGCAGGCGGGCAGAACGGGAGGGGAGGCGGGCCATGGGGCATCCTTTCGGCGGTGTCAGCGGTGGTGTCAGCGGTGGCGGGCGCGGGCGGTCGGCAGCGTGGCGCCGGGGGTGCTTTTGCCGCAAAGGAATTAAGTTGACAATAATTGTCAATTAAAAAAGAAACGCAGCATGACCGGCCCCGTTGAGGAAAAGCAGATGTCCCGCCCGCGCCTTCCGCCCGAAATCCCTGTGGGCCAAAGCGCCGTTGCGGCTGCGGGGGCGGCGCAGGCGGCGGCGCGGCTGGTCGCGGATCCGCCCGCCAGTCACAGCGTTGTGACGCGGATCCTGCCGCGCGCGACCTGCGGCGAGAGCCTGCCGGGCGGTCCCGCCTACCGCTTGTTTCTGGCGGTGCCGCATCGGGCGGCCCCTGCGGCGGGGGCGCCGATTCTCTATATGCTCGACGGCAATGCGGCCTTTGCGGCGCTGACGCCCGCCCTCTTGGCGGCGGTGCCGGGGCTGGTGGTGGCGGGCATCGGCTATGACATGGAGGCCGCCTTTGCCCGGGGGCCGCGCAACCTTGATTACACGCCCGCCGCGCCGGGCGTGCCGCCTTTTCCCGATCCGGTGCAACCCGCGCATCTGGCGGGCGGGGCGGCGGTGTTTCTTGACCGGCTCTGCGGGCCGATCCGGGCCGGGGCCGAGGCGGATCTCCGGATTGATCCGGCGCGGCGGATGCTCTGGGGCCACAGTTTCGGTGGGCTTTGCACGCTCACGGCACTGCTGACGCGGCCGGAGGCATTCGCGCGGTATGGCATCATCAGCCCATCGGTCTGGTGGGATCCGGCGCGGATCGCGGCGCTGGAGGCGGCGGCAGCTTTCGACGCGGCGGATCCGAAAAGGGTCTATCTGGCGGTGGGGGAATGCGAAAAGCACCGGGGAAGCCCGGCGCCTGCCGCCGGGGCCGCGTCCGGCCCGCCGCCGCTGACCATGGCGCTGGCCGGGCGCCTTGCCGCGCGGCCCGGGCTGGCGCTGACCTGCGCGGTTCTGGCGGGGGCCGTGCATATCGACAGCCTCGCGCAGTCGCTGCCCGGCAGTCTGGCGCTGGCGGCAGGCTGATCAGCCCGCCGCCGCGTTGGTCGCCACCTGAGCCGCCATCTCAGCCGTCGGCTTCAGCCTCTGCCATGCGCCGGGCGAGGGCGGGGGCCAGACGGGCGCAGGCCTCGGGCGAAACCATGCCCGCATGCAGCACCGGCAGGCCCATCGCCTCGACCTCAGCCGCATAGGGCGCCCAGAGTGCTGCGGTCAGATCGCGCCCGGCGTGGTCCAGATCGGCGCGGATATGGGTCAGCCTGCCGTCGTAGCGCGCGTGGTGATGCTGCCGCACCAGCCGGTTGCTGCCCGTCACCACTCTCACCACCCCGTCGAGCACCGTCTCGGGCAGCGCCCCTAGCGCGGTGCCGCTCTGCCGCAAGAACCCCACCACCGCCGCGCGGCTGTCGAGTTCGGGATGCGCCTCCGGGTCATGCCCCGCGATGGCCAGCAGCGCGCGGAGGGCACGGGCGGGGCCCGGCTCCGGCTCATCACGCCAGACATCGGCGGGATAGGCATCGAGCAGCGCCAAAAGCCCCACTTGCCGCCCGAGGGCGCGCAGCCGCACCGCCACCGCCTGCGCCAGAATGCCGCCCACCGACCAGCCCGCCAGATGCAAGATCCCTTCCGGGAAAGCCCCGGTCAGGCGGTGGGCATAATCCTCGGCCAGCGTTTCGATGCTCGCGGGCAGATCGCCCCCCTCCTGCAAGAGCGGGGCCTGCAGCGTCCAGACCGCGCGGCCGGGCAGCGCCTGCGCCAGCCCGCGATAACACCAGCCAAGCCCCCCCGCCGGGTGGATCAGCACCAGCGGTGCGCCCGCCGTCTCTGGTGAGAGCGGCATCAGCGGGGCAAGGCCGGAGGCTGCGGCCTCGCCCGCCGCCAGTACCGCCGCGAGCCCCGCCACCGTGGGGCGTTCAAAGAGACTGCCAAGGCCGGGATCGCGGCCAAAGACCTCTTCGATCCGCAGCATCAGCCGCAGCGCCAGCAGGCTGTCGCCGCCGAGCGCGAAGAAATCCGCGCTGCGGTGGGGCGGGGCAGCAAGGCCCAGCGTCTCGGCGAAAAGATCGGCCAATTGCTGCTCGGTCGCGCCCTCGGGCGGCGCGCCCGTGCCCTCGTCAAAGACCGGGGCGGGCAGGGCCCGGCGCTCCAGCTTGCCATTGGGCGAGAGGGGCAGCGCGCCCAGCAGCACCTGCGCTGCCGGGATCATATGGCCGGGCAGGCTGGCGGTGAGGCGGGTGGCGAAGGCCTCGGGCGAAAAGCCCGGACCCGGCACGAGATAGGCCACCAGCTTGCGGTCGCCCGCGCGGTCCTCGCGCGCCACAACCACCGTGTCGCGCACAAGGCCGGTGGCGAGGATCGCCGCTTCAATCTCGCCCAGCTCAATGCGGATGCCGCGGATCTTCACCTGATGATCGTTGCGGCCAAGGTAGACCACCGCGCCATCGGGCCGCCAGCGCGCCAGATCGCCGGTGGCATAGATCCGGTCGCCCGGGCGGAACGGATCGGGCAAAAACCGCTCTGCGGTCAGATCGTCGCGCCCCAGATAGCCACGCGCGAGCTGTACCCCGCCGAGGTACAGCTGCCCCGCCACGCCGGGCGGCACCGGGCGCATCTGCGCATCGAGCACATAAAGCCTTGTGTTCCAGACCGGCCAGCCGATCGGCAGCGGCGCGCTGACATCCTCCGGCGTCGCGGGCCAGTAGGAGACATCCACCGCCGCCTCGGTCGGGCCGTAGAGGTTGTGCAGCTCGGCCGTCAGCCGCGCGTGGAAGCGGGCGCGGTGGTCGGCGGTCAGCTCTTCGCCCGAGCAGAAGACGCGGGTGAGGCGCAGCCCCGCCGAGCCGGGGGCGGCGAGGAAGGCCGAGAGCATCGAGGGCACGAAATGCAGCGTGGTGATGCCTTCCTCGCGGATCAACCGGGCGATTTCCGCCGGATCGCGGTGCGCGCCGGGGGCGGCCAGCACGAGGCACGCACCGCAAAGGGCGGGCAAGAAGAACTCCCAGACCGAGACATCAAAGGTGGCCGGGGTCTTTTGCAGGATGCGGTCCTGCGCCGTGAACCCATAGTGATCGCGCATCCAAAGGAGGCGGTTCACGATGGCCTGATGCTCGATCATCACCCCTTTCGGCTCTCCGGTCGAGCCGGAGGTGTAGAGGACATATGCCAGATCCTGCGGCGTGGTGCCGGGGTCTGGCGCCGCCCCCTCCCGCGCCCAAAGATCGGGGGAGAGATGCGGGATATCCGTGCCCTCGATGGCAAAACCGGTGGCACAGAGGATGGCCACAGGTGCCGCGCGGTGGGCGAGCAGGGTGAGGCGTTCGGCGGGTGTTTCGGGGTCGAGCGGCAGATAGGCCCCGCCCGCCCGCAGCACCGCGATCAGCGCGACCGGGAGATGTTCCGAGCGGGGCAGCGCCACGGCGACCAGCTTGCCCGGACCCACACCCAGCGCCCGGAGCTCTGCGGCCAGGGCGGCGCTGCGGCGGTCCAGCTCGGCATAGGTCAGGGTGGTGGTGCCGAAGGTGACCGCTGGTGCGCTGGGCGTGGCGCGCATCTGCGCGGTGATCAGCTCGGTCAGCGTAACGGCGGGCAGCCGATGTTCGGTGGCGTTCAGGGTGAAGACATGCCGCTCGGCCTCTTCCGGCGTGGCGGTGGGGACATCAGCGAGGCTCTCGGCCACCGCGGCGCGGGTGAGAAAGGCGATGAGCCGGTCGGCATGCGCCTCGGTGGTTTCTGCGTCATAAAGGCGGGGGTTTGCGTCCACTTCCAGCAGCAGGCTGTGGGTAGCGTCGCCCCGGAAGGTCAGCGTGAGATCGTCCACCGCACCCGCGCCCAGAATGTGAAGATCGGCCTGCAAGCCGCTGAAAACCGGGGGCATGTCGAAGGGCTGCACATTGACCATGGGCCCATAGAGCCGCTGGTCGAGCGCGGTGCGCCCCAGATCCCGGCGCAGCTGCTCCGAGCGGTAGCGGCCATGTTTGCGCCCCTCGGCCAGACGCGCGGCATTGGCCGTCAGCACGACATCCAGCGGGGCGTCGGGCAGGGCCAGGCGCAGCGGCAGTACGTTCATCAGCATGGCGGGGACACGGGCGGCCTTGCTGCCCATCCGCGCCATATAGGGCACGCCGATGACCGGCTCTGTGGAACCCAGAAACCGCGCGACATAGGCGCCGGTGAGGGTGGTCAGAACATCGGGCCAGCCAAGGCCCAACGTTTGCGCGCGTGCCGTCAGGCTATGGCGCAGTTCGGCGGGCAGATCGCGGCGGGCGCGGTGATGGTGATGGGCGGTCAGCGCACGGCCCGGGACCGGGCCGGTGACATCGCCAAGTCCCGCCATTTCCGCCTGCCAGAAGGCCGCATCTTCGGCGCGGCGGGGGCTGTTGCGATAGGCGGCATCTTCGTCAAAAGCGCGCTCCAGCGGCGGGATCGGGCTGGGGGCGGGCTGGCCCTCCACCTGCGCGGAATAGAGCGCGCCGATGCGGTTGGTGATCAGCACCATCGCATAGCCATCCGTGGCCAGATGGTGAATGCGCTCATACCACAGATGCAGGGTCGGGCTGAGCCGGAAGAGGGTGAAGGCCGCCACGGGATCGGCGGCGAGATCGGTCGCGCGGGCCGTGTCAGCCTGCATCTGCGCGAGGGCCGTGGCCCGGGCCTCGGCCTCGCGCAGGGCGGTCAGATCCACCTCGCGCAGCGCAGGCAGCTCCGGGGCCAGCCACTGGCTGGGCACCCCGTCCCGCAGGCCAAAACGCAGGCGCAGGGCGGCGGTCTCGGCCAGCATCTGTGTCATGGCGGTGCGGAAGGCGGGCAGGTCGAGCGGCCCGGTCAGGGTGATATATTGCCCGGTGTTCAGGATCGGATTGGCCGGGTCCAGCGCCTGCGCGGTCCAGAGGCCCTGTTGCGCCTCGGTCAGGGGGCGGGGGCTGCCGTCCCATGTCGCGGGGGAGGGCGCGGCAAGACGCGGGTCCCGGGTCATCTCAGCCCTCCTGCCGGTGCTGTTCCACCGCCTGCCACCACTCGCCCAGGGTGGCGGATTCCGCGAAAATGCCGAAATCCATCTTCAGCCCGGCCTCTTGCCAGAGCAGCGTCAGGTTCATCAAGCGCAGCGAGTCGAGGCCGAGGTCCATGAGATTATCTTCCAGCCCCAGCTCTTCCGGGGCGAGGTCAATGGCGGTGGCAATGTCGGCGCGCATCCGGGCGAGGGTGAGGGGGGCGGTCAGGGTCATGCGACATCTCCGGTCATCAGGAATTGGTCCCGCAGGGCGGCGCGCAGGGCCTTGCGGCTGACCTTCCCCACGGCGGTGGTTTCAAAGGCGGGCAGGAAGACCACCTGATCGGGCACTTTGAACGCCGCAATGCCGCGCGCGCGCACAAATCCCTTCAGCGTGGCGGCCTTGGGCGGCTCGGCCCCCGGCATCGGCACCACAAAGGCGCAGATCCGCTCGCCCAGATAGGCATCGGGCACCGAGACCACGGCGGCGTCAAAGACGGCGGGATGCGCCAGCAGGTGATCCTCGACCTCCTCGGCCGAGATCTTTTCGCCCGCGCGGTTGATGTGATCGCTGGCGCGGCCCTGCACCTCAAGATAGCCGCCGGGCAGGCGGCGCACGATATCACCGGTGCGGTAATAGCCATCCGGCGTGAAGGAGCGCGCATTGGCGGTCGGCTCGTCGTGATAGGCGCTGATCGTATAGGGGCCGCGGGTCAGAAGATGTCCGGGCATGCCCTCGGGCACCGGCTCTCCGGCGTCATCAAGCACCAGAACCTCATCCTCGGGGCTGATCGGGCGGCCTTGCGTGCCGATGATGACCGCCTCCGGATCATTTAGGCGGGTGTAATTCACCAGCCCCTCGGCCATGCCAAACACCTGTTGCAGGGTGCAGCCCAGCACCGGGCGCACGCGTGCTGCCGCCTCCGGGGTGAATTTCGCGCCGCCCACCTGTAAGACCTGCAGGCTGGAGAGGTCATGCGCCGTGCCGGGGGCCGCCTGCAGCCACAGAAGGGCCAGGGGCGGCACGAGGCCGGTGATGGTGACCCTTTCCGCCGCGATCAGCGCGAAGGCGGTGTCGGGCGAGGGGTTCGGGGCCATCACCACCGTCGCGCATGCGCAGAGTGCACCCATGACGCCGGGGGAACTCATCGGGAAGTTATGTGCCACGGGCAGCGCGGCAAGGTAGATGCTGTCCGGGGTAAGGCCGCAGATCTCGGCGCTGGCACGGCAGGAATAGAGGTAATCGTCATGCGTGCGCGGGATCAGTTTGGGCAGGCCAGTGCTGCCGCCCGAGATTTGCAAAAACGCCACCGCAGCGGCGTCCACCGCCACCATCGGCAGCGGCGCCAAGGCGTCAAAGGCGCGGAGCGGGGTGAATTCCTCGGCCTCGCCCAGCACGACGACCTCGGTCAGATCCGGCAGTTCGGCGCGCAAAGCCCTCGCGAGGGGGCGATAGTCGAACCCTTCATGACGGTCGGCCACCACATAGGCGCGCGCGCCCGATTTGCGCGCCAGATGCGCGACCTCGGCCGCGCGATGCGCGGGCAGGGCGTAGACCGGCACAAGTCCCGCCCAAAAGAGGCCAAAGACCACCGACAGGAACTCGGCCCGGTTCGGCAGTTGCACCAGCACCCGGTCGCCGGGGCACAGCCCCAGGCCCGCAAAGCCTGCGGCGAGACGCTGTGCTTTCTCCAAAAGCTCGGCATAGCTCCAGCGCGTTTCACCTGCGATCACCGCCGGATGCGCGCCCTGGGCGGCGGCCACCCGGGCCAGCATCTGCGCAAAACTCTCGCCGCTCCAATAGCCAAGGGCGCGGTAGCGCGCGGCGCGGTCGGCGGGCCAGATCTGGCGGGGGGGCACAGTGGCGGCGGGCGGGCAGGTCTCGGTCATCGGGGCTCTCCGTCGGGTCCCTTCCTCGCGGCATCCGGGCCGGTCAGGGCGGGCAAAGGGGCTTGTCGAGTAAAACAGTCAACTTTTGACCCCTGAGGTACATCGGCGCAGACCGCCTGTCCAGATGCAGAAATGCCCCGTCCGGGGGGGCAGAGCGCAGGGGCGGGGCAGAAGCTTGCGCCGGGACAATGTTAACTGCCGTAAGCACCCTGATATTTGCGTTTATTTATGGCGTGTTGCGGGAGTTTCTGGCGATTCTGTTGCCCGCGCAGGCTCCCGAAACTGTGAGTGGTGAGAGGGGCTATTCCGCGTCGTCACCGCGCTCGCGGCCGCGCAAGGCGCGCAGGCGGACCCGGTGCGCCGCCTCGATGTGCAGCCGCATTTCGACCTCGGCCCGCGCCCCGTCACCTGGCGCGAGCTGCGGCGGGTGGTGGCCTCGGGGGTGGTTTTCGTGCTGCTGATCGGGGCGCTGGCGGCGGGCCTTACCGAGCTGGTGGCGCTGAGGGACCTCGCGCGGCCGGTCGAGGGGTTCTTGGACTTTGCGCCGGGTGGGCAGGCCGAGATGACGGTGCTCGCCAGTGTCCCGGGGGCCGATCTGGGCTTTGTGGTTACGCATCACGTGATGCGGATGATCGTGGTGATCACCGTGGTGATCACGGGGGCGCCGATCGTGGAACGGCTGATGCGGATTCGCCGTGCGGCCTGAAAAAGCAGGGCCGCAGGTCAAAAAGGGGCCAGCGGGCCCCCTTTTTGTGGTCGGTTGTGGTCTCAGAGGCCGGTGCCCGCCTTGCGCGGCGCCGCAGCCGGGGCGCTGGGGGTGGCATCGCCCGGGTCGCCGACGGCAACCAAGGCCCAGTCGAGCGCGCGCCAGGCCGAGGTGAGCGAGGGCAGGTCCGGGATCAGATAGGCCGGACCATCGCGGCGCAGCACATCCTCGGCGGCGGCCAGACGGCGCGACAGGGTGACGCCGCCGAACAGCGCAGCCGCCCCCGCCAGCCGGTGCAGTTCACCTGCAATCTCAGCGCCTTGGGTGGGAAGCGCCTCATTCAGACGGCGCGCCAGACCCTCCATCGTGCCCCGGGCTTCGTCGCGGAAGCGGTTGGTCATTTCGAGGAAACGCTCCGGGCCCAGCAGGTCCATCGCTTCGTTCAGGACCTGAGTGTCCAGAACATTGCTGGCGGGCACAGTGGCCGCCAGGGGCGGAAAATCAGCGTCGGTTTGTTGAACAGGAGAGGCAGAATTCATCGGGAGTACCTCGTCAATCATTACAGGCTGGGGGGCCGTCACCGAGACAGAAACATGCGGATCTGCTGCCGCTTCAGCCCCGGCTACGGGAAGGGTTCCGGCAGATGCCGAAGGCGCGGCACCGTCCCCGCCCCCCTGGGCGGGAGACAAGGTCGCGGGCGATGCGGCCGATGCCGTTTGTTCGGCGTGCAAATCGTCGATCAAACAGCTGATTTCCAGATTTATACCGGCGATGCCCGATGCCGTTGCCGGGACAATCGGATCACCAAAGTCATTTTCCTCCATCTCATCAGCAGCAGATGGCGCAGAACCATCTGCGGCAGGGCCTGACCGCGCCGGCTCGGGATTGGTCGTGCTGCGCCGCAGCAGCATCGCATCCAGCCGGTCAAATGTCACGGGTTTTGGCATCATTTCGTCAAAGCCATGCGCCGCATATTCGGCCAGATCGCCATCCATCGCATGCGCCGTCACGCCGACGATCCAGGCCCGGTGCGAGGCACCGCCCGCGCGGATGCGGCGCGTGGCCTCCAGCCCGTCCATCTCGGGCATCGAGATGTCCATCAGGATCAGATCAAACGCCGTCACCCCGGCCATTTCCATCGCAATCCGGCCATTCTCGGCCAGCTGCGTCATATGCCCCATGCGCCGCATCATCTCATCCAGCACCAGCCGGTTGATCGGATTGTCCTCGGCAATCAGCACCGAGAGCGCCCGCACCGGCGCCACCAAAGGCCGCTCCAGCGCCTTTTCCGGAGCGGGGAGGCCCGGGATGGCCAGCTCGGGCGCCTCATCATCAAGTTCCTCCGGCACCACCGCCGCCACGTTCACTTCCGCGCCCGCCAGCACGGCCGCCTGGAAGTGGCAGGTGAACCAGAAGGTCGAACCCTTGCCCGGTTCGCTCTCGACGCCGATGCGGCCGCCCATCGCCTCGACCGCGCGCCGGGCAATGCCGAGGCCAAGCCCGGTGCCCTGCGCGGTGCGGGTGAACGTGTCGTCCATCGTCTCGAAATTCTCAAAGATCCGCTCTTGCTGATCGGGCGGAATCCCGATGCCGGTGTCGGCGACCTCGATGCGCAGGATCAGGTCATTCTCCTGCCGCTCGGCCAGCGTGGCCGAAATGGTGATCCGGCCGCCTTCGGTGAATTTCAGCGCATTGCCCATCAGGTTGAACAGCGCCCGGCCCAAAAGCCGCTTCATCCCCACCACCTGGCTGGGGATCTGCCCGACGGCGCTGTCGGGCAGGCGCAGCGCCAGATCATTGCCCTTGGCACGTGCCAGCGGGCGGCCCTGTTTCACGATCTCGCTCATCAGCGCCACGATGTCGAAACGCACCTCCGGTTCCAGCGGCATCCCGCTGTCCAGACGCGTCAGTTCGAGCACATCGCCGATCTGCTCCAGCGCGGTCGCCGAGCAGCTTTGCGCGATCGAGAGGAACCGCCGTTGGCGGCTGGACATTTGCGTCGTCCGCTCGATCACATCCAGCGCCGCCACCACGCCGTTCAGCGGCGTGCGCATCTCATGGCTCATCACCGCGAGGAAACGCGATTTCGCCTGTTCCGAGCGCAGAGCGCGGTCGCGCGCCTGTTTCAGCGTGTTCTCGATGCGCAACCGGTCCGAGACGTCGCGCACAAAGCCGATGAAAATCAGCGAGCCTTCGGAATTGCGGTCTGAAACGATGGCGGCTTCCACCGGAAATTCGGTGCCATCCTTGCGCATGGCGGTCAGCAGCACCCGGCCCCGGTTGGTCAGGCTGCCGGTGCCGGTGCGCATGAAGCGGGCCATGCCGCGCTTGTGCTCATCGCGGAACCGCTCGGGCATGAACAGCGTCCAGAGCGATTGCCCCAAAGCCTCGGTTTCGGAATAGCCAAAGATCTTGCGGGCGGCGGAGTTGTATTGCGTGACCAGCCCGGCGGCATCCGCCACGATCACCGCGTCGAGCGAGCTTTCGATGGTGGTGGTCAGGTTCGAGATCGCGCGCTCGGTCGCCGCCGTGCGCAGCCGCAGGTCGCGGTAAAGCCGCACCAGCGTCCAGGTGATCCCGGCCAGGATCAGGATCAGCACCATCGCCAGACCCCAGAACCGGCCCAGAAGCGAGCGGATCTGTTCGCGCTCGATCGCGGCATGGTCGATCTGCACCAGCAGCGCCGAGACCACAAAATCCCGGATCTTCTGATCGAGGGCCGAATTATGGGCGTACATTTGCGGCAGGCCCGCCCGCAGCACGGGGTTGGCGCTGTCGATGAGCGGGGTGTTGGACAGCAACGCCTCGCGCAATTCGGCCCAGATGTCGGTCAGATCCGACATCGGATGCACCGCATGGGTGTAATTGCCACCCGAAATCACCGAGATCCGGCTGTAGAGAATGTCATAGGTGCGCCGGACGTCATCCAGCCGGGGATCCTCAATCTTGTCGGGGTCCGGCGGATAGCTGATCGCCAGCTCAACCGCGTGCTGAAAGCGCAGATAATCCACTTCCATCTGGCTGATGATCCAGGTGGTATTGTCGGATTGTGCCGCGCGCAGCCGGTCAAGCTGGGTGTTGATCGCATGGGTATAGAGCGACATGCCGGAAATTGCGGCAGCCATCAGCACGATCATGGGCACCACCCAGATCGTGAGCAGAGTCAGACGGGGTTGCCGATGCGGCTCCGCAGTCTCCGGACGTCCGCGCAGGGAGGCGCGCGCACTCACGGTTGGCGGACGTGCAGGCTGGCCAATTGCCAGATCGACAGCGAATATACCTTCTCTGTCTCGTAATCGGCGCTGCTGTCATAGGGATACAGGACCCAGAGCGGGCCGTTGTCCCGCAGCGAAAACGTCTTGCCGTCGATCAGACGGGTGATGATCGGCGCGTCGGTGCCGATTTCGGCGGGCTCAAAATAGACCGCGTAGTCATTGGCGGCCTTGGCATCGACGATGCCCGGCCCCGCCCCCAGGGCCGCAAGCACGGTCGAGAGCGCCGGGCCCGAAAACTCATGCGCGCCCTCGGTCCAGTTGGTGGTCGTGGTGAAGCTGATCGCGGGCAGCGTCGCCAGCATCGCATCGTCAAACACCGCAGCGCCGTCCTGATTGGTCACGCTGATATCGCCGGTGACGGTCAGCACAATCGGCCCCGTGGGCAGCGGAAGGGCGGTCAGCGGGGCGATGGTTTCCTGTGCATGGAGCGGCGGGGTGAGCGCAACGGTCCCGAGGGCCGCCACCAGCGCAAGCGCCAGGCTGGCCGCCCGGTGCCCGATTGTCTGCTTGCCCATGCGGCGACGCGTAAGAGCCGTTCCGGCCAAATCGGCCGAACGGATCACAAATTCAGAAACCATGGATACAAATCCTTCGACCATACTACGCCTGAATACCCTATGGCCGCCGGGCAGGTCGAGGAATACCTCCAAAAGAATAGTGTTGGCGCAAACGTATTTTAATATATCTTTAAAGGATGGATGCGGACAATCTGCACAAGTCAAGGTTGCTTAGGGTTGGGAGAGGCGTCACAAAGGTGATGGCGTCCTCCGCTTATGAACGGGGACAAGCGGTTAGGCAATGCCCACAGGGGTTTGTGCCGCAAACAGAAGAAACGAGGCAGGGCGTATGACAGATACCCGCACGATGTCAGTGCTGATCGCGGACGATCACCAGCTTATCCGTGAGATGATCGCACATTACCTGCGCGAGCAACCCGAACTTGAAGTCGACATGAGTGAGAACCTCGATTCGGCTTTGCTGGCGATTGCGACGCGCGGCGGATATGACGTGGTGCTCCTGGATTATACGATGCCGGGCATGGCGGGGCTTGCCGGGGTGACCCGGGCGGTTGAGGCCAATGCCGGGCGGGCGGTCGTGCTCTTCTCGGGCAATGCCTCACGCGAGACGGTGGCGAGTGCGCTGGAAAACGGTGCGCGCGGCTTTATCCCGAAAACGCTTCCGGCCAAATCCCTGCTCAACGCGATCCGTTTTGTGCTGGCGGGCGAGATTTTCCTGCCGATGAGTTATATGACGGACCCCGAGCCGAATACCGCGCAATCGGGCTGGAGCCTGAGCCCGCAGGAAACCCGGGTGCTGAAAAAACTTTGCGAGGGTAAAACCAACAAAGAGATCGCGCGGGACCTGAACCTCTCGGAGGTGACGATTAAAATGTACATGCGCTCGATCTGCACGCGCCTGGGGGCGAAGAACCGCACCCATGCGGCGATGATTGCCAACCAACATTCGATCTGCTGAACGCACCTGCCGTTTTGCCTGAGCAATCCCCCGACACAGCTCTTGTGGCGGGGGATTTCTTTTGGGCAATCAACGCGCGCAACCTCGGGGGGCGGGAGGGGGCTTGATCGGGCGCCGTCGCAGGTGCCGCACTCCGGGAGCGATCCTCCGCCGCAGGCCGGGTGATCCGGCGCGCGGTTTCGCCATGCCGCGGCGCAAGGCTGCCGCATTGGCGCAGGCCGGTGATGCGGGAGGCGATGACGTGGAGGGCGATGACACGCTGGGCGATGAAAAGGGGCCGCAGATTGCTCTGCGGCCCTTGGAAGAGGATCTGCGCCGGGGGGTGTCACCCGCACTGCCATGCGGGCGGGCGCGGTCGGATCCACATCCAATCGGGATCGGCCCTAGGCCCCGCAGGCGCCTGCATGCTGCGGACGCCAAGCGGTGACGAGGTGTCCGACCAGGGGGCCATTCGGCCCGCTGATGGCGGCGATGCCGTTGCGCGGCTGGTCGACCAGCTCGCCCTGACACAGGCCGCGGCCGATGGCGATGGTGACCAGTGCGCTGGGGTGCAACTGTTCGGCGGTGATGGTGTCAGCCATGTGCGGCCTCCACCTCGGTCATCGTCGAGAGTTTGTCGGCCGCGCGGCGCGATTGCCAGACGAGGTTGTTCATCGCGGCTTCGTTCATGCCAAGCTCAAGCGCGGCCAGCGAGACGGGGCCGCGCAGGGTCACATCACACAGCGCCAGACGGTCGGTCGAGAAATCGTTGTTGGCAACGGTGGTCGAAACGCCGATCACCACAATTTCCGGCATCCGCGCGCGCAGGTCGCGCAGGCTGTCGGCGGTAGAGCCGCCCTCGGCCAGACCAAAACCGTCGAGGTCGACGATCAGCACCGACCATTTCGTGCGGTTGCGGGCCAGTTCGCGGGTGGCATGTTCCAGACGGCCCGAGGTGAAAACCTGCAGACCCATCGCGCGCAGCCAGCCGATTTGCGCCATCAGCGGATCCGCATCCATCGCGGCGATCATCACCGGGCGGGTGTCGGTGAAGGCGCTGGCGAACATCCGCGGGTAGCTGTCATAGACCGTCCAGCCGCCAATTTGCTCGGGCTTGCGGCCGAGGTTGCGCTTGACCTGCGGCAGCCCGGCGGGGCGCTCGGCGGACAGCGGTGCATTCGGGGTGCCGCCCGCGGTGGCGGTGCCCGGCAGCGGACGGGTCAGCAGCATGGGCGCAGCCGACGCGGTCTCGGTCCGGGCGGTGGTGGAAAACAACTTACTCGCGAGTCCAGAAAAAAAGTGGCGCAGGCCATCCCAATGCGAAAGTTCGTGCAAGGGAGAGGCCGCGCGGGGAGTATAGCTCTGGTCGGTCATGATATGTCCTGCTCTGTGCTCAGCCGTCATTCGTTTTTTATGTCTTGGGCCGTGTTCGCAGGGTCGCCGCCCTATCTTTTTTGGCCAGTAGCGGTTTTCCGCCTATGGTTAACAGTCTCACAACCACTGGTTTAAGGCACCTGTCCTTGGGGATGTGGATAAGTGCAAAAGTATAGTGCTGCGAATCGAAGGGATAGAGGCTTGACGAATCGATGGTAGCAAACCGTCGCTTGCCGCGGCTTTCGCGCGGTTATGCGGCTCAGCCCCGTGCCGGGAAGGCGATGACGTCACACAAGGGCTCGGCAAGGTCGGTTGCCGGTTCTGCCTCGGTCGAGACCACCAAAGGCGCGATCCGCTCGGCTGCCAGCGTCAGTTCTTCAACGACATCGGCAAGCTTGTTGCGTTCGGCATAGGCGATCATGTCAAACAGAACATAGGTCATCCAGCCATGCGAAGGCGTGCTCGTCGCGCCCGCCTGTGGCGGGGCCGAGCTTGGCGGGCGATTGGGGCCAGGCATCTTGCGTCCTTTTGTGTCGACCTTTGCGGTCTTTCTTACTGCTCAGTTACAGGGTCGCCTGTTCCTCAGGGTGGGGCAACGCTTCGCATGGGTGGTGTGGATGCCAAAGGCCCGGGGTCTGCCGCCTTATGGCAGATGCAGATGGGCGAAGGTCTGCCAATCCCTTCTTTCGGATGGGGTGCGGAAATCTGCGCAGACGTCGGCGACGGATCGCCGACACGGGTTTTGCCCCCGCCAAACGTCAAAAGCCCGCCGGGAGGGCGGGCGCATCGGCGGTGGAAGAATCGGTCGGAAAGGGAGGCCGGGCCCCGAAAGCGGTTGCCGCATCGGCGGGGCGCCGGTGGGGCGCGGGCCAATGGCGCGGGCGGGGCAGGGGGCCAGCCTGCGGCACATCAGGCCGCCGCGCCGGGGGCCGCGCCGCAGGGCCGGAGGGTGTCGCTTGGGGGGAAGGGAGAGGGCGCCTGCACCCGGGACGGGCGCGGGTCTTGGTCCGCAGCGGCGATGCCATAGCGGGCGCGGGAGATGCCGGTGGGGAGGGCGAGCCCCCCCACCGGCCGTGGTGTCAGTTCAGATCAGCGGCGCGCTCGGCATCCACCTCGGCCTGGGCCTTGGTGATCGCAGCGGTGAACTGGTCGAAGACTTCGGCGCCGCCGGTCACATTGCCCTTGAACCAGTCAAACACCGGGGTGGCGGCCTCTTTGAACGCGGCTTTTTCCTCGGCGGTCGGCACATAGACTTCGCCGCCCGCGGCTTTGAAGTCATCATAGGCCTGAATCGACTTGCGCTTCGGGCTGGCGAAAGTGGCCTGTTGCAGCGCGGCGAACCCATCGACCACCACCTGCCTCTGCTCGGGCGTCAGCCCTTCAAAGCGGGCGTTCGACATCCACCAGAAGGCGCCCATATAGCTGTGGTTGTCGAGCGTCAGGTATTTCAGCCCCGCATCCGGGAATTTCATCGACATGATGTCGGTGATGCCATTGGCGGTGCCCTCCACCACGCCGGTCTGCAGCGAGGTGAACAGCTCGGGCCACGGGATCGGGGTGGGCGAGGCGCCCACCGCCATCGCCGCCTGTTGCGGCAGATCGGCGGGAACGGTGCGCATCTTCAGGCCCTTGAGGTCGGCGGGCGTGTGCACGGTGCCTTTGGTATTGGCATAAGAGCGCCAGCCGCCGGTGTTGCCGATGGTCATCAGCCGGATCGCATCGCCGCTGTCGGCCAGCGCGCGGGCGCGCAGCTCACGCGTGAAATCGCCCGAGAGCACGGTTTCCGCCACCCGGTCATCGCTCATCAGATAGGGCAGGTCGAGCACCTGAATATAGGGGAACAGCCCCGCCGCCCCGCCCGAGGTCGAGATGAACACGTCGATCGAGCCATCCGCGACGCCTTGCAGGCATTCTTCTCCGGTGGCGCAAAGCTGGGTGCCGATGAACAATTCCACCGCGATGGCGCCGTTCGAGGCGTTCTCGACATAGTTCTTGAAGACGACGAGACCGTCGTAATCCTCATCATTCTCGTTCGAGGTGGCGGTGGCCCGCAAGGTGATGTCAGCCGCTTGCGCGAGGCCGGCGGCCCCCGCCAGCGTGCTGGCCAGAAGCAAGGTCTTCAGCGTGGTCTTGAGCATGGTATCCTCCCTGGATCTCAAGTTTTTGGTCAGTTCACAAAACCCGCAAGCCGCGGGATCGTCAGGCACAGCGCGGGGATATAGGTGATCAGGAAAATCACGATCACCTCCACCGCGAGGAAGGGCAGAATGGCGCGAGAGATGGTTTCCACCTTTTCCCCCGAGACCGACGAGGCCACGAAGAGCACGAGACCCATCGGCGGCGTGGCAAGGCCCACGGTCAGGTTCACCGCCATGATGATGGCGAAATGCACCGAGTCGACGCCCATCGAGGTGAAGATCGGCCCGAGGATCGGCCCCAGAATGATGATTGCCGGACCCGCATCAAGGAACATCCCCACGATGAACAACAGGATGTTGATCAGGAACAACAGCACCAAGGGGTTGTCCGACAGGCCAAGGATCACGCTGGCCAGCATCTCGGGCGTGTGGCTGAGCGAGGCGACGGTTTTGAAGGCCATCGCCGCCCCCACCAACAAGAGAACCACCGCCGAGGTCATGCCCGCCTGATTGAGAATGCCCGGCACATCGCGCAGTTTCAGCGTGCGCAGCACGAAGAAGCCGATGAAGAGCGCATAGGCCACGGCAATGGCGGCGGCTTCGGTCGGGGTGAACACGCCGCCCAGAATGCCGCCCATGATGATCACCGGCGTCATCAGCGGCCAGAAGGCCTTGAGGCTGGCCTGCCCGCGTTCGCGCCAGCTGTAGCGGCGCGACGCGACGGGGAAGTCGTATTTGTCGGCCATGCGCCAGATCAGGAGCATCAGCCCGCCGCCGACCATCAGCCCCGGCACGATGCCCGCCAGAAACAGCGCCGCGACGCTTTCGCCCATCACATAGGCATAGATGATCATGATGCCCGAGGGCGGGATGATCGGCCCGATGACCGAGCTGGCGGCGGTGATCGCGGCGGCGAATTTGCGGGTATAGCCCTGCTTTTCCATCGCCGGGATCAGCATCGACCCGAGCGCCGAGGTATCGGCCACGGCCGAGCCCGAGAGCCCCGCGAACATCACCGATGAGAGCACGTTCACATGCGCCAGTCCGCCGCGCAGATGGCCGATCAGCGCCTGGCTGAACTCGACCAGCCGCAGGGTGATGCCGCCGCGGTTCATCAGCTCGCCCGCCAGCATGAAGAAGGGAATGGCCATCAGCGGAAAGCTGTCCATGCCATTATAGACGTTGCGATAGAGCAGGGCGATGTCACGCTCTTGCCCGTTCAGCCAGAGCAGGATGCCGGGGGCGGCGATCAGGCCAAAGACCACCGGCAGGCCGAGCATGAGAAAGACGAGGAAAAGCGGCAGGAATAATGTCAGCATCATTCAGCTCCGAAGCCTTCGGGCTGGGCGATCACGATCAGCCCCTGACCCTGTCCCAGCAATTGCAGCACGGTGCGGGCGATCAGCTCGATCACCACGCTCAGCATCAAGGTCACCCCCACCGCGAGCGACGCCATCATCCAGGCGCGCGGCACCTTCATCCA
Organism: Phaeovulum sp. W22_SRMD_FR3; assembly: GCF_052113705.1. Lineage (NCBI taxonomy): Bacteria > Pseudomonadati > Pseudomonadota > Alphaproteobacteria > Rhodobacterales > Paracoccaceae > Phaeovulum > Phaeovulum sp. W22_SRMD_FR3. The sequence goes on along the minus strand of NZ_JBGQOG010000007.1, from coordinate 75,021 downwards.
GACCGAGAAATCCCAGCTGGTGGGCACCTGCAGCGCCGACATGGTAAAGCGGCCGCCAATGCCCATCGTTTCGGCCCAGCCCAGATGGAAGCCCACCCAGATCACGATAAAGGCGATGCTGAGCGAGGCGAGGTTGATCAGCGCCCCAAGGCGCCGCGGCAGATAGCCGAGCACCATATCAATGGCGACAAAGCCCCCGCGCCGAAAGGCGGTGGGGGCCATCAGCCCGGTCATCCAGAGCATGAGGAAACGTGCGGCCTCTTCGGTCCAGGGCAGGGCATTGCCCAGCACATAGCGCCACCAGACCTGCACCAGGATGATCGCCACCATCGAGGCGACGCAGGCAACGCCGATGCCGCGCCCCAGCGCCAGCACCGCAGCGTTGATCCGCCCCAGCAGATTGGTGGCGGCCTGCAGCCCATCGACTGCTGCCTTGAGTAGAAGCATTCCCATCTCCCTTACCGCCCCCTCCGTCTCCCCGGGGCTTGGTCGTCTGTTCGTCTTCGCCCCCGGTCAGCTGCCGGGGGTGAAATGGCCAAACTGCCCGCGCGCAAAGCCCAAGGGGTCTCCCTCCCGATGGGCGGCGCGCAGCACCTGACCGATAATGATCGCGTGGTCGCCCGCATCCTGCACGGCCCATTGCCGGCATTCAAAACGGGCCAAGGTGCCGGGAATGACCGGCGCGCCTTCGGGGTTGAGGTGGTGATCGAGACCGTCAAACGCCGCGCCGCCCTTGGTAAAGCGGCCGCTCAGCTCGCCCTGTTCCAGACCCAGCACATGGATGGTGTAATGCGGAACGGCGGTGAAGCGCGCGAAACGGGTCGAGCTTTTGGCAGGCGACCAGAGCACCAGCGCCGGGTCCAGACTGACGCTGGCAAAGCTGTTGGCGGTGATGCCAAACGGCCCCTCGGCATCCATGGCGGTGATCACCGTCACCCCGGTGGCAAAGCAGCCCAAGGCCGGGCGGAGCGCCTGCGGCGCGTCCACACCGGGCGTGATCAGATGCTCATGCGGGTGATGGGGCGCCGCCGCGATCATCACGGCACCTCATGGCCAAGGGCGTGGGTGTAAAGCTCGAACCAGGTCTGACGGTCCAGCTCCACTTTCAGCGCCTCATCCAGCGTGGCGATGCGCGAGAGGGAATTGGTCCCCATCACCGGCAGCACGGTCGCGGGCAGACGCAGGATCCAGGCCACGGCCACGGCCGCCGGGCTGACGCCCTGTTCGCCCGCGATCCGGTTCAGCGCCAGGCGCAATGGCTCGGGCGAGGTGGCAAAGAGGGTGCCGCCGCCCAAGGGCGACCAGGCCATCATCGGAATGCCGTTTTCCTGCGCGAAGGCCAGATCGCCATTGGTCAGCGCGTCATGCGCGATCAGGCTCAGCTCGATCTGGTTGGTCACCAGATCGTTTTCCATCTGGCTTTGCAGCAGGCTGAAATCCCAGGGCTTGAAGTTCGACACACCCACGGTGCGCACCTTGCCGCTGGCGATCAGCCCGTCAAGACAAGCGCCGGTTTCCTCGGCGTTCATCAGCGGGTCCGGGCGGTGGATCAGCAACAGATCGATGCGGTCGGTGGCCATATGCGCCAGCGACGCCTCAACCGAGGCAGTGATATGTTCGGGCGTGGTGTCGTAATGCTTGACCCGTGCGCTGGCATATTTGCCGACCGGGGCCACGATATCGCATTTGGTGACGATCTCGATCTTGTCGCGCAGCGACGGATCGGCGCGGAGCGCCTGACCCAGGATCGCCTCGGCCTCATAGCCGCCGTAGATGTCGGCCTGATCCATCGTGGTGATGCCCTGCGCCAGACAGGCTTCGATCTTGGCCTGAACATGGGCGGTGGCGGTGTTCTCGTCATCACCCAGACGCCACATCCCGTATACGATACGGCTGAAGTCCAGATCCTCGGTCAGCGAAATGCGCTCCATCAGCGACGCTCTCCCACGCCCAGCGGCGTTGCAGGTGTTTCAGTCGGCACGCGGCCATATTCATGCGGCAGCGAGCAAGTTTTCAAGTTTGGCAAGACCTTAGTGCCAAAATGTTCGGCCTCGTCCAAGTGCGGATAGCCCGAAAAGATGAAGGCGCGGATGCCCATCTTTTTGTACTCCTCAATCGCCGACATAACCTGATCGGTCGAGCCGACCAGTGCCGCGCCGCAGCCAGAGCGCGCGCGCCCGACCCCGGTCCAGAGATTGGGTTCGATATAGCCGAACTGATCGGCCAGTTCGCGGGCGCGGGCCTGATGCGACACGCCGAGGCTGATGCTGTCATGCGCGCGGTCGCGGATCAGCTTGCCATATTCATCGTCGAGCTTGCTGACCAGATGTTCGGCATATTCGCGGGCCTCGGCCTCGGTGTCGCGCACGATCATATGCACGCGCAGCCCGTAATCCAGCGTGCGGCCATGCGCCTCGGCGCGGGCATGGACGGCGCGCATCCGCTCGGCCAGCTGCTCCTTGGTTTCGGGCCACATCAGATAGACGTCGCATTGCGCGCCACAAAGCTCCAGCGCGTCGGGCGAATAGCCGCCGAAATAGAGCAGCGGGCCGCCGTTCACCTGATAGGGCCGCGCCGGATCGGTCGGTACGTTCTTGAACTGATAGACCTCGCCTTCATGGTCGATCTTGTCGCGGGTCCAGGCCTGGCGCAGGATTTCCACCACTTCATGGCTGCGTTTGTAACGGAATTTGCTGTCGGCCACTTCGCCCGGGAAATCCGAAGAAATCACGTTCAGCGTCAGCCGGCCTTTCAGCATGTGATCCAGCGTGGCCACGGTGCGCGCCAGCATGATCGGCTGCATCTCGCCGCAGCGGATGGCCGCCAGAAAATTGATGTTTTCGGTGATCGGCGCGCAGCCTGCCACAAAGCTCAGCGTGTCCTGGCCCACCTGATAGGAGGAGGGGCAGAGGATGTTGCGAAAGCCCTTGGCCTCGGCAGTTTTCACGATGTCAGAGCAATGCGCCCAGCTGGAACGCAGGTCGCCGTCCGGCACGCCAAGATAGGCGTAATCATCCGAACAAAGTGCGGCAAACCATGACACCTCGGCGGCGTCCAGATCTGCGGAAGTCACGGGAACGACGGTCATCGAATCTCCCCCTTTCGAGCCGAATTTCCATTTGACTAGCATTGGCTTTGATGTAGATCAATAGTGTATCAATTTTCCGGATGCTTCGACGAGATGACCCAGACCCAAGGTTCTTTGCCGATCTATCAGCAGATCACCGAGCTTCTGATCCGCGACATTGCGGCGGGCCGGTTGATTGACGGTGAGCGTCTGCCGCCCGAGCGCGATATGGCGGATGAGATGGGCATTGCCGTCGGAACCCTGCGCAAGGCTTTGGCAGAGCTGCAAAATCGCGGCATGCTGGAGCGGGTGCAGGGATCGGGGAATTACATCCGCGCGGTCTCGGACCCCAAAAGCCTTTATGCGATGTTCCGGCTTGAGCTGATCGCCGGGGGTGGCCTGCCCACCGCCGAGGTGCTCTCGGTCGACCGGGTGGTGAAGGATCCCGGCCTGCCGGGTTTTGGCCTCTCGCCCGAGGGGCATCGAATCAGACGTCTGCGCCGCCTTTCCGGGCAGATCACTGCCGTGGAAGAGATCTGGCTGGACGGCTCCTATGCCGAGACCATCGCGCGCGAAGATCTCTCTGAATCGCTCTATCTTTACTACCGCACCCGGCTTGGCCTGCGCATCGTGCGCGCCGAGGATCAGGTGGGCCTGGGCGCGGTGCCCGATTGGGCCCCCGCCGCCTTCACCCTTGAGGCGGGCACGCCGGTGCCCCTCATCACCCGCATCAGCTGGGCCCAGGATGGCGCGCGCGCCGAAACCTCCTGGACCTGGTTCGACCATCGGGTCGCGCGCTACGTCGCGCGGCTCAAGTAACCTGCATCTCCAAGGGAGGGGATAAATTGGACAATCTCACCTATGGCATCATCGGCTGCGGCATGATGGGCCAAGAGCATTTGCGCAATATCGCGCTGATCAAAGGCGCCCGCGTCGCGGCAATCTATGAGCCGGATGCCGGGATGCGGGCGGCCTCTGCCAATGCCTGCGCCGCGCTGGGTCTGGGCGAGCCGCGCAAGGCGGGGTCGATCACCGAGCTTCTCTCGGTCAGCGCGGTGAATGTTCTGCTGATCGCCAGCCCGAACTATCTGCATCTGGAACAGCTGGAAGAGATTGCTCGCATCCGCCCGCTGCCGATCCTGGTGGAAAAGCCGCTGTTCACCGATCCGGCCGATGCGCCGCGTCTGGCGGCTTTGCGCGCGGCCTATCCGGCGCCGATCTGGGTGGCGATGGAATATCGCTATATGCCCCCCGTCACCCGGCTGATCGAAGAGGCCGAGGCAGCCACCGGCGGTGTCAAGATGCTGACCATCCGCGAGCACCGCTTTCCCTTTTTGGAGAAAGTCGGCGACTGGAACCGCTTCAACCGCAATTCCGGCGGCACTCTGGTCGAGAAATGCTGCCATTTCTTCGATCTGATGCGCCACATTCTGCAATCGGACCCGGTGCGGGTGATGGCCTCGGGCGGGCAGGCAAACAACCATCTCGATGAGGCCTATGGCGGCGAAGTGCCGGATATCTGGGACAATGCCTATGTGATCATCGACTTTGCCTCCGGCGCGCGCGCGATGCTGGAACTGTGCATGTTCGCCGAGGGCGCGCGCTATCAGGAAGAGATCAGCGCGGTGGGGCCGAAGGGCAAGATCGAATGTCTGGTGCCGGGGCCGGGCCGCTTCTGGCCCGCGCATCTGGGCGAGCCGCCGGTGCCGCAGGTGATTGTCAGCCCGCGCGATCCGAAAGGGCCGGTGATGGTCGAGATCCCGGTGGACCCGCAGCTTCTGGCGGCGGGCGACCACAACGGCTCGACCTATTATCAGCACGCACGCTTTGCGAAAGCCGCGATGGGGGCGGCGCCGATCGAGGTGGCGCTGTCGGACGGCTGGTGGGCCTGCGTGATGGGCATGGCGGCGCAGCAATCGGCGGCCACGGGGCAGGCGGTGCGCATCGCCGATTTGCCCTGCGCGGCGGGTTTGCTCTGATCTGAGTGAAAGACCTGGCCCCTTCCGCTGGGAGGGCAGCGGCCGATGGCCTCCACCTTCCGGGTGGGGGCCATTTCGCATATCGGTTTGCATATCGGTTTGGGGGCGGTTCGCGGAGATGATCCGGCCCCGCGGTGGGCGCCAGAGGGTGGCGGAACCCGACGCCGCGCGCGGGCGCAGAGCCCATTCCCGGCTGGGGCAGGCGCGCACATCCTATGCGGGAATCGGGGCGCGGCGGGGCCGTTGATTGCGGTACCCGCGCCCGCAGCATCCGCGCCGGAACACCGCGCCAAGTTGCTGAAATCCGGTCCGGAACCCCTCCGGGCTGCCGGGTCGGCGCGCAACCGCTGCTGCAACGCGGCAACGTCGGCGAAAATTCGCGGGCAGCAACGTTTCCGTCATGCTTTTCGTGCATTGCAGCATTGCGTTTCCACCGCTTCAATCCATATGGATGCAGCGTCGCAGAAATGTCATCTGTAGTTTCGAAATCCTGGAAAGCCCGCGTCATCATGCCCAGCCTGCCCCCTCGCGCTGTTACCCTCTCTCGCCGGTCTCTGATCGCGATGATCCCAGCGTCGGCAATGCTTTATGCCTCCACCGCCCTGACGGAAGGTGCGCGCGCGCAAACCGCCGCACCGGCGGACGACGCGGCGGCACCCACGCCCGATTCGGCCCCCGCAGCACCGGCTCCCGTGCCGGTCTCGCAGCCGTTCTCGTTCGAGTCGCTGACCGAAGAGATGCGCGCCCTTGCTGCGGCGCAGTACAAAGCGCCCGAAGCGGTCAAAAGCTTCCTTGATTCGGTGAATTACGACGATTACCGCCTGATCACCTTCAACCCCGATCAGGCCCGCTGGGCCGCCGCACAATCGGTGGCCGGGGCGATCCATTCGGCCTCGGATCCGCGCCCGAGTTTCATCCTGCATGCCTTCCCGATGGGCTGGCTGTTCAAGGTGCCGGTGCGCCTCTATGAAGTGATCGGCGGCAATGCGACCGAGATGGTCTTTACCTCGGACGATTTCAAATTCCTGAACGGTCTCGAAGACCGCCTGCCGCCCGAGGCCAAACATGCGGCCATGCCGGGCGTGTCGGGCTTCCGTCTGCACACGCCGCTGAACCGCCCCGATGTGATGGATGAGCTGATCGCCTTTCAGGGCGCCAGCTATTTCCGCGCGCTCGGCCGGGGCAACGCCTATGGCCTCTCGGCCCGGGGTCTGGCGATCAACACCGGCATGTCGGTGGCGGAAGAATTCCCGACCTTCACCAAATTCTACCTTGAGCGGCCCGAGCCGGGCGCGATGTCGATCACGCTTTACGCCGCGCTCGACAGTGCCAGCGTGACGGGCGCCTACCGCTTTGTCATCACGCCGGGGGCCGATACGGTGGTGGAAGTGACCGCGCGTCTTTTCTTCCGCGCGGATGTCGAGCAGCTGGGTGTGGCGCCGCTGACCTCGATGTTCCTCTTCTCCGAGAAGAACCGCGATAAATTCGACGATTACCGCCCGAATGTGCATGACAGTGACGGTCTGCGCATCCTGCGCGCCGATGGCGATCTCTTGTGGCGGCCGCTGAACAACCCGCCGCGGCTGTCCGGCTCGTATCTGGGCGAAAGCAGCCCGCGCCGGTTCGGCCTGCATCAGCGCGACCGCGACTTCGACAACTATCAGGATTCCGCCGCGCATTACGAAAAGCGCCCCTCGGTGGATGTTGAGCCGATTGGCGACTGGGGGCAGGGCTCGGTGCGTCTGGTCGAGATCCCGACGGACCTCGAGGTCAACGACAACATCGTTGCCTTCTGGGTGCCCGCGGACAAGGCCCGCGCCGGGGATTCGCGCGAATTCGCCTATAAGCTGCACTGGGGCAATCTGCCACATGACGATATGGATCCGCGCGCCCAAGTATATGAGACCCGCGCCGGAACCGGTGGCGTCTCGGGCGTCGAGAACACCGACGGCACCCGCAAGTTCGTGATCGATTTCAAGGGCGGGCTGATTGCCAACCTCGGCGGTAATGTCGTTGAGGCGGGCGATCTGGAAGCGGCAACCACGGTGTCGGGCGGCGAAGTCGTCACCTCGACCCTGTCGAAGATCGAGGGCACCGACGTCTGGCGTCTGGTGCTGGACGTGAAAGGCCCCGAAGGCGGCGTCGTCGAGCTTGGCGCGCATTTGCGGGGATACGGAAAGAAGTTGTCGGAAACCTGGCTCTATCAGTGGATCGTTGAATGACCATGCTTAGCTCTTCCGTCTATGAGGCCTCGCCGGCGGCGATGACCTCGCAAAATCTGCGCCGGGCGCAGATCAACCGGCAGGTTGCGCATCTGGGCGCGCTGCCTGCGGCCCCTCTGGCCATGCCGACGCAGCGGCTTGAGGCCGAAGGCGGCAGCCTCTGGCAGCGTTTGCGGCTGCGTGTTAGCCTCTGGGCCACGCCCAGCGGTTCCAAGAGCTGATACATGACGTCACCGCGTATCCCCCGCGACCCCGGACCTTCCGGGGCGCGCCTGTCGGCGCTGGCCATGTCTCTGGCCGCGGCGGTTACCGGATTCATGCTGTTCTTTCGGTTCGGCGCGGCGGATGGGCTGGACGCGATGGACTTTGTCCGCGCGGGGCTGATCCTGCTCTCGACCTGGTGGCTGGCCTGGGGTGCGGCGGGGGGGCTTTTGGGCCTGACCAGCCGCGCGCGGGCGCCGGTGCGGGCGCTGGCGGAGGCGCCGATCACCAGCCGCACCGTCATTCTGGTGCCGGTCTATAACGAAGATCCGGTTGCCACCTTTGCCCGCATTGCCGCGATGGATGCCTCGCTGCAGGCAACGGGGCAGGGTAAGCATTTCCATTTCGCCATCCTGTCCGACACCCGCAAGGACGAGATTGCCGATCAGGAGGCCGAATGGTTCCTGCGCCTTCTGGCCGAGCGCCGCGCGGCGGGCCGACTGTTCTACCGCCGCCGCGAGAAGAACACCGGCAAGAAGGCCGGGAACATCGAAGAATTCATCATGCGGTCGGGCGCGGCCTATGATTTTGCGCTGATCCTTGATGCGGACAGCCTGATGGAAGGTGCCACCATTGTCGAAATGGTGCGCCGGATGCAGAACGAGCCGGATCTGGGCCTGCTGCAAAGCCTGCCCAAGGTCTGGAACGCGACATCGGTCTTTGGCCGCGCGATGCAGTTCTCCGCCAGTTTCTACAGCCCGGTCTTTGCCCGGGGGCTGGCGATGATGCAGGGCCGTTCCGGGCCGTTCTGGGGCCATAACGCGATGGTGCGGGTGCGCGCCTTTGCCGAGGCCTGCGGCCTGCCGGAACTGCGCGGCCAGCCGCCCTTTGGCGGCCATGTGCTCAGCCATGACTATGTGGAAGCGGCGCTGCTCGCCCGGGCGGGCTGGCGGGTGCGGCTGGATGACGATCTGGAGGGCTCCTTTGAAGAAGGCCCGGAGAACATCATCGACCATGCCAAGCGCGACCGCCGCTGGTGTCAGGGCAACCTGCAGCACGCCCGGCTGATCTTTGCACCGGGGCTGCTGCCCTGGAGCCGCTTTGTCTTCTTCCAGAACGTCTTTTCCTATATCGCGCCGCTGTTCTGGCTGGCCTTTATCGGGGCCTCGATCCTTGCGCCGCTCTTTGCGCCGCCGCTGGATTACTTCCCCGAGCCGAACTGGCCCTTCCCGGTCTTCACCGGCTCGGAGGCGTCGAAAGCCATCGGTCTGGCCATTGGCATTTTCGGGTTGCTGCTGCTGCCGAAGCTCCTTGTCGCGGCGGATGCGGCGCTGACGGGGCGCGCGCGCGCCTTTGGCGGCGGTGTGCAGGGGGCCGTGTCGATGCTGCTGGAGGTGACACTCTCCTCGATCACCGCACCGATCTTTCTGATGTATCAGACGCGCTCGGTGCTGCAGGTTCTTCTGGGGCGCGATGGCGGCTGGCCCACAAACAACCGCGGCGACGGCCGTCTGAGCCTGTCCGACGCCTGGGCCAACAGCCGCTGGATCGTGATGATCGGCGGGGCCGGGCTGGCGGCAACTTGGTGGCTGGCACCGAAACTCTTGCTCTGGCTGATGCCGGTGGCGCTGCCGATGCTGGCGGCACCGCTGATCATCTCGGCCAGCTCGCGGCGGTTCTCCGCGCGACTGTTCAGCGCGCCGACCGAGGCCGCCTTGCCGCCGGTGATCGCGCTCTACCGCGCGCAGTTCCAAAGCTGGGACGCGAGCCAGACCGACCGCGCCACGCCCGCGCCTGTGACCGGACCCGCCCATGCCTGATACTTCCCCTGCGGCGGTGCCGCTGAAAGGGCGCGATTCGCGCTTGGATGTGATGCGCGGCATCGCGCTGGTGATGATTTTCATCAATCATGTGCCGGGCAACCCGTTTGAAAACTACACCAGCCGCAACTTCGGCTTTACCGATGCCGCCGAGGTCTTCGTGACGCTGGCGGGGGCGGCGGCCGGTCTGGCCTATGGCAGCGGTTTTCGCGCGCGCCCCTATTGGCCGGCGGTGGCGCGGATCCTCAACCGGGTCTGGACGCTCTATCTGGTGCAGATCCTGACCTCGATGCTGGCGATTGCGGTGGTGATGTCGGGCTATGTTTTCCTCAATGAGGAATCGCTGCTGACGGCGAACAACTTCCGTCCCCTGCTGCAAAAACCGATGGAAGTGCTGATCGGCATTCCGATCCTCACCCATCAGTTCGGCTATGTGAACATTCTGCCGATGTATATCGCGCTGATGCTGATGGCGCCGCTGTTCTTGCTGGTGGCGCTACGGCATCCGCGCTGGCTCCTGGCGGGGTCGGTCGCATTGTGGGCGGTGGCGGGGCACTATCATCTCAACCTGCCGAACTGGCCCAATCCGGGCGGCTGGTTCTTCAACCCCTTGTCCTGGCAGCTGATTTTCGTGTTGGGTATGCTGACCGGCCTGCGCCTGAAGCAGGGCACACGGTATGTGCCGGTGTCACGCTGGCTGCAGGGGCTGTCCGCGGCCTATTTGCTGTTGGCGCTGGTCTGGACCAAATCCCCGGCGGCGACGGATGTGTTGGGCCACGGGCTGTGGTGGCTGCAGGAAAACTACAGCGTGCCGCAGCTGATGACCACGTTCGACAAGACCTATCTGACCCTGCCGCGTCTGTTGCACATTCTGGCGATGTTCTATCTGGTCTCGACGCTGCCGGTGCTGCGCCGCGTCTGCGCCAGCCGCTGGCTGGAGCCGATGGCGCTGTTGGGGCGGCAGGCCCTGCCGGTGTTTGCGACGGGGTCGGTTCTGTGTTTTGCCGCCCAGATCCTGATGAGCTGGTATCAGACGGGGTTCTGGGGCACCAACCTCGTGCTGGCATTGGGGCTGGCGATCCAGTTTGCCCTCGCCTATGGGCGCGAGCGGTTCCGGGTGAAGCGCTGAACCTCTGGGGTGGCGCGCGGCACTAGCCGAGCGTGATCGTCCAGGGGCTCGACAGCACCACTTCCTCCAGATTGGTTCCGGGGCCGATACGGTCCACCACCGCGAAGAGGCCGGGGGCTGCCAGCGGCGTCAGCACGCCATGCCAGGTGCCACGGGCGAGGTTGATCCCCTGACCGGGCGCGGTGAGAAAGGCCTCCGGCTGGCCCGGCTGGCCATCCGCGTCTGGCGCGACGATGACCAGAAACGGGTCCATACTCATCGGCAGAAAGGCCTGACTGCCCAGAGGGTGCCGCTCAAGCAGGGTCAGCACATAGGGCAGGGCGCGTGGCTCTGCCTTGAAGATCGAGATGCCGGCGCGGCCCTCGGCGCCGAAGTCGAGGCCCGCACGGTCGTGATAGCGGCCGCAGAGGCCAGCGTTGATGATCTTGTCGGGGGGGCCGCTGGCGTCGAGAATATTGCCATAGGGGGCGAAGGCCTCGGCGGTCAGCGGGCGGGCGGTCAGTGTGCGGTCGGTGCGGGGCTGCGGCATGATGGGGTCCGGTCTTGCGGCGAGGCCGGGGGGCTGTCTGCCCCCCGGACCCCCCGAGGATATTTGGAACGAAGCAAGGGTTGGGTCAGCCGAGGCTGCCGCCGAGCGGGGCGTGGCGGTTCACGTCCTTGTAAAGGAGGTAGCGGAAGCGGCCGGGGCCCGCAGCATAGCAGGCCTGCGGGCAATAGGCGCGCAGCCACATGAAATCGCCCGCCTCCACCTCGATCCAGTCGCGGTTGAGGCGGTAGACGGCTTTGCCCTCGAGGACATAGAGGCCGTGTTCCATCACATGGGTTTCTTCAAAGGGGATCACGCCGCCCGGCTGGAAGGTGACGATGGTGACATGCATGTCATGGCGCAGATCGGCGGGGTCGACAAAGCGGGTGGTGCCCCAGGCGCCATTGGTATCGGGCATCAGCGTCGGCGCAATCTCGGCCTCATTGGCGGTGAAATGCGGCGGCTTGTCGATGCCGGGGGCGGGGCGCCAGCGTTTGCGGATCCAGTGAAAGCAGGCGGGGGTCTGGCCGGTGGCGATGAGCGACCAGCTGGCGCCCGCGGGGATATAGGCGAAACCGCCCGCGCATAGCTCGGAGAGGGTGCCCTCCACCGTCAGGCTGAGGTTGCCTTCGGTGATAAAGAGCGCGGATTGCGCCTCGGGGTCCACCTCGGGGGCCGTAGAGCCGCCGCCGGGCTGCACCTCCATCACATATTGGCTGAAGGTCTCGGAAAAGCCGGTCATCGGCCGGGCGATCATCCAGAGCCGGGTTCTGTCCCAGCCGGGCAGGAAAGAGGTGACGATGTCGGAAAACACCCCCTTCGGGATGAAGGCATAGCTTTCGTTGAACGTCGCGCGGCCGGTGTGCAGCGCGGTTTGCGGCGGCAGGCCGCCTTTGGGGGCGAAATAGGGGCCGGTCATGGCAGGATCTCCGACAGGCGCAGCGCGGCAATCCGCTCGACCTGTTTGCAGGCGGTGGTGAATTCAGTGGCCGTGTCTTGCGCGAGGCGGGCCTCAAAGGCGGCGAGGATCCCGGCCTTGGTATGGTCGCGCACGGCGATGATGAAGGGAAAGCCGTGATGCGCCATATAGGCGTCGTTCAGTTCGGTGAAGCGGGCGCGTTCGGCATCGGTCAGCGCATCGAGGCCGGCGCTCGCCTGTTCGGCGGTGCTTTCCGTCGTCAGCCGTTTGGCGGCGGCGAGTTTTCCGGCAAGGTCGGGGTGGGCGCAGAGGACCGAGAGACGCTCGTCATGGCTGGCCGAGCGGAAGGCCCGGGCGAGCGCATTGGCCAACCCCACGGCGCTGTCATGCGCCGGGCCCAGTTCCATGTCGAACGCGCGTTCCGCGACCCAGGGGGAATGCTCGTAGATGCCGCCAAAGCGGGCGACGAAAGTGTCCTGATCCATCTCGCTCGGGCGTTCCTGGTCCACAGGCGGATGCGTCGCCGCCCAATGCGCGGCTATCTCGCTGCGGGTGGCGAACCAGACGCCCTCGTGTTTCGCGGCATGGTCGAGGAATTTCATCAGACCGGCGATCTTGCCCGGCCGCCCGATCAGCCGGTTGTGCAGGCCGACGGACATCATCTTGGCCATGCCCGCCGCCCCTTCGGCATAGAGCACATCAAAGGCATCGCAGAGATACTGGCCGAACTGCTCGCCGGTGATATAGCCCGGCGCCGTGGCAAATCGCATGTCATTCGCCTCCAGCGTATAGGGAATGATCAGCTGATCGCGCCCGGCAATCCGGCTCCAATAGGGCAGGTCATCGTCATAAGTGTCTGAAATCCAGTCAAGCCCGCCCGCTTCCGCCGCCAGCCGCACCGTGTTGACCGAGCAGCGGCCGGTGTACCAGCCGCGCGGCGGCTCGCCCACCACTTCGGTGTGCAGGCGAATGGCTTCGGCGATGGCGGCGCGCTCGGTCGCCTCGTCCATATCCTTGTGCTCGACCCATTTCAGCCCGTGGCTGGCAATCTCCCAGCCCGCCGATTGCATGGCCGCCACCTGCTCGGGGTTGCGGGCGAGGGCGGTGGCGACGCCGTAGATGGTGACGGGGAGCTGCCGCGCGGTGAACAGCCGGTGCAGGCGCCAGAACCCGGCGCGGGCGCCGTAATCATAGATCGATTCCATGTTCCAATGCCGCTGGCCGGGCCAGGGGGCCGCGCCCGCAATATCCGACAGGAAGGCTTCGGACTGGCCGTCGCCGTGCAGGATGTTGTTCTCGCCGCCTTCTTCATAGTTCAGCACCAGCGAGATGCAGATCTTGGCGCCGCCCGGCCATTTGGCATCGGGCGCCTGCGGGCCGTGGCCGCGCAGATCACGGGGATATCGGGTCATCGGGGTCTCCGTTTGTGTCACCCGATAGAACGCCGAAAGCCGGGGGGCTGCAAGGTGCAGCCTTGCCGCTTGCGGCCCTGCGCGCCATAGTCGGGCGCGATTGCGACAAAAGGAGGCATCATGTCGGGCTATCTGACCACCCATGTTCTGGACACCGCTCGGGGGTGCCCGGCGGCGGGGCTGCGGATCACGCTGGCGCGGCTGGAGGCCGGGGCGATGGTGCCGCTTGCCGAGGTGGTGACCAATGACGATGGTCGCACCGACAGCCCGATCCTGCCGCAAAGTGATTTTACCCCGGGGGTTTACGAGCTGGTCTTTCATGCCGGGGACTATCTTGATGCGAGCGGCGCCGCCGCCGAAAGCCCGCGGTTTCTGGACGTGATCCCGATCCGCTTTGGCATTTCAGAGGCCGGGGCGCATTACCATGTGCCGCTCTTGCTGTCGCCTTTTGGCTATTCCACCTATCGCGGCAGCTGAGCCGCGCCGGGTTGCTGCTGTGAAACAGGGCGCGCCCGGATGGCCGCGCCCTGTTTCATGTCTTGGGGTCAGGTGACCTCAGAAGTCTTCCCATTCATCCGCCGAGTGATCGGCACGTGTGGCCACGGCGGTATTGCCCGCAGGGCGCGGCGCCGGGGCAGGGCGGCGGGGCGCTGCCTGCGGTTTGGCGGCGGCCGGGGCGGGGGCTGCGGCGGCGATGGTCACCGGGGCGGTGGCGGCGGGCGCCGTCCGGTGTGAGGCCACGCCAGAACTTGAGCCAGAATGCGCGCCAGAGCCCGGGGCCGCACCGGCGCCGATCTGGAAATGCCCCATCGTCGCATTCAGCGCCTCGGCCTCGCGGGTCAGCGCATGGCTGGCCGCCGTGGTCTCCTCGAACATCGCGGCGTTTTGCTGGGTTACCTGATCCAGCTGGTTCACCGCCACATTGATCTCGGCCAGACCTGCGCTTTGTTCGCGCGCCGAGACGGCAATCGCCGAGACGAAGGTGTAGATGTTCCCCACCGACGACTGAATGCCGCCGAGCGACTCCCCCGCCTGTCCCACCAGACCCACACCGCGTTTGACCTGACCCGAGGAGGCCGAAATCAGCGTGGCAATCTCGCGCGCGGCATCGGATGAGCGCTGCGCCAGCGCCCGCACCTCCGAGGCCACGACGGCAAAGCCGCGCCCCGCTTCGCCCGCCCGCGCCGCCTCGACGCCTGCGTTCAGCGCCAGAAGGTTGGTCTGGAAGGCGATTTCGTCGATGACAGAGGTGATTTTCGAGATCTTGTTCGAGCTGTCCTCGATCTCGCCCATGGCCTGCACGGCCTCACGCACCACCGCGCCCGAGGTCTCGGCGTTTTTCTTGGCATTCTCGACCATCTTGTTGGCTTCGGCCGCGACATCCGCCGCCGATTGCACCGAAGCCGTCAACTCGTTCAGCGCGGCGGCGGTTTCCTCCAGCGTCGCCGCCTGCTGCTCGGTCCGGCGCGAAAGGTCGTCGGCCGCCGAGGAAATCTCGCCCGCCTCGCCCCGGATCGCCTGCGCATTCTCGACCACGCGGGCCATCGCATCTTTCAGGGTCTCGGTGGCGGCATTGAAATCCTGGCGCAGCTGTTCGTAGTCGGGCGCAAAGGCGCTGGTGATCTGCGCGGTCAGATTGCCGCGCGACAGATCGGCCAGCGCGGCGCGCAACCCCTCGACCACTGCCAGCTGCTCTGCGGCCAGCGCCGCGCGCTGGGCGGCGGCGGCGGCAATGGCGGCTTCGGTCTCGGTGATGTCGGTGGCCAAAAGCACATGACGACGGGCGCGGTTGCGGCTGTCGAGCACCGGGCTGACCGCGCCGCTGAGCACAAAGGCGCGCCCGTCGGGCAGGCGCAGGTCCATGCGGCCGGTAAAGGGGGTGCCCGCGTCGAGCGCGGCGAACACCTCTGCGTTCAGAACCGCGTGGAAATCATGACCCGACAGCGCCGCGAGATCGCTGCCCATCAGGTCCAGAAACTGCGCATTGGCCTGAAGCAACTGCCCCGCCGGGCTGAACTCCGCCCGCATCTGCGACAGGTCGATCGCCGAGACCACGGCGCGGTTGCCCTGCTCTTGCGTGATGTCGCGCCATTCCGAAGCATGGCCCACGACCCCCCCTTCCGCGTCCAGAATGGGCGTCACGCTGACCACGACATAGCCGCTGCTCAGCTGCTGTTCGAGCACGAGCGTATTGCCATCTGCCCCCGTCTTGTAGCGGTGCTGGGTTTCGGGATCGGCGGGCAGGATCAGATCGGCACGGGTGCCCACCAGGTTTTCCGGTGTGAAATCCGGGTTGTTCTGTTTCAGCGCAGTGCCATGCGTCTGCATCAGGCTGACCAGTGCCGGATTGACCGAGAGGATGACATAATCGGGATCGGTCAGCATCATCGCGCCGGTGCTGGCCTGCATCGCTTCGGCGCGCAACAGCGCCATTTCGGTTCCCGCCTTCGATTCCGCCAAAGCGCCGCGCAAACTGTCGAGCGAGGTGGCGATATGGCCGATCTCATCGCGGCGGGCCAGATGCGGCACCGGGGTCGCATATTCCGCCTGCGCCACCGCGCTCATCGCGTCATTCACCCGGTTCAACGGCCGCGCGACCATGCGCGAGAAGGCAAAGCTGGCGGCACTCAGCGCCAGCACGAACACGCCCAGCACCCAGACGGCCGAGCTTTTCAGCATATCCGTGGCGGTGCTGGCCAGCCCCGCATCCGACCAGCTGACCGCATAGGCCCCGAGGATCGGGCGCTGCGCCTCGTCCTTGATGGCGAGCGAGGCCTGCCGCAGGGGGATGGCGTAGAGAATGCCCGAGGTCGAGCGCACCGCCTCTTTGCGCTCCATGGCCAGCCGCGCGAGGGCGACCAGCGCTTCGGCCTCGATCCCGTTCAGCGATTGCGCCGCCAGCTCGCCCTTGGTGTCGATCACCACGGCGCCATTGGCGCCCCGGCTGTCCTTGGCCAGCGCCGCATTGAGGATGCCTTGCAATTGCTGGAATTTGCGGAAGGCCAGCGCCCCCGCCACATCGCGCGCCGATTGCGGCACCTGCTGCTCGGCATGGGTGAAGGCGTCACGCTCTGCCGCGCGATAGGAGGACATATAGACGAAAATCGACAGGGTCAGCGCCACACTGGCCGAGCAAAGCGCGACGATCAGCGTGGCTTTTGTCATCACCGAATTGGCCCGGGCGGGGCGGCGGGAAAGGGATCTCTGGGCGGTCATGGACACCTCATCTGCGGTCGGGCAGCCCTGAGGAGAGCCGCGAAGGGACGGGACCCCTTGAAACGGGATCATCCCCGCAGTCTCTGGCGGTGGGGTTTCCGGATGGTTAATGTCAATATATTGGAAACATTACATTTTTACTCTAATGCCGGGTGGCGGACATTCGGGGGCATTTCCCGGTGATGTGCCCAAGAAAGAGGCGCGGGAAAAACCCGCGCCTTTGGTTGTCGTGTTCTGTGCTTTGGGAGGAACTCAGAAGTCTTCCCAATCCTCGACGGCAGGCGTGGCGCGCAGGGCCAGATTGCTCTCGCGCCGGGCGGGAGCTGCGGCGGCCGCCCGCGGTGCCGGAGCCGCGCTGCGGGTGACCGGTGCCGCGTTGCGCGGGGCGGGGGTGCCGCTGCGCGGGGCGGGCGCGGCGGCCTTGGCGGGCGCGCTGCGTTTCGAGGTGAACTGCGGCATGCGTGCGTCGTTGCGGCTGGCCGTTTCCAGCCGGAAGTGCCCCATCGTCGCATTCAGCGCCTCGGCCTCGCGGGTCAGCGAATGGCTGGCCGCCGTGGTCTGCTCGAACATCGCGGCGTTTTGCTGGGTCACCTGATCCAGCTGGTTCACCGCCACGTTGATCTCGGCCAGGCCCGAGCTTTGCTCGCGCGCCGAAACGGCGATTTCCGAGACAAAGTTGTAGATATTGCCAACCGAGGACTGGATTCCGCCCAGCGATTCCCCGGCCTGACCGACCAGACCCACACCGCGTTTCACCTGGTTCGACGAGGCCGAGATCAGATCGGCGATCTCGCGCGCGGCATCCGAGGAGCGTTGCGCCAGCGCCCGGACTTCCGAGGCCACAACCGCAAAGCCACGGCCCGCTTCGCCCGCCCGCGCCGCCTCGACGCCTGCGTTCAGCGCCAGAAGGTTGGTCTGGAAGGCGATTTCGTCGATGACAGAGGTGATTTTCGAGATCTTGTTCGAGCTGTCCTCGATCTCGCCCATCGCCAACACGGCCTCACGCACGACATTACCCGAGGTTTCGGCGTTCTTCTTGGCCTCTTCAACCATCTTGTTGGCCTGCGCGGCCACTTCGGCGGCCGATTGCACCGAAGCCGTCAGCTCGTTCAGCGCGGCGGCGGTCTGCTCCAGCGTGGCGGCCTGCTGCTCGGTCCGGCGCGACAGATCGTCGGCGGCGGTCGAGATCTCGCCCGCTTCGCCCCGGATCGCATCGGCATTCTCGACGACACCGATCATCGCCTGTTTCAGATTGCTGGCGGCGGTGTTGAAGTCCTTGCGCAGCTGCTCGTATTCCGGCGAGAAATTGGTCTCGATCGTGGCGGTCAGATCGCCTTCCGACAGGTTGCCAAGCGCCGCGCGCAGGGCTTCGACCACAAGGTTCTGCGCCTTTTCGATCTCGGCACGGACGGCCTCGTTGCGGGCGAGGGCGCGTTCGGAGGCGGTGACATCCGACCCGAGCAATACCAGCAGGCGCGGCTTGCCGTTGCTGTCCAGGACCGGGCCGAAGGCACCGTTCAGGATCGCATTGTCGGTGCCGTTGCGGCGGAATTCGATCCGGCCATTGAAAGCGCGGCCGTTGTCCAGCTCTTCAAACACATTGCCGGTACTGCCGCCCGACATGATGGCGCGGAAATCGCGGCCGATCAGCGCCGAGGCATTCTCGTTCATCATCCGGGCGAATTGCTCGTTGGCGGCGATCAGCTTGCCATCGGGCGCGAATTCGGCGCGGGCCTGACACAGGTCAATCGCGGTGACGACGGCAGCGTTGCGCTGCTCGATCGTCACATCGCGCCATTCCGAAACATGGCCGATCTTTTCGCCATTCGCATCCAGCACCGGGCTGATGGTGACCACGAGAAAGCCCGATGTCAGTTGCTGCTCGATGGTGACCGAATTCCCGGCTTGCGCGCGGGTTTCAAGGCCAGATTTGGCCTGTGTTCCGGCGGGCAGGATCTGATCCGCGCGGGTGCCGATCATGGCGTCGGGATCAAAGCTGCGGTTGGTGGCGCGGATCGCCTCGGCATGTTTGCGCATCAGCGCGACCATCGCCGGGTTGACCGAGGTCACCAGATGATCGGTGCTGGTCAGCATGAAGGCGGTGGTGCCGGATTCAAGCGCCGTGCCGCGCATAAGGGCTTCGCGGTTGGTGCCTTCGGCCACGGCCAGCTCAAAGCGGAACTTTTCCAGTGAGCGGGCGATCACGCCAATCTCATCGCCCCGGTCCTGATCGGGCACTTCGGTGCTGTAATCTGCTTCGGAGACCTGGCTCATCGCGTGGTTGATGCGCGACAGCGGACGGGCCAGAATCTGCCGGAAGCCAAAGGCCGCCGCGATCAGCGCCGCCAGAAAGATCCCGCCCGAGACGAGCAGCGCCCGCGTCGTGCTGTTTTTCAGATCCGTCAGCACACCGGCCGGATTCCACTGGGTCGCCAGCGCGCCAACGACCTTGTTGTCCGCGCCCACGTGAATCGGCACCGCATAGATCAGGCCATCGGCGGCGGTTTCCGCCTTGCCCGATTTCAGCGCGGCGCGGGCGGTATCCCCCATCAGACGGATATCGCCCGCGGTTTCATAGCTCGCAATATCCTTGCCCTCGACATTGACGAAAACGCCGCCGCTGGCCGGGTTTGACGGGTCATCGACAGCCCCGCGGATGATCTCAAGCGCTTGCTCTGCCTTGCCAAACTGCACCGCCCCGCCGCCTTGACGCGCGAGAATAGGTGTGAAGCCGGCCGCGTTGTGGCGCAGCGCGTTCATCACCAGCGCATGTGAGTTGGAGTAGTTGAGCCAGGCCAATGCTGTCGCAACCGCAGCAACGCAGATTGCCACAATGAGGGTCGCCTTGAAGAACAGCGAGCGCAGGGTGGCCGTCTTGCGATCGGCCCTGACCTGCCCGGCGCTGCCGGGGGATGCTGATGCACGCATGAGGAGGATCTTTCCAGTATTATTGGATCTGTTCGGCGTTCAGGGACACGGTCATCGCGCCGACGGGCGCGTTGTCGCTGGGATCCACGAGGGTGAACGAGACCTGCACGGTGTAGAGCTGCGACGATTCGTCGAATTCGACATCGCCGATCAGCATGGCGCCCGCGCCTTTGGGATAGGTCATGGTGAACTTGTCTTCGTCACCCTGCCAGTAGTCCGAGGTCAGCTCGGCGGTGGCGACGTTCAGGCCGCGGTTGTCCATCACGAAAGCTTCGGCAATCTCGCCGCCCGAGGCCGCGACCTGCTCGCGCAGGAAGGAGGAAATCGGGTTGTTCATCACCGGATCGATCGTCGGCTTTGCGCTGGCCGAAACTTCGGCGCGCCAGGCCGCATCCATCGCCAGAATCTGATCTTCGGAGAGGCCGGTATTGGCGGCATCCTGTGCCTTGACGGCCGCAATCACCGACGGGCTGGTCGCCCAGGCCATCACATGATCGTTGATATAGGCGGTCGCGGCGGCGTCGAATTCGCCTGCATGGGCGGAACCGGTTGCGGCGACAAAGGCCAGAGCGAGGATCGATTTCTGCATTCTGTTCTCCATATGGCGAAGGGACGTCCCAAAGCGAATTAGGGGCAGAATAGGAAACAACTCTTTCAGACCGATTAATTCCTGAGCGGTTTGTGAGCGCTCCGGCGGCCTGACTTTCGCAGGCCAATCGGATCAGAAATTTCACGCGCCCTTGCAGCTGGGGGGGCGTGACACTAAGACTCCGATAAGGTTCAGACGATATGGCTTTGTAACGGACAACAGCAGGCAGGCGGATATGAGAGACCCAATCGATACCTACATGAACACGCTGGTTCCCATGGTGGTTGAGCAGACCAGCCGCGGTGAACGCGCCTATGACATCTATTCGCGGCTTCTGAAGGAACGGATCATCTTCCTGTCCGGCCCGGTGCATGACGGCATGTCGACGCTGATCTGCGCGCAGCTCTTGTTCCTCGAGGCCGAGAATCCCTCGAAAGAGATCGCGATGTACATCAACAGCCCCGGTGGCGTGGTCACCAGCGGTCTGTCGATCTATGACACGATGCAATACATCCGGCCCAAGGTTTCGACTCTGGTGATCGGGCAGGCGGCCTCGATGGGGTCGCTGTTGCTGCAGGCGGGCGAAAAGGGCATGCGCTTCTCGCTGCCCAACAGCCGCGTCATGGTGCACCAGCCCTCGGGCGGCTATCAGGGCCAGGCGACGGACATCATGATCCATGCGCAGGAAACGCAGAAACTCAAGCGTCGCCTGAATGAAATTTACGTAAAACACACCGGTAACGACTATGAGACGGTCGAAGCCGCGCTGGAACGTGACAATTTCATGTCGGCAGAAGACGCAAAAGCTTGGGGCCTGATCGACGAGATTCTCGAAAGCCGCACCGCGCCGGACGCCGAGAAAAAGTGATCGGGCAAAAACCCGGCATTTTGACATTGTGATGACGGAGGGGCTGTCCTAGACTTTTAGCAGGGGCAGCCCATGACAGGCCCGGTTTCATTCCGGGCAAGCCGCAGAGGATACCAATGGCGAACAATTCAGGCAGCGACAGCAAGAACACGCTCTACTGCTCGTTCTGCGGCAAGAGCCAGCACGAAGTGCGCAAGCTGATCGCGGGCCCGACGGTCTTCATCTGTGATGAATGCGTCGAGCTGTGCATGGACATCATCCGGGAAGAGACGAAGACCACCGGTCTGAAATCCACCGATGGTGTTCCGAGTCCGCGCGATATTTGCAAGGTTCTCGACGATTATGTCATCGGCCAGGTGCATGCGAAACGCGTGCTCTCGGTGGCGGTGCACAACCACTACAAACGGCTCAACCACGGCACCAAGTCGGATATCGAGCTGGCGAAATCGAACATCCTGCTGATCGGCCCCACCGGCTGCGGCAAAACCCTGCTGGCACAAACGCTGGCGCGGATTCTGGATGTGCCCTTCACGATGGCCGATGCGACCACGCTGACCGAAGCGGGTTATGTCGGCGAGGATGTCGAGAACATCATTCTGAAGCTGTTGCAGGCCTCGGAATACAATGTCGAGCGGGCGCAGCGCGGCATCGTCTATATCGACGAAGTCGACAAGATCACCCGCAAGTCGGACAACCCCTCGATCACCCGTGACGTCTCGGGCGAGGGGGTGCAGCAGGCGCTTCTGAAGATCATGGAGGGCACCGTGGCCTCTGTGCCGCCGCAGGGCGGGCGCAAGCATCCGCAGCAGGAGTTCCTGCAGGTCGACACGACGAACATCCTGTTCATCTGTGGCGGCGCTTTTGCGGGCCTCGACCGGATCATCGCGCAGCGCGGCAAAGGCTCGGCCATCGGTTTCGGGGCTGAGGTCAAGGACCCGGAATCGCGCGGCGTCGGCGAATTGTTCATGGAGCTGGAGCCGGAAGATCTGCTGAAATTCGGTCTGATCCCGGAATTCGTCGGCCGTCTGCCGGTGATTGCCACCCTGACCGATCTTGACGAAGCGGCGCTGGTCACCATCCTGACCGAGCCGAAAAACGCGCTGGTGAAACAGTATCAGCGTCTGTTCGATCTGGAAGATGTCAAGCTGACCTTCACCGATGATGCGCTGATCGCCATCGCCCGTCGCGCCATCAAGCGCAAGACCGGCGCGCGCGGCCTGCGCTCGATCATGGAGGACATCCTGCTCGACACGATGTTCGATCTGCCGGGTCTCGACTCGGTGGAAGAGGTGGTGGTGAACGAAGAGGCGGTGGATACCCCCGAGGCGAAACCGCTCCTCATCCACTCGGATGCGAAGAAAGAGCCCAAGACCGCGGGCTAAGGTTTCAAAGGCGGGCGAAAGCCCGCCTTTTTGATTGGCTCGCGGCTTTTTGCTTTCGCCTCAAGGGGCAAGGCACTGGACCTTCGCGCGCCATTGCGTCATATCCCTAACAGCATTCCTGAATTGCCTCCCGGAGGATCTGAGATGAGTTTCCTGCTTCGTGTCGTGACCTGGTGGAACAGCCAGACGCTTGGTACCCAGCTGTTCACCGCCCGCAAGGGGACGCGTGTCGGCGAGGACGAACAGGGCAACATCTATTACCAGACCGGTGACGGCAAACGCCGCTGGGTGATCTACAACGGCGAATCCGAGGCGAGCCGCGTGGCCCCCGATTGGCACGGCTGGCTGCACCACACCTGGGATCAGCCGCCGACCGAAAAGCCGCTGACCCGCAAGGCCTGGGAAAAACCGCATCAGGAAAACCTGACCGGCACCCCGGCCGCCCATGTCCCCGCAGGCTCGCTGCGTCGCGCGGCGCCGATTGCGCGCAGCGACTACGAGGCCTGGCAGCCGGAATAAGCATATGTCCGAGAATCGCCTTGAAATCCTGACCGGCGCCGCCGTTCTGGCCATCGCCGCCGGTTTCCTGCTGTTCGCGGGCGAGGGCCATAGCCTCCGCCCCGCCGCCGACAGCTACACGCTGCACGCCTCCTTCCGGTCGGTGGAAGGGGTGTCGGTGGGCACGGATGTCAAGCTCGCTGGGGTGAAGGTGGGCACGATCACCGCGCTCACGCTGAACCCGAAAACCTTCTTTGCCGATGCGACCATTGCCCTGCGCAAGGACATCGAACTGCCCGATGACAGCGCGATCCTGATCTCCTCCGAGGGGCTTTTGGGCGGCAATTTCGTCGAGTTGCAGCCGGGCGGCAGCCTTGAGAACTTCGCCCCCGGCGATGAGATCGAGGATACGCAGGGCGCGATTTCCATGGTCTCGATGATGATGAAATTCGTCGATGGCGGCGGCTCCTCCAGCGCCCCGACAGCTCCGGCTGCGGCGCCTGCTGCGGCCCCCGCGCCCGCACCGGCGACCCCCGGTGCTATTCCCTATGCGCCGGCGCCCGGGGCCAACCCGTGATCCGCGCCGCCGCCCTTTCCCTGATGCTGGCGGCGGGTGCGGCCAGCGCCCAGGAGGTCGCCGAGGCCCCCGGCGCCCTGCTGCGTGGCCTCGACAAGATCTCGGGCGAAACCACCGATATTCCGGTGACGCCCGGTCAGACAGCGCCCTTCGGTCGTCTGCTGGTCACCCTGTCCGAATGCCGCTATCCGGTCGAGGATCCCTCCTCCAACGCATTCGCCCGGCTATCCATCGTCGACACCACCTCGAACACCGAGGTTTTCGCAGGCTGGATGATCGCCGACAGTCCGGCGCTCTCGGCGCTGGACCATCAGCGTTACGACGTCTGGGTCATCCGCTGCACCACCAACTGAGCGGGCGCGACGGGCAGGGCGGTGAAATCGGCCTGTACCCGCAGCGCGGCGGCCAATTGCTTGCGATAGGCCGCGCGGGAAATCTCGACACCGCCAAGGCTGGCCAGATGCGGCGTCAGATATTGCGTGTCGCAAAGGGTGAAGCCCGCCTGTTTCAGCCGGTCGACCAAACAGACCAGCGCCATTTTTGACCCGTCGGTGCGGCGCGAAAACATGCTCTCGCCGAAAAACGCACCACCAAGGCTGATGCCGAACAGCCCGCCCGCCAGCGCATCCCCCTCCCAGACCTCCAGCGAATGGGCATGGCCCAGGGCAAACAGCGCGCGGTAGAGATCAAAGAGCGGCGCATTGATCCAGGTTTCATCGCGATCGGCACAATGCTGCACGACCCCGGCAAAATCGTCGTTCATCCGAAAAGTGATATTTCCCCGCCGCATCCGCCGGGCGAGCGAGCGGGACATGTGGAAATTCTGCAAGGGGATCACGCCGCGCCACTGGGGTTCAAACCAATGCAGGCGGCTTTCGCCACGGCTGGTGGCCATCGGAAAAATGCCCTGCGCATAGCCCGCCAGCAGCATCTGGGGCGTCAAACCCTGACTGTCCTGCGCTGTCATGCCGCCGCCATCTTCTTGCCCGCCCCTCTGGCCTATACTAGCCTTGGCGCCAAGATGACGCAGATTTAACCCAAGGGCAATTGATGGGCTTTTATGATTTCATGGGGGAGATTCCGCCCTATAGCGAAGAGCCCGGGGCGATCAAACGCCTGAACGAGCGCCATAAAATGCTGATCAGGCCGCTGGCCGCCGAACTGGAGGGCAAGCGCGTGCTGGATCTGGCCGCGCATGACGGCCGCTGGGCCTATGCTTTCGCGGCGGCGGGCGCGCGCGAGGTGGTGGGGATCGAGGGGCGGCAAGAGCTGATCGACCGTTTTGCCAGCTTTCCGCGCGCCAATCTGCGCGAGAAGGTGCAGCTGAAACAGGGCGATATTTTCGACGGCATGGCGGCCGAACATGCCGCGGGCGCGCGCTACGATGTGGTGGGGGTGCTGGGCATCCTCTACCACGTGATGGACCATTTCCGCCTGTTTCAGCAGGTGCGCCGTCTGCAGCCCAAGCTGGTGATCGTCGACAGCGAATTCGCCGTCCGCCCCGGCCCGGTGATCATGCTGGTGCGCGAGCGGACCGACAATCCGCTGAACGCGATTCCGCAGATCGACGGGCAAGAGACGGCGCTGATCGGAATCCCCTCGTTTCCGGCGATGGAGGCGATGGCGGATGTGCTGGGCTACAGCTGCGAATGGCTGGACTGGAACGCCGTGCCCGAGGCGCGGCGGGGCCCGATCGGCGATTACTACCGCCCCGAGGGCAAGCGGCGCGCCACCTGCCTGTTGCGCCCGCGCTAAGCGGCACGGGCCCGCCCGCAGGCTGAAACGTGGTGCGGCTGACGGGGGGCAGGGCGGACGTGAAAAGGGCCACCTGTGCACGGCGGCCCTTTTGCGTCTCAAAGCGTTTCCCGCATTCTGTGCCCCTGCCGGGGTCCGGCGCGGGCGGCCGCGCGGGCTCAGCCCTGGTTCTTCTTGGCCTCGGCGGCTGCTTTCATGCGGGCCAGCAGCTCGGCCTTGGTTTCCTGCGTGCCATAGGGGTTCTTGTCCGTCCCCTTGGCGTTGTGCTCATTGTGGCGCGGCGCTTTTTTCCGCAGCGCCGGATTGCCCGATTTACCGTAATCCATCCTGAAACCCTCAGTTCGCGCGCCCGGGGGCGCTCATGTCATCATTCTGTCCCCAGCCGCGCGCCGACGCCAGAGGGGTCGCGCGCCCGCCGGGGGCCATTTCGCAAAGAAAACGCCCGGCCGCAACGGACCGGGCGTTCCTGTTGGCTCTCCGACGCCTCAGCCGCCGAATTTGGCCGCGAGCCATTTCTCCAGCCAATGAATGGAGTAATTGCCCGATTGGATGTCCGGCTCTTCCAGCAGCGCGTGGAACAGCGGCGCTGTGGTCTCGACGCCGTCGATGATCATCTCGCCCAAAGCGCGGTTGAGACGCGCCAGCGCCTCGGGCCGGTCGCGGCCATGCACGATGAGCTTGCCGATCAGGCTGTCGTAATAGGGCGGGATCTTGTAGCCGTCATAGAGCGCGCTGTCCATCCGCACGCCCAGACCACCCGGTGCATGATACTGGGTGATCTTGCCGGGGCAGGGCGAGAAGTTCGGCAGCTTTTCGGCGTTGATCCGCACTTCAATGGCATGGCCGTTGATCTTGAGATCTTCCTGCACGAAATCCATCGGCAGCCCTGCGGCCACCCGGATCTGCTCGCGCACGAGGTCGACGCCAAAGATGGCCTCGGTCACCGGATGTTCCACCTGCAAACGGGTGTTCATCTCGATGAAATAGAACTCGCCATCCTCAAACAGGAATTCGATCGTGCCGGCGCCGATGTAGTTGATTGCCCCCACCGCATCGGCACAAACCTTGCCGATCCGCGCCCGCTGTTCGGGGGTGATGATCGGGCCAGGGGCCTCTTCAAACACTTTCTGGTGGCGGCGCTGCAAGGAACAATCCCGCTCGCCCAGATGCACGGCGCGGCCTTTGCCATCGCCAAACACCTGAATTTCAATGTGACGCGGCCGCTGGAGATATTTCTCCATATAGACCTCGTCATTGCCAAAGGCAGCCTTGGCCTCAGAACGTGCGGTGCGGAAGGCCACTTCCAGCTCGGCATCGTTCTGCGCCACTTTCATGCCGCGCCCGCCGCCGCCTGCGGTGGCCTTGATGATGATCGGATAGCCGATCTCATTGGCAACCTTCAGCGCGATTTCATAGTCCGGCACGCCACCTGCCGAGCCCGGCACGCAGGGCACGCCCAGCTTTTTCATCGTGTCCTTGGCGGTGATCTTGTCGCCCATGATGCGGATGGTTTCCGCCGTCGGCCCGATGAAGGCGATACCGTGGTCGGCCAAAGTCTGGCTGAACGCGGCATTTTCCGACAGGAAGCCATAGCCCGGATGCACGGCCTCGGCACCGGTGATCTCGCAGGCCGCGATGATGCGCGGCACCGAGAGATAGCTCTCGGTCGAGGAATTCGGGCCGATGCAGACCGACTCATCGGCCATGCGCACATGCATCGCATCCGAATCTGCCGTGGAATGCACCGCGACCGTGGCGATGCCCATTTCCTGGCAGGCCCGGATCACGCGCAGCGCGATCTCGCCGCGGTTGGCGATCAGGATTTTGGAAAACATGCGCGCCTCACTCGATGATCATCAGGGGCGAGCCGTATTCCACCGGCGTGCCGTCATCGACCATGATGCGCTTGACGGTGCCGGATTTCGGCGCCGGGATGTGGTTCATGGTTTTCATCGCTTCGATGATCATCAGCGTCTGGCCTTCCTTGACCACGGCGCCCAGGGTCACGAAGGGCGTGGCACCCGGTTCGGCGGCCATATAGGCAGTGCCGACCATCGGCGAGGGCACAACACCCGGATGGCTTGCAGGATCATCATGTGCGGCGGCCGGAGCGGCAGCGGGGGCTGCTGCGGCGGCGGCCGGGGCCGCAGCCGGGGCGGCGGCATAGGTCACCGGGGCGGCGGGGGCGGCCACAACGGTCGATTGTTTGACAACGCGCACTTCCAGGCTGTCGTCTTCGCCATATTCGCGCATCACCGAAAGCTCGGTCAGGTCGTTCTTGTTCAGAAGCTCGGCCAGCGCCTGAATAAAGGCTACGTCGTTTTCGTGGGTGTGTTTGGTCATGCCGTCCTCAAGAAACTTGGCGTTCAGGGTCTTCGTGGCCCGTTCGGCGCGGGCTGCGCCAGTATTCGCAGGCTTATACGCGACTGGGACGGGCAGGGAAAGCCGTGAGTTACGCCGGGCCGGGTGCCGGGGCATGGCCCGCGCCGCGGGTCGGAATGCGGGGACTGGCGCTTATTTGGGCGATGGCACCTGCAAATGCCTCAGTCCTGAGCGTCGGGCCCGGATGCTGCGGCGCGGAGAATTTTACCACTTGATAAAATTTCTGGCTGTGGCAGCGTGGGTCAAAATAAAGCAAGCCAGGGAGGTCCGCCGTGACCAATAGCCAGCTGTCGCCGGGTGTCGTGCCCGGACGGCTTTCATCCGAAGACTATGCCGCGAATTTCACCGATGTGGCGCCGCCGCTGGACGGGCATGAAGCACGGGTTGCGGCGGATCGCTGCTACTTCTGCCATGATGCGCCCTGCATCACCGCCTGTCCCACCTCGATCGACATCCCGCTGTTCATCCGGCAGATCTCGACAGGCACGCCCGAAGCAGCGGCCAAGACCATCTTTTCGCAAAACGTGCTGGGCGGAATCTGCGCCCGGGTCTGCCCGACCGAGAACCTCTGCGAAGGCTCTTGTGTGCGCGAAACCGCCGAGGGAAAACCGGTCGAGATTGGCGCGTTGCAGCGCTACGCGACCGATACCTTGATGGCAAAGAACGCGCATCCCTTCACCCGCGCCGCGGCGACGGGCAAGCGGGTCGCGGTGGTGGGCGCGGGCCCGGCGGGTCTCTCGGCGGCGCATCGGCTGGCGATGAAGGGCCATGACGTCACCATCTATGACGCCCGCGCCAAGGCGGGGGGGCTGAACGAATATGGCATCGCCTCCTACAAGGCCGTGGATGGTTTCGCGCAAAAAGAGGTGGATTGGCTGCTGCAAATCGGCGGCATCACGGTGAAAACCGGGATGGCGCTGGGGGTGGGTATCACGCTGAAGGGGCTGTCGGCGGACTATGACGCGGTCTTCCTCGCCATTGGTCTCGCGGGCGTGAATGCTCTGGGTCTGCCGGGCGACGACAAGGATCAGGTGATCCCCGCCACCGATTTCATCGCCGATCTGCGGCAGGCGCGCGATCTGGCGACCTTGCCGGTGGGCCGCGATGTGGTGGTGATCGGCGGCGGCATGACGGCGGTGGATGCCGCGGTGCAGTCGAAACTCCTTGGCGCGGAAAACGTCAGCATCGTCTACCGCCGCGCGCAGGCGCAGATGCCTGCGAGCCGGGTTGAGCAGGACCATGCGCTGGCCAATGGCGTGCGGATCATCGCCAATGCCGCCCCGGTGGCCGTGCATGGCAATGGCGCAGTGCGCGAGGTGGAATTTGCCTATACCCGCGCAGGCGTCAAGGGGCTTGAGCTGACGGCAGAGACCTTCCGCCTCAAGGCAGATCAATGCTTTACCGCCATCGGTCAGGCGCTGGAGGGCGCGCCCGAGGGCCTCACCCTCGCGGGCCGCAAGATCGCGGTGACCGGGGCCGGGCGCACCAATCTGGCCGGGGTCTGGGCCGGGGGCGACTGTGCCGCCGGGGGCGATGACCTCACCGTGACGGCCGTGGCCGAGGGCCGCGACGCCGCCGAAGACATCCACCTTGCTTTGATGGGGGCCTGATATGGCTGATCTCACCTCGACTTTCATCGGGATCAAATCCCCCAACCCGTTCTGGCTGGCCTCGGCGCCGCCGACCGACAAGGAATACAACGTCCGCCGCGCCTATGAGGCGGGCTGGGGCGGCGTGGTCTGGAAGACGCTGGGCATGGAAGGCCCGCCGGTCGTCAACGTCAACGGCCCGCGCTATGGCGTGATCCATGGCGCCGACCGCCGCCTGCTGGGCCTCAACAACATCGAGCTGATCACCGACCGCCCGCTGGAGGTGAACCTGCGCGAGATCAAATCGGTCAAGCGCGATTACAAGGACCGCGCGCTGATCATCAGTCTGATGGTGCCCTGCGATGAGGACAGCTGGAAAGACATCCTGTCCCGCATCGAGGACACCGAGGCGGATGGGGTTGAGCTGAACTTTGGCTGCCCGCATGGCATGGCCGAGCGCGGCATGGGCTCGGCCGTGGGGCAGGTGCCGGAATATATCGAGATGGTCACCCGCTGGGTGAAAAAGCACAGCCGGATGCCCTGCATCGTCAAGCTGACGCCGAACATCACCGATGTGCGCAAACCGGCCGAGGCGGCGAAACGCGGCGGGGCGGATGCGGTCAGCCTGATCAACACGATCAACTCGATCACCTCGGTCGATCTCGACCTCTTCGCGCCGGAGCCGACGATTGACGGCAAGGGCACGCATGGCGGCTATTGCGGCCCGGCGGTGAAACCGATCGCGCTGAACATGGTGGCGGAAATTGCCCGCTCGGCCGAAACCCGCGGCATCCCGATCTCGGGCATCGGCGGCGTCACCACCTGGCGCGATGCGGCAGAGTTCATGGCGCTCGGCGCGGGCAATGTGCAGGTCTGCACCGCCGCGATGACCTATGGCTTCAAGGTCGTGCAGGAGATGATCTCGGGCCTGTCGGATTACATGGACAAAAAGGGCTTTACCGATACCGCCGAGCTGGTGGGCCGCGCGGTGCCCAATGTCACCGACTGGCAATATCTCAACCTGAACTATGTCACCAAAGCGGTGATCAATCAGGATGATTGCATCAAATGCGGCCGCTGCTATGCCGCCTGTGAGGACACGAGCCATCAGGCCATCGCCATGTCGGAGGACCGCACCTTCACCGTGAAGGATGAGGAATGCGTGGCCTGCAACCTCTGCGTCGATGTCTGCCCGGTGGAAAGCTGCATCACGATGAAGGAGCTGCCGTTGGGTGCCACCGACCCGCGCACGGGCAAGACCGTGGTGCCCTATGCCAACTGGACGCAGCATCCGAACAATCCCAGTTCGCAGGCGGCGGAATAATCCCTTGCGGTGAGATCAGCAAAACGGCCCCCAACCGGGGGCCGTTTTCATGTCCGGAGGGCGGCTTCAGGCCGAAAAGCCGGTGATGGTGCAGGTGATCAGATCATGATCCGAGAGCACCCGGCCCTCCGGGTCCGTCGAGGGGATGATCGCGCTGGTCGCCACTTCCAGCCCGCGGGAGAGGAACCAGTCGAGCTTCATCGCCCGCTCGGGCCAGCGGGTGATCAGGCTGGGGCGGGTGGTCATCTGCATCTCCGGCCCGCCGTGGACGGTAAAGCCGCGCGCGATGGAGTCGGGGAACAAAGCTTCCGTCGCGTGATGGCCGCCGGGATTGTTGCCGGTGTTCAGATCGCCGCCGATCAGGATCGGCAGGCCGGGAAAGGCCGCCTCGACCCGGTCGATGATGTGCCGCATCTGGGCGGCGCGATAGGCGCTGTCCGCCACGCTTTCGAGATGGGTGGAGATGGCGACAAAGGGCCCCGAGGTGGTGGCAATCACCGCCCCCATCGCCATCCGCTCGCCCAGACGCGGCTGGTCGGTGGCGGTGGCGAACCAGACCCGCTCGCCCGGCAACCGCAGCATGAAGGGCTGCGCGAGGGCGGTCGCGGCCATCAGCGCATTGCCGTGAAAACCACGCGCGTTTTGCGGATCGCGGCAAAATTCCCGCTCGGTGTCAGAGCCGAGGCCGAGCTCCAGAAACTCAACGCCGTAAGCATAGGCCATCCCAAGCATCGCGGCCATCTCTGCCGTGGGGTGCCGCTGTGCGGTGCGCGACATGCCATTGTCCAGCTCGGAGAGCAGCACCAGCTGCGCCCCGGTGACACGCAGCTTCTCGGCGCTGGCCTCGGGGAAGAGGCAACGCTCAAGGTTCCAGGCGGCGACAGTCAGCGGAAAGCCGAGCGGGGCCACGCCCGCCGTGCCGCCGACCTCGACGCGGTTCATCCCCGGCAGGCTGGCCAGATAGGCATCATGCGCCGCGCGTTCGCGCGGCAGATCGACGACGCCGGCGCGCACCGTCTGGCTTGGCACCGCCAATTCGGCAACAGTCTCGCGGATCATGCCAGCACGTCGGGCTCTGCCCCGGCATAGGTGGCCACATCGGCGCTGGCGGGCAGGCGGCGGCCGGTTGTGGTGTCAAACAGATGCAGCCGGGCCTGCGGCAGCGCGATCTGCATCCGGTCGGCATAGGGCAGGTCGGCGGGAAGTGCGAGGGTGAGGGGCTGATCCTCCACCGTGCCGTGCACCAGCCGTTGCGCGCCCAGTTCCTCAACAAAATCAAGGCGGAAGGGCATGGAGGGCATGCCGGGTGCGGCGGGCACCAGATCTTCGGCGCGCAGGCCCAGCGTTACCGCGCCCTGCGGCACCGTCCCGCGCAGCGGGGTGGACAAGCCGCCAAACAGCAGCCGCCCGTTTTCCACCTGCGCATCGACGAGGTTCATCGCGGGCGATCCGATGAAACTCGCCACAAAGGTCGAGGCGGGCTTGTGGTAAATCTCCAAGGGCGCGCCGATCTGCTCGATCCTGCCACCGTTCAGCACCACCAACCGGTCGGCCAGCGTCATCGCCTCCAGCTGGTCATGCGTCACATAGACGGAAGTTGTGCCCAGACGCCGCTGCAAACGGCGGATCTCGCCGCGCATGCTGACGCGCAGTTTGGCATCGAGGTTCGAGAGGGGCTCATCGAACAAAAACACCGCCGGTTTGCGCACGATGGCCCGGCCCATCGCCACCCGCTGCCGCTGCCCGCCCGAGAGGGCGCGGGGCTTGCGGTCGAGATAGGGCTGCAGCTCCAGCATCCGCGCGGCCTCGGTCACCCGCGCCTCAATCTCGGATTTCGGGGTTTTGCGGTTGCGCAGACCATAGGCCAGATTGTCGTAAACCGACATATGCGGGTAGAGCGCATAGTTCTGGAACACCATCGCAATGTCGCGGTCGGCGGGGTCAAGGTCATTCACCCGCCGCTCGCCAATGCGCACTTCGCCTTCCGAGATGGTCTCGAGCCCGGCGATCATCCGCAAAAGGGTGGATTTGCCGCAGCCCGAGGGGCCGACGAGCACGATGAACTCGCCGTCGCGGATGGTGATGTTCACATCCTCAACCGCGCGGGTGTCGCCCGCATAGATTTTCGAGACCTGTTCGAGGGTAATCGAGGCCATGGGATTTCCTTACTTGTCGCTCTCGGTGAGGCCTTTGATGAACCAGCGCTGGAAGAAGACGACGATCATCACGGGGGGCAGCATGGCCAGAACGGCCAGCGCGAAGGCTTCGTTGTAATCGGGGATCTGCGCGCCGATCCACACTTGCAGGATGGATTTGATGCCGCGCATCAGGGTGAAGAACCGCTCTTCCGTCGTCATCAGCATCGGCCAGAGATATTGGTTCCAGCCATAGACGAACATGATGATGAACATCGCGGCGATCATGGATTTCGACAGGGGCAGCAGGATGTCGAAGAAGAACTTGACCGGCCCCGCGCCGTCGATCCGCGCCGCCTCCAGAAGCTCGTCCGGCACCGATTTGAAGAATTGCCGGAAGTAGAAGGTGCCGGTGGCCGAGGCCAGCAGGGGCACGATCAGCCCGGTATAGGTGTTCAACAGGCCCAGCTCGGACATCACCTGATAGGAGGGCATGATCCGCACTTCCAGCGGCAAAAGCAGCGTGGTGAAGATCATCCAGAAGGCGAGGGTGGCGAAACGAAAGCGGAAATAGACGATGGCATAGGCGGCCATCATCGACAGCACGATCTTGCCCACCGCAAAGCCAAGTCCGAGGATCATCGAGTTCATCAGCATCGACGCACCGGTGATCTGGCCGGTAAAGCCGCCCTTTTGCGTCAGCACCTTTTCATAGGTGGCGACAAAATTGGTGCCGGGCAGCAGCGTCAGCCCGTCGCGGTGGATCTCGGCGGCGGTATGGGTGGAGGTCATGAAAGCCACGACGACCGGCAGCATCAAAAACAGCGCGCCGAGCATCAGGATCAGGTGGTCGAAGGGACGGGTCCGGTGCATGGGGCCTCAGCTGTAATGGATGCGCTTTTCGAGAAAGCGGAATTGCAGGATGGTGAGGGCAAAAACGACGACCATCAGGA
This sequence comes from Phaeovulum sp. W22_SRMD_FR3, assembly GCF_052113705.1. Lineage (NCBI taxonomy): Bacteria > Pseudomonadati > Pseudomonadota > Alphaproteobacteria > Rhodobacterales > Paracoccaceae > Phaeovulum > Phaeovulum sp. W22_SRMD_FR3. The sequence goes on along the minus strand of NZ_JBGQOG010000007.1, from coordinate 41,550 downwards.
TGACTGACTGGGCAGAAGAGCCGCCGATGTCATTGCCGCGGAACCCGTCGAGATAGACCTTGTAGACCAGGGTGATCGGGTTGTTGGCGGGCTTGTCCTTCAGGATGACGTCGATGATCCCGAATGTGTCAAAGAGGGCGTAGGTCACGTTGATGATCAGCAGGAAAAACGCCGTGGGGCCCAGCAGCGGTAGCGTCACCGTCCAGAAACGGCGCACGCCGGAGCGGCAGTCGATCGCGGCGGCTTCGCGCACCGCCATCGGCACCGATTGCAGGCCCGAGAGGAAGAAGATGAAGTTGTAGGGGATCTGTTTCCAGACCGCGACGACGACCATGGCAAAGGCGGTGTCGAAGTAATTGAGCCCCACCTGCATGTCCCAGCCGAACCAGCCGACCAGCGTGACAAAGGGGCCGATGTGCATGTCGAAAAACATCATGCCGATCAGCCCGGCCACCACGGGGGCGATGGCATAAACCGCGATCAGCAGGGTTTTATAGGTGGCCGCCCCGCGAATGACCGCATCCGCTTTCACCGCGAGCAGGAGGCCGAGCGAGAGGGCGAGGCCGGTCACCAGCGCGGTGAACACCGCCGTAAACCGCACGATGCCCATATATTCCGAGCCGGTCACCGCATCCTTGTAATTGTCGAGCCCGACAAAGGTCGAGCCGAAGCCAAAGGCATCCTCGATGTAGAACGACGAGGTGACCGCCTGAACCGAGGGCCAGTAGAAGAATATCGCCACCACGGCGAGCTGCGGCAGCAAGAACAGCCAGGGCAGCAGGGGGCGGTCGAACTGCACGCGCTTGGCGGCAGCGGCGGCGGGCCGGTTCAGACGCCGGGCGGCGGCCTTCGGGCTGCGGATCTGTGCGGGGGTGACATCGGTCACGGGGGCAGGCTCCGGATCAGGGGAAAGGGAGGGCGGGCGGCGCGCGCGGGGGTCACCAACGGCGGTCGGGGGCCCCGGCGTGGCCGGAACCCCCGTTTTGCGGAAGGCTCAGATCAACCGGCGGTTTTGGCGAATTTCGCCAGCAGGTCGTTGCCGTCTTTTTCGATGATGTCGAAAGCGTCTTTCGGGGTGACTTCGCCCGAGAAGATGCGGTTGTATTCACGCTCCATCACCGAGCGGATCTGCGGGTAATAGCCCAGACGATAGCCCTTGGCCCATTCGCCGCCCGGCAGCATCAGCTGTTTGATGCCGACTTCGGCGACCGGGTTTGCGTCGTACCAGCCCTGCGACTTCGCCAAGTCATAGGCCGCCGTGGTGATCGGCACATAGCCGGTGTTTTCGTGATAATAGACCTGCACTTCCGGCGAGGTCAGGAACTGGAAGAAATCGGCGGTGCATTTGTTTTCCGCGTCCGATTTGCCCGACATCGCGAAAAGCGCCGCGCCGCCGATGAAGCTGTGGGTGCCCGCACCCTCGATCTCATGCCAGTAGGGCAGAAAATCGGCCGAGAACGGCATGGTCGCGGTTTTTGCCAGACCGCCGAACGAGCCCGACGAGCCGATCCACATGGCCACTTTACCCTCTTCGAAGGGCTTTTGGTTGTCGGCCCAGCCCGCGCCGTAGAAGCCATAAAGGCCCTTGTCCGCCCAGTCTTTCAGCTTGTCGAACATCATCACCAGTTTCGGATCGGTGACATTGAGGGTGGTGCCCTCGACGCTGTCATAGCCGTTGTTGTTCGAGGCGAACTGGATGTTGTTGCGCGACATGAAGTTCTCGGTGAACTGCCAGGTCAGCTGCGAGGCGGTCAGCGGGATATAGCCCGCTTCTTTCAGTTTCGGCGCGACGGCCTCAAACTCTTCCCAGGTGGTCGGCACGGCCACACCGGCTTTTTCGAAAGCCTCGGTGTTGGTGTACATGATCGGCGCCGAGGAGTTGAACGGCATGCCGATGAATTTGCCCGAAGCATCGGCGTAGAAGTAGCGCACGCCGTCGATGAAGGCATTGCGGTCAAAGGTGCCGCCGTTCTGGTTGATCAGGTCTTCTGCCGGGATGACAGCGCCTTTGGCGTTGATGATGGTGGCGGCACCGGCATCGAACACCTGCAGGATGTTGGGCTGTTCGCCCGAGCGGAAGGCCGCGATACCCGCCGAGAGCGCTTCCTCATAGGTGCCTTTCGACACCGGGGTCAGCATGCATTCGGCCTGCGCTTCGTTGAATTTCTGCGAGATCTCGTTGATCACCTCGCCGTTGCGCCCGCCCATACCGTGCCACCAGGTGATGTCGGTCTGCGCGAAAGCGGTGGCCGAGGTCATCCCCAGTGCCAGCGTGGCGAAAGTTGCGGTCTTGATCATGGTAAGCCCCTGTCGGTCTGAAATCTGCGGCGAGGGGTAAGCGCCGAACATCAAGGTCACGCGACGGGTCTGTGTCAGTTTGGTAACTTTTGGCCGGTTGACGCGGGGTCCGGCGCGCAAAGCTGTGCATAACCCCGGTTTTCCCGGCAGCACTGCGGATTTTGCGGCGGAGGGGCGCGGTTTTCAGCGGTGATTCCGCCGCGCGGTGACCGCGCGTGCGACTCAGGTCGGGCGCGGAGGGGGGAGGGGGCGCCTGCTGCCCGCGCGTGGCAGAACAGCCCGCCCTGTCGGGGGGGGCGGCGGGGCCAGTGGCGCGGTCAGATCTGCCTGCCTTGGCGGCAGTCAGACGCCCGGCACCCGGCGCCGTCGCACTGGTCAGGGTTTGAGAAGCCGCGTGTAGAGGGTGTCGATAAAGCCGCCCGCCTCGTCAAAGGGATCGTGGCCGGGCCCGAGCACCGCGCGGACCTGCACGTCGAAATCGGCGTAATGCTGCGTCAGCGCCCAGATCGAGAAGATCAGGTGGTAGGGGTCGACTTCCGCGATCTTGCCCGCCGCCGCCCAGCCGCGGATCACCGCCACCTTGGCATCGACCAGCGTTTTCAGATCGCCCTCGATCCCCGCCATCATCCGCGGTGCGCCCTGCAGGATCTCATTGGCAAACAGGCGGCTCTCGCGCGGATAATCCCGGCTCATCTGCAATTTGCGCCGCACATAGGACAGGATCTCGGTCATCGGATCGCCCTCGGCATCCAGCGCCCGCAAGGGGTCGAGCCAGGTGTCCATCAGCGTCGAGAGCAGCGCCAGATGGATCGCCTCCTTTGAGGGGAAGTAATAGAGCAGGTTCGGTTTCGACAGCCCCGCCTCCTGCGCGATCTGATCCAGCGTGGCCCCGCGAAACCCGCAGGTCGAAAACACCTCCAGCGCCGCCTCAAGGATGGTGGCGGTGTTGCGGCGCTGAATCCGCGTTTGCGGGCGGGGGCTCTCGGGCTCGGTGGTCAGGTCATTCACGCAAGGGCTCTCCTCAACTTGGCCCGCTGTAGGACAGTACCGAAAAGGCGGCAAGACCCCTGGGCGGGCGTAGGTCCGGGCCGAACGCGCTGGGGGCTGCCTTCTGACCAATCGGTAAAATCATTCTTTCGACTGCCCGCTGGGCTCGCAAGCGCTTTGACCCCTCCTGTGGTGGATTTTTCGCCGATGCCGGGGGGCAGGGCACATCGCGCCGCAATTCAGGGCAACCGGGGCAGCGCAGACGCCGGTTCGGATCGCGAAGCGCCCGCCGGGGGCAGCGCCTGCCGAAAGTCCCCGATGGGTGTCGGCGGGCCCGATGCGCAGGTGCGGGGCAGGAGGAATAGGTCGGGCGGATCGGGGGGCCACGCTCACCGCTCAGGGCTGCGCGCCGATGCCCCGCAGTACGATGTCCTTGACGCTGGCTTTTGCGGCTTCCCAGTCGGTATCGCTCAGCGGGCCGCCGTTCAGCGTTTCGATCTGATGGCCGAAATCGGCGTAATGCTGGGTGGTGGCCCAGAGCATATAGAGGAGATGTTCGGCATTCACCGGCGCCATTTTGCCCGCCGCGATCCAGCGCTCGATCACCGCCACCCGGCCCGAGGTCCAGTCGCGGAGCGTGGTTTCCAGATAATCCTGAATGACCGGCGCGCCATGCATCACCTCGGAGGCCCAGACTTTGGACCCATGCGGATGGCGGCGCGAGATTTCCATCTTGGCGTCGATATAGGCGCCGATTCCCTCGATCGGGCCCGCCGCCGCGTCAAAGACCGCCGCCGCCTGCAGCCAGATGTCGAAGATCTCCTGCACCACCTTGCGGTAGAGCTCTTCCTTGGTGGCGAAATAGTAATGCAGGTTCGCCTTGGGCAGCCCCGCCATATCGGCGATCAGCTGCATGGTGGCGCCGCCGAACCCGGCCTCGGCAAAGACTTTTTCCGCTGCTGAAAGAATGAGCGCTTCCCGCGCCGCACGCGACTTTCCGCGGCGGGTTACGGGGCGGGTCGGGCGGGGCGTCTCAGGCATCGGGCCTCCGGGTGCAGAAAAATCTTGACCGTTTGGTCAGGTCGTGGTGCGCTCGTCACATAAAGATGTCTGACCATATGGTCAGATGAGAGATTCGTCGCAAGGGACATGAAGATCCGGCTGCGACAGGGAGAAAAAACATGTCTGCACCGGGCGAAAATCTTCGCATCAATTCCGCACGTCTTTGGGACAGCCTGATGGAGATGGCGCTGATCGGCCCCGGCATTGCCGGGGGCTGCAACCGCCAGACGCTGACCGATGAAGATGCCGAGGGCCGCGCCCTGTTCCAGACATGGTGCGAGGCGGCGGGGATGAGCATGGGCGTTGACGCGATGGGCACGATGTTTGCCACGCGGCCGGGCGAAGACCCCGAGGCGCTGCCGGTCTATGTGGGCAGCCATCTGGATACGCAGCCGACGGGCGGCAAATATGACGGCGTGCTGGGCGTGCTTGGCGCGCTCGAGGTGGTGCGCTCGATGAACGACCTCGGGATCAAGACCAAACACCCGATCGTGGTGACCAATTGGGCGAATGAGGAGGGGGCGCGTTTCGCGCCTGCCATGCTCGCCTCGGGCGTCTTTGCCGGGGTGCATTCGCTGGACTACGCCTATGCGCGGCAGGACCCCGAGGGCAAGACCTATGGCGCCGAGCTGGCGCGGATCGGCTGGAAGGGCAGCGAAGAGGTGGGCGCGCGCAAGATGCACGCCTATTATGAGCTGCACATCGAACAGGGGCCGATCCTGGAGGCCGAGGGCAAGGAAATCGGCGTTGTGACGCATTGCCAGGGGCTGTGGTGGCTCGAGTTCACCCTGACCGGGCGCGAGGCGCATACCGGCTCGACCCCGATGGATCTGCGGGTGAATGCGGGCCTCGCGATGGCGCGGATATTCGAGATGGTGCAATCGGTGGCGATGGTGAACCAGCCCGGTGCTGTGGGTGGCGTCGGGCAGGTGAAATTCAGCCCCAATTCGCGCAATGTGCTGCCGGGGACGGTGGTCTTTACCGTGGACATCCGCACGCCGGATCAGGAGAAGCTCGACCGGATGCGGGCAGCGATCGAGGCGGAGGCGGCGAAGATCTGTGCCGAGCTCGGGGTCGGCTGTTCGGTGGAGGCGGTCGGGCATTTCGACCCGGTGACCTTCGCGCCGGAGCTGGTCGAGAATGTGCGGCGGGCGGCCGAGCGGTTGGGCTATTCGCACCGCGAGATCATCTCGGGTGCCGGGCATGACGCCTGCTGGGCGGCGAAAGTGGCCCCGGCGACGATGGTCATGTGTCCCTGTGTGGGGGGGCTCAGCCATAACGAGGCCGAGGAGATCAGTCAGGACTGGGCGGCGAAGGGGACGGATGTGCTCTTTCATGCCGTGCTGGAGACGGCGGGGATCGTGCGTTGACCCTTGCGCGCCGGGGGCGCTGCCCCCGGACCCCCGAGGTATTTTTGCCAAGAAGAAGCCGAAGCGGGAAGGGTGCCGGGCCGCAGTGGAGCGAATGCAGAGGGAGCGCGGCAGGGCGCTTTGAGAGATGAGGAAGAACATGTCGACTGTCATCAAGAACGGCACCATCGTCACCGCAGATCTGACCTACAAGGCGGATGTGTTGATCGAGGGCGGGGTGATCACCGCCATCGGGCCCAATCTTGTGGGGGATAAGGCGCTGGATGCGACGGGCTGTTACATCATGCCCGGCGGGATTGATCCGCATACCCATCTGGAGATGCCCTTCATGGGCACCTATTCCAGCGATGATTTCGAAAGCGGCACCCGGGCGGCGCTGGCGGGGGGCACCACGATGGTGGTGGATTTCGCGCTGCCGAGCCCCGGCCAGGGGCTGATGGATGCGCTGAAGATGTGGGACAACAAATCCACCCGCGCCAATTGCGACTATTCCTTCCACATGGCGGTGACCTGGTGGGGCGAGCAGGTCTTTGACGAGATGGCCGAAGTGACGGCGCGCGGCATCAATTCCTTCAAGCATTTCATGGCCTACAAGGGCGCGTTGATGGTGAATGACGATGAGCTGTTCGCCAGTTTCAAGCGCTGTGCGGCGCTGGGCGCGCTGCCGATGGTGCATGCCGAGAACGGGGATATCGTGGCCGAGATGTCGGCCAAGCTCTTGGCCGAGGGCAATACCGGGCCGGAGGCGCATGCCTATTCGCGCCCCAGCCAGGTGGAGGGGGAGGCCACCAACCGCGCGATCATGATCGCCGATATGGCGGGGGTGCCGCTTTATGTCGTGCATACCTCCTGTGAGGAGGCGCATGAGGCGATCCGGAGGGCGCGGATGCAGGGCAAGCGGGTCTATGGCGAGCCGCTGATCCAGCATCTGACGCTGGATGAGAGCGAATATGCCAACCCCGATTGGGACCATGCCGCGCGGCGCGTGATGTCGCCGCCCTTCCGCAACAAGGCGCATCAGGACAGCCTCTGGGCGGGGCTCTCGTCGGGGTCTCTCTCGGTGGTGGCGACGGATCATTGCGCCTTTACCACCGAGCAGAAGCGCTTCGGCCAGGGGGATTTCACCAAGATCCCGAATGGCACCGGGGGGCTTGAGGACCGGATGCCGATGCTCTGGACCTGTGGCGTGAACACCGGGCGGATCACGATGAATGAATTCGTTGCCGTGACCTCGACCAATATTGCCAAGATCCTGAACTGCTATCCCAAAAAGGGTGCGGTGCTGGTGGGGGCGGATGCCGATCTGGTGGTCTGGGACCCGAAAGCCAGCAAGGTGATTTCGGCCGGGAGCCAGCAATCCGCGATTGATTACAACGTCTTTGAGGGCAAGGAAGTGACCGGTCTGCCGCGCTACACGCTGACGCGCGGGCAGGTGGCGGTGGTCGAGGGGGCGATGCATTGTGAGAGTGGCCATGGTAAGTTTGTGGCGCGTGAACCCGGCATGGCGGTGAACAAGGCATTGTCCGCCTGGAAAGAGCTGACCGCGCCGCGGCCCGTGGTGCGGGCAGGCATTCCGGCCTCGGGGGTATGATGGCAGCAGCATCTCTGATGGTGGATCCGACGGCGGCGGTTGCGCCCGCAGCACCGGTGATCGAGGCGCGGGGCGTCGGGCTGACATTCCAGACGAATGACGGCCCGGTGCATGCGCTGAAAGACGTCAATCTGACGATCAACAAGGGCGATTTTGTCAGCTTCATTGGTCCCTCCGGCTGCGGCAAGACCACATTCCTGCGCACCATCGCGGCGCTGGAGCATCCGACGGAAGGCGTGCTGACGGTGAATGGCATGTCGCCGGAAGCGGCGCGGCAGGCCCGGGCGTACGGCTATGTGTTTCAGGCGGCGGGGCTTTATCCCTGGCGCACGATTGCCGGGAACATCAAGCTGCCGCTGGAGATCATGGGGTTTTCGCGCGCCGAGCAGGAAGAGCGGGTGGCGCGGGTGCTGGATCTGGTCGAGCTCTCGGGCTTTGGGCGCAAATTCCCCTGGCAGCTCTCGGGCGGCATGCAGCAGCGGGCGAGCATTGCGCGCGCTTTGGCTTTTGACGCCGAGATCCTCTTGATGGACGAGCCCTTCGGTGCGCTGGATGAGATTGTCCGCGACCGGCTGAATGAGGAGCTGTTGAAGCTCTGGGCGCGGACGCAAAAGACCATTGGTTTTGTGACCCATTCGATCCCGGAGGCGGTCTATCTCTCGACCAAGATCGTGGTGATGTCGCCGCGGCCGGGGCGGATCTTCGATGTGATCGAGAGCCCTTTGCCGAAGGAGCGGCCATTGGATATCCGCGACAGCCCGGAATTCATCGAGATCGCGCATCGGGTGCGCGAAGGGCTGCGGGCGGGGCATGGCGATGATGTGTGAGGCTGTCTGCGTCAGGGCGAAAACGGGGTCGGCGTGGGGGGGCCACGCCGCGAAGAGGGGGGCTGTCTGCCCCCCGGGCCTGCGGCCCTCCCCCCGAGGATATTTTTCCCGAAGCAAGGAGGGTGCAGCGTGAGGCGGGCAGTGCTGCCGGTGCTGGCGGTTTTACTGGTGCTTGTCGTTGTGTGGTATGCGGCGGCGGTGGCGCTCAATGCGCCTTGGGCGCGCGATCAGGCGGGGCGGGCCGGGGTTGAGCTGGGGTTTGGCGCGCTCGTCGTGGACACGATGGCGCAGGAGCGGCCGGTGCTGCCCGCGCCGCATCAGGTTTTCCGCGGGCTCTGGGACGGGGTGGCGGGGCAAAAGGTCACCTCGAAACGCTCGCTCGTCTATCATGGCTGGATCACGCTCTCGGCGACGCTGATGGGTTTTGCTTTGGGCACTGCGGCGGGGATGCTCCTCGCAGTGGGGATTGTGCATAGCCGGGCGATGGATCTGAGCGTCATGCCCTGGGCGGTGGCCAGCCAGACCATCCCGATTCTGGCGATTGCGCCGATGGTGATTGTGGTGCTGGCCTCGATGGGGGTGACGGGGCTCTTGCCAAAAGCGGTGATCGCGGCCTGGCTCTCGTTCTTTCCGGTGCTGGTGGGCATGGTCTCGGGGCTGCGGGCGCCCGATGCGATGCAGCTGGATCAGATGAAGACCTGGAATGCCTCGGCGTCGCAGGGGTTCTGGCGGCTGCGCTTGCCCTCGTCGATGCCCTATCTTTTCACCTCGCTGAAGGTGGGGATTGCGGCGGCGCTGGTCGGCACGATCGTGGCGGAACTGCCGGCGGGGGCGAGTGCGGGCCTGGGCGCGCGGCTCCTGTCGGGGAGTTATTACGGGCAGACGATCCAGATCTGGTCGGCGCTCTTTGCCGCGGCGACGCTGGCGGCGGCGCTGGTGATGATCGTGGGGCTGATCGAGCGGGTGACGCTGCGGCGGATGGGGATGGCGCGATGACGATGGCGGCGGTGATATTCTGGCTGGCGGCCTGGGCGCTGAATGCCTGGCTCGCGCGGCATTATGCCCATCTGCGGGCGGTGCGGATGCTGATCCCGGCGCTCTTTGGCGTGACGCTCCTGGTGCTTTGGGAGGGGCTGGTGCGGGGCCTCGGCGTCAGCCCGGTGATCCTGCCTGCGCCCTCTGCCATCGCGGCGCGCTTTGCCGAGAGCCTGCCGATCCTTTGGGGCGATTTCGCGCAGACCATTCTGAAGGGCGCGCTCGGCGGTTATCTGATCGGTTGTGGCGCGGCGGTGCTGGTGGCAGTGCTGATCGACCGCAGCCCGTTCTTGCAACGGGGTCTGCTGCCGGTGGGGAATTTTGTCGCCGCGCTGCCCATCGTCGGCATCGCGCCGATCCTGGTGATGTGGTTCGGTTTTGACTGGCAGTCGAAGGCCGCCGTCGTCGTCGTGATGGTGTTCTTTCCGGTGCTGGTGAATATGGTGGCCGGGCTGAAGGCCACCGATGCATTGCAGCGCGATCAGATCGCCACCTGGGGGGCAAGCTATGGTCAGGCGCTGGTCAAGCTGCGGCTGCCTGCGGCGATGCCCTTTCTCTTCAACGGGTTGAAGATTGCCACCACTTTGGCGCTGATCGGGGCGATTGTGGCCGAGTTCTTTGGCAGCCCGACGCGCGGCATGGGGTTTCGCATCTCGACCGCGGTGGGGCAGCTCGATCTGCCGCTGGTCTGGGCCGAGATCACCGTCGCGGCACTGGCGGGATCGGCATTTTACGGCATTATGGTGTTGATCGAGCGGGCGGTGACCTTCTGGCACCCCGCGCAGCGACGCCGGTAATTCCCCGCAAGGGGCAGATCATCATGACCGGAAACATATCCGGCATGTACCAACAGAGAGGGTTTGAGATGAAGAAGCTGATGATTTCCGCGCTGGCGCTGATGGCGGCCACGGCGGGTGGCATGGCGCAGGCGGCGGATTCGGTGAAGCTGCAGCTGAAATGGGTCACCCAGGCGCAGTTCGCGGGCTATTATGTCGCTGCGGAAAAGGGCTTTTACACCGATGAGGATCTCGATGTGACGATCATGCCGGGCGGCCCGGACATCGCGCCGCCGCAGGTGATGGCGGGCGGCGGGGCCGATGTCATGGTCGACTGGCTGCCCTCGGCGCTGGCCGCACGGGAAAAGGGCCTGCCGCTGGTGAACATCGCGCAGCCGTTCAAATCTTCGGGCATGATGCTGACCTGCCTGAAGGAAAGCGGCGTGGCGAGCCCTGCCGATTTCAAGGGCAAGACCCTGGGCGTCTGGTTCGGCGGCAATGAATATCCCTTCCTCAGCTGGATGGCCACTTTGGGCCTGCCGACCACCGGCGGTGCCGATGGGGTGGAGGTGCTGAAACAGGGCTTCAACGTCGATCCGCTGCTGCAAAAGCAGGCCGCCTGCATCTCGACCATGACCTACAACGAATATTGGCAGGTGATCGACGCCGGGATCAAACCGGAAGACCTCGTGACCTTCAAATATGAGGATGAGGGCGTGGCGACGCTGGAAGATGGCCTCTATGTGCTGGAGGACAATCTGAAAGATCCGGCCTTTGAGGACAAGATGGTGCGTTTCGTGCGCGCCTCGATGAAGGGCTGGAAATACGCCGAAGAGAACCCCGATGAGGCGGCGATGATCGTGCTCGACAATGACGAGACCGGCGCGCAGACCGAAGAGCATCAAAAGCGGATGATGGGCGAAGTGGCCAAACTCACCGCAGGCTCGAACGGCGCGCTGGATCCGGCCGATTATGACCGCACCGTCAAGATCTTGCTGGCGGGCGGCTCGGACCCGGTCATCTCCAAGGCGCCCGAGGGGGCCTATACGCTCGACATCACCGACAAGGCCCTGAAATAACAGGGTTAACGGCGGGAAATCTGAAAGGCGCGCGGGGCAATCCGCGCGCCTTTTCAGCTTCTGTTTACCTCTGATGCCTATTCTGAACCCGGGTGAATCTGTGGGGAATGGGCGACATGCGGGCGCTTTTACTGTCATGCGTGGCCGTCATTGGGCTGAGTGCTGCGGCACCGGCGCAAGCGGCTTTTTTGTTCAAGCAACCTTCCAAGGAATGGGAGGCGGCCTATTGTTCGGCGGCCAGTGCGCGGGCGCTGGAGATCATCGGCCCCTTTGCCGATGACAAATTGCGCATGTTTCTCAACGAGCAACTGGTGTTCTGGCGCGAACGCGGCAGTCTGAGCCAGGTGGGGCAGATGCCGCTGAACATGGATATGAACCGCCAGCGCGACCCCGAGGCCGTCTATATTCAGAACACGGTGCGCGATTGCGGCTTGAAAGCGCTGCACTATGGCGCGAGTTTCCGGTCCTTCTCGAAATAAGTGTGGCAGGGCAGGGGATTGCGGGACGGGGCAGGGCCCGGATGGCCCGCGCGAGGTCCTGCGATCCTAGCGCGGATCGGGCCCCGCCATCGGCCCAATGGGCGCGCCTGACGCGGCCAGAGCGGGATGCGCCTCTGCCAGATCCAGCGATTCCCGCGTGCGCGGCAATGCCTCGGGGATCTCGGTCTGAATCCAGTCGATCAGCTTCTCGCGCATCTCGCAGCGCAGATCAAATGCCCGGCCAGAGTTGCGCGCCGAGACCAGCACCCGCACCTCCATCACCCGTTCCTTGAAATCGGTGACCGCCAGATTGAACACTTTGCCGTCCCACAGCGGCGAGGCTTTGGCGATGGCTTCGGCCTGATCGCGGATGCGGCCCACCGGCGCTTTGTGGTCGAGATAGAGCATCACCGTGCCGATCAGCTGCGCGCTTTCGCGGGTCCAGTTCTGGAACGGCTGTTCGATGAAATAGGACAAGGGCACGATCAGCCGACGCCAGTCCCAGATGCGAACCACGACATAAGTTGACGTAATCTCTTCAACATTTCCCCATTCTCCTTCAATCAGCAGGGCGTCGTCGATGCGGATCGGCTGGGTGATCGCCAGCTGGATCCCGGCAAAGACGTTTTTCAACAAGGGTTGCAGCGCGAGGCCCGCGACGATCCCCGCCGCCCCCGCCGAGGCCAGCAGCGAGACGCCATATTGGCGCACCGCGTCAAAGGTCATCAGCGCCGTGCCGACCCCCAGGATCAGGATCAGCATATTGGCGATGCGCTGCAGGATGCGGGTCTGCGTGACATGTTTGCGCGCGGCGAGGTTGTCCTCGCTGTCCAGCGTGAAACGGCGCAGATAGATCACCGTCCAGATCGACAGTGCCATCCGCGCGATCCAGGCGATCAGCACGATGAAAGCGATCATCAACAGATGCCGCAGCGTGCTTGCCTGTCCCACGGTGATCGGGGCAACGCTCGCCCCCAGCGCCAGCGCCAGCATCAGGAATGCCAGCCGGGCGGGTTTGCGGCTGCGGCTGTGCAGGCTGCGCCAGAACAGGCTGCGCCCCTCGGCCAGCCGCCCCAGCACGCCATAGACCATGCGATGCACGATCCAGCCCGTCATCAGCGCGGCCAGCAGGATCAGAAGCGCCTGCGCCCAATCGGGCACCCAGACCATCACGCGGGCCAGCGCGGCGTTCACTTCGGTCATCCGGTCTCCTGCACGTGCTTTTGGCCTCCCTATGGGCGAACGCCCGCCCGCGCGGAACGGTTCCCACAAAAGGCCCCAAGGGTCGGGTGGAGCTGTGTGAAGGGCTGGAAAAGCCTTTGTAAATCTGTAAATCTGCGCGGAAGGAGAGGTCCGATGCCCCGCAAAATCCGCTCACCCGCCACCGAGACGCCGGGCCGTGCCGCCCTGACCGGCACCCGCATCCGCGAGCGGCGCACCGCGCTGGGGCTGAAACAGGCCGATCTGGCGCGGGCGGCGGGGGTCTCGCCTGCCTATCTCAACCTGATCGAACACAACCGCCGACGGGTGACCGAGGCGCTGCTTGAGGGGTTTGCGCAGGCGCTGATGGTCGACCCGCGCGCGCTGAGCGAGGGGGCGGAGGGGGCGCTCTTTGACGGGCTGCGCGAGGCGGCGGCGGCGCCGGTGCCGGGGGCGGCGGGACCCGAGCTGGACCGGATCGAGGAATTCGTCGGCCGCTTTCCCGGCTGGGCGACGCTTCTGGACGCGCGGCAGGCGCGGGTGGCGGCGCTGGAGCGTCTGGTCGAGGGGTTTTCCGAGCGGATGGCGCAGGACCCGTTTCTGGCGACCACCCTGCATGAGGTGCTCTCGGCGGTGACCTCGCTGCGCTCCACCGCCGCGATTCTGGTCGAGACCGAGGAGATGGAACCGGAGTGGCGCAGCCGCTTTCACCGCACCATCCATGAGGAATCCCTGCGCCTCTCCTCGACCGCCGAGGCGTTGGTGGGCTATCTCGACACGCTGGACGAGGCGGAGACGGGTCTCTCCTCGCCGCAAGAGGAGGTGGGGGCCTGGCTCGCGCGGCAGGAATGGCATCTGGCGGCGCTGGAGCGGGGGCACGCGCCCAGCCCGGAGGCGATGGTGGCGGGTGTGGCAGAGCTGGCGAGTTCCGCCGCACGGTCGCTGGCGCTGGCCCATGTCATGCGCGCGCGGGCCGATGCGCAGGCGATCCCGCTTGAGCCGTTGCGCCGGGCGCTGGCCGAGTTGGGGCCGGACCCGGCGGCGCTGGCGCAGCGCTTTGGCGCCAGCCTCGCGCAGGTGTTCCGCCGTCTGGCCGCGCTGCCGCCCGAGCCGGGCCTGCCGCAGCCGGGGCTGGTGATCTGCGACGCGGCGGGGGCATTCACCTTTCGCCGCCCGCTGCCGGGTTTCGCCCTGCCGCGCTTTGGTGCGGGCTGCCCGCTCTGGCCGCTCTATGAGGCGCTGAGCCGCCCGATGCAGCCGGTGCGGGCGGTCGTCGAGATTGCGGGGCGTTTGCCGCAACGCTTTCTGACCTATGCGGTGGGCCAACCCGCCGTGGCGGCGGGGTTTGAGACACCGGCGGTGATGGAGGCGCTGATGCTGATCCTGCCGCTGCCCGCCGAGGGTCTGGCCTCCCTGCGCGGCCCCGGTGCCGCCGAGACGCGGCCGGTGGGCAGCGCCTGCCGGATCTGCCCGCGTGGTACCTGCGGCGCCCGGCGCGAACCCTCGATCCTCACCGAAGGCTGAGCGCGCGGACCAGCGAGGTTTTGACAAGCGCCGGATGGGCGGTGATAACAGCATAACGGTGCGGGGGGCGCCGTCGGAGAGGAGGCCGGGATGCGGACAAAACATGTCCTGCTGATCGAAGACGAGCCGCATATTGCCGAGGCGATCCGCTTCCTTCTGGGGCGGGATGGCTGGGGCGTGCGGCATCTGACCGAAGGTGCTGATCTTGTCGCGCGGCTGGCCGAGCAGCCGGTGGATGTCGTGGTGCTGGATCTGATGCTGCCGGGGCGTTCGGGGCTCGAAATTCTGGCCGAGCTGCGCGCCGATCCGGCTACAGCGGCGCTGCCGGTCCTGATGCTGACCGCGCGCGGCCAGGCCCGCGACCGCGAGGCGGCGGAGCGCGCCGGGGCCACCGGCTTTCTGGCCAAGCCCTTTGCCAATGCCGACCTCGTTGCCACGCTGAACGCGCTCTTGCCGCCCGAGGCCTTGGACGCGGCGCAGTCCGGGGCCACCGGCTGATGGCGAAGGCCGGGCAGCCGCTGTTCCTGGCCCGCCGCGCCTATCGGCGACGGCGGCTGATGGATGCGGCACGCCTCTTGCCACTTTTGGGGGCGGTGCTCTTTGCCATTCCGATGCTCTGGCATCCGGCCGACAGTGCCGAGCCTGACACGGCGCGTGGCGTCACCTATCTCTTTGCGGTCTGGTTTCTGCTGATCCTTGCCGCGGCGGCGCTGTCGCGCGGGTTGCGTCCGACGCTGGAGGATGACAGCGCCGAAGAACCGCCCGAGGGGCCGCTGTGATGCCCTTCAACGCGCTGGTCGCGGTCTGTCTGGCCTATGTCATCTGCCTTTTCCTCGTGGCCTTTGCCGCCGAACGCCATGCGGCGCGCGAGGCCGGGCGGGGCCGGGCCTTCTGGCTGCGCTCGCCGCTGATCTACACGCTGTCGCTGTCGATCTATTGCACCGCCTGGACCTTTTACGGCGCGGTGGGCTATGCAGCGCGCTCGGGGCTGGAATTCGCCACGATCTACCTTGGCCCGACGCTGGTTTTCATCGGCTGGTGGTGGGTGCTGCGCAAGCTGGTGCGGATCGGCCGCACGCAGCGCGTGACCTCGATCGCCGATCTGATCTCGGCCCGCTACGGCAAGTCGAACCTTCTGGGCGTGATCGTCACGCTGATGGCCGTTGTGGCCTCAACCCCCTATATCGCGCTGCAATTGCAGTCAGTTACCCTGTCGTTTGGCGTCTTTGCCTCTGGCGCGCCGGAGGGCTGGGCGATGCCCGATCAGGGCGCGACCGCGCTCTGGGTGGCGGCGGGGCTGACGCTTTTCACCATCCTCTTTGGCACCCGCAACCTTGATGCGAATGAGCGCCACCACGGGGTCGTCACCGCCATTGCGGTGGAGGCGGTGGTCAAGCTGGTGGCGCTGCTGGCGGTGGGGATCTTCGTGGTCTGGGGCGTGGCGGGCGGTGTCGGCGATGTGCTCAGCCGCATTGATGCCTCGGCCATCGCCGATTGGCAGCTGCAACCGGGGCGCTGGGCGGGCCTCACCTTTGCCTCGGCCGCCGCCGTCCTCACCCTGCCGCGGATGTTTCAGGTGATGGTGGTCGAGAATGAAGATGAGCGGCATCTGGCCACCGCCGCCTGGGCGTTTCCGCTCTATCTGATGCTGATGAGCCTGTTTGTCGTGCCGATCGCCGTGGTCGGGCTGGAGGTGATGCCCGCCAGCGCCAACCCCGATCTTTTCGTGCTGACTGTACCGCTGACGCAAGGCCAGGGCGGGCTGGCACTCCTGGCCTTTCTGGGCGGGTTCTCCAGCGCCACCTCGATGGTGATCGTCGCCGCCATCGCGCTGGCGACGATGGTGTCGAACCATATCGTGACGCCGCTCTGGCTCAGCCTGCGCGAGGGGGGTGCGCGGGCCACGGGGGATGTGCGCGGCCTTGTGCTGATGTCGCGGCGGGTCTCCATCGGCGCGGTGCTGGCGATGGGCTATGGCTATTACACCCTCTCGGGCGGTTCGGCGGCGCTGGCCTCGATCGGGTTGATCTCCTTTGTCGGGGTGGCGCAGGTGCTGCCCGCGCTTCTGGGCGGCATATTCTGGCGCGGGGCGACGCGGGCGGGGGCCATCGCCGGGCTGGTCACCGGTGCCGCGATCTGGACCTATGCGCTGTTCCTGCCCTCGGTCGGTGACAGCGGGCTGATCTCGGCGCAGGTGCTGGCCGAGGGGCCGTTTGGCATCGGCTGGCTGCGGCCGCAGGCGCTGTTCGGCGTGCAGGGTCTTGATCCGTTGCTGCAGGCGCTCTTTTGGTCGATCCTGTTGAACACGCTGATGTTTCTGGCCTTTTCACTGCTCACCTTCCCCGGCCCGATGGAGCGGTTGCAGGGTGTGGCCTTTGTCAATGTCTTTGACCAGACCTCGGGCGCGCGCACCTGGTCGCGCGGCGGGGCCGAGGCCGAGGATCTCTTGTCGATGGCGCAGCGGATCCTGGGGGCCGGGGCCGCGCAGGAGTTCTTTCAGGCGGAAGCCGCGCGGCAGGGCAAGGAAGGGTTCCTGCCCGAAACCACCTCCGAGTTCATCTCGCGGCTGGAGCGGCAGCTGGCAGGTTCGGTCGGGGCGGCCACGGCGCATGCGATGATCGCGCAGATCTCGGAAGGGGCGACGGTCTCGGTGCAGGATCTGATCGCGGTGGCGGGCGAGGCGCTGGAGATCAAGGAATATTCCGCCCAGCTTGAGGCGAAATCCGAAGAGCTGGCCCGCGCCGCCCGGCAATTGCGCGAGGTGAATGAAAAACTGACCGAACTTTCGGTGCAAAAGGACGGCTTTCTGGGCCAGATCAGCCATGAACTGCGCACGCCGATGACCTCGATCCGGGCATTTTCCGAGATTTTGATGGAGCCGGACCTGCCCGAGCCTTTGCGCGCGCAATATGCCGAGATCATCCATGAGGAGGCGCGGCGGCTGACCCGGCTGCTCGATGACCTCCTTGATCTGAGCGTGATGGAGCACCGCAAGGTGCAGCTGAACATCACCGTCACCAATCTGCACGACCTGATCAGCCGCGCCGTGACGGCTGCCTCCAGCACCCGGCCAGAGCGGCAGTTCCGCGTGGTCCGCGATGTGGTGAATGAGCATATGCCGATCTTCACCGATGCCGACCGGCTGGTGCAGGTCTTCATCAACCTCGTCTCGAACGCCCGCAAATATTGCGATACAGAGCCGGGGGTGCTGCGCATCGAAGTCAAGGCGCGGCGCGGCCGGGTGCAGGTCGATTTCATCGACAACGGCAAGGGGATACCGAAAAAGGCGCAGGCGCTGGTCTTTGAGAAATTCGCCCGTCTGACCGACACCAGCCGCGCGGGCGGCGCGGGCCTCGGGCTGGCGATCTGCCGCGAGATCATGGTCAATCTGGGGGGCGAAATCGCCTATTTGCCGGGGCAGGGCGGGGCGGGCTTTCGGGTGACCCTGCCCTTGCGGCGGGGGGCGGTGCCGGAAGAGGCAGGTTGAGCCTGTGGCACAGGTGACGCTGCGGCAGGGCCCGCCAAAGCCGTCGGACAGAAGTTAATTTTCGACAAGACTCGGATTTGTTTAAACCTTTTATAAACCCTGATCTGCGATTTCTGGGACAGGTTCCGATGCGCGGGGCAGGACGGAAGGCAATGACACAAGAACGGCTGCAAACAGTGTTGCGACGCAAGGCGGAGGCGGGGAAACCCGCGCCGGTCGCCGCTGCCGTGACGCCGCCGCGCGCTTTGGGTCAGGCGCTGGCCAAGACCGCGCAGGATCTGATGGGCCTGCCGTTGCGCGTGGCCAACATCGATCAAAGCCGGATGTCGCTGGCCGATCTGCCCGAAGCGCTGGAGGATCGCGCGCTTCTGGCGATGCTGGAGGGTCCGGGCGAGGCTTTGGGCCTCGTGGTGATGCCGCAATCCACCTATTCCGCGCTGATCGAGTTTCAGACGATGGGGCGCCTTTCGGCGGCCGTGCCCGCGCCGCGCAAACCGACGCGCACGGATGCCAGCCTTTCGGCGGAATTCATTGATGCATTTCTGACGCTGTTTGAGGCGGATCTGGTTGCGCTGGAGGACATCACCTGGGCGGGCGGTTTTCGCTATGCCTCCTATCTCGATGACCCGCGCCCGCTGGGCCTGCTGCTTGAGGATGTCAGCTACCGGGTGATGAAGGTCGAGATGGCGCTGGGGGCAGGCGGCGACCGCATGGGCAATCTGATGCTGGTTCTGCCCGCGCAGGGCCGGGGGCCGGGGCCGAAGGCGCTGCGCAAGGCGGCGGCCGCCGCACCCGAGGCGCGCGGCTCCGGCTTTGGCAATGACCTGCCCGATATGGGCGAGGAACCCTCGGACGAGGTGGTCTGGAGCGAGAAGATGGAGAGCACCATTCTCGGCACCACGGCCACGTTGGACGGGGTGCTGCACCGGGTGACGCTGCCGCTCTCGGCGGTGCTGGGCTGGGTGCCGGGAACGGTTTTGCCGGTGCCGATGGCGGCGCTTGAAGGCCTGCGGATCGAAGGCAGTGGCGGGCGGCTTTTGGGCCATGCGCGGCTGGGCCAGAACCAGGGTTTCCGCGCCATGCGGATCTGTGGTGCCGGGGAAGATCAGGCCCCGGTGATGGGCGAGGATCCCTATGCGCTGGGGTCGGTGGCCGATGCGATGGGGCGTGGGGCCAGCCCGATGGCCGCGCCGATGGATCTTGAGATGGATATGGCGGCGCCGATGAATTTCGGCGGCCTGTCGGACGAACCGGCAGAGATGGGCGGCCTGGCCGATCTTGGCAATTTCGGCGAGATGGGGGATCTGCCGCCCATGTCGATGGATATGGGCAGCTTTGGCGAGGAAGACGAATTGCCGCCGCTGAAAATGGGCGGCGCGTTCTGACCCGGCCCTGCCGCGTTCTTTCCTGACCATATTGCAACAACCTGCGACCCGTCCGGCACTCCGGCGGGGTGATACCTTTGGTATGTCTCTGTAAAGGGAGCGTCCCGCAGATGGGGCGTTGGGGGCGAGGCCGCCGGATCGCCCGCGTTGGCGTGGCCTTCGGCGCGGTTGCTGTCTGGGCCGGAGGGTTTGGCCGAGTGTCTGGCCAGAGTGTTTCGCCGGAATGTCTGGCGGTCGCGTGTGGTCACCGTCGGGGCGTGAGGATGCCCGTTGCTGGCCTTCGCAGGCGGGTCTGCGTCCTGTCGCATGGCCCCTGGCGCGGCCAATGGGGTAAAATCACAGGCAGGCTGCGGCTTCGCGGGCGCATTTGAGCTTCGGGATGGTCCAAGCTGCGGCAATCGGGGTGCTTTCCCGTTGCCTTGCCCCGAAGCCGAGAGGTAAACTCCCTGAAAAGGGATGACCGCCCGACCCGGCTGATTGCGGGGGCGAGGGGGTCCGGCGGGCAGGACGACACATGGTGAAACCGGTCAAGGTACATCTGCGCGATGGCGTGGTGCTGATCACGCTCAACCCGGCGGGGGCAGAGCCGCAGGGCACATCCGGCTTTGACAGCGCCTGTTGCGCCAGCCTCTCCGAGGCTTTGGCGGGCGCGCTGGCGGAACCCGCGGCGCGGGCGCTGGTGCTGCGGGCGGGCCCCGGAGGCTGGCCGCTGGCGCGCGATCCGCTGACCGAAGATGGCGCCGCGCTGGACCGCCTGGCGCTGATGCTGGCCACGGCGCAAAAGCCGGTTTTGGCGGCGCTCTCGGGGCGGATCGCGGGCGGCAGTCTGGCGCTGGCGCAGGCGGTGGAATGGCGGATCGCGGCGGCGGATGTCCGGTTTTCGGCCCCCACCACCGCGCTTGGACTGATGCCGCCGGGCGGTCTGCTGACGCGGCTGTCGCGGCGGATCGGCCCGGCACCGGCGCTGCGGTTCTTGCTGAACGCCGGGGGCTGGGACGGTGCGCAGGCGCTGGCGGCGGGGATGATCGACGGCAGTGTCGAGGCCACGGATGTCGAGCTGGCCGCGCTCAACCTCGCCAAACGCCTGACGGCGGCACAGGCGCCCGCCGGTGCCGCGGCGGACGCCCCGGCGCCACCGCCCGCAGCCCGCGCGCGCGATGCGGCCTTGGCCGATCCCGCCGCCTATCTCAAAGCCCTGAGCCAGATGCGCGAGACCCTGCCCGAGGGCGTTCTGCGCCCGGTGGCCCTCGCCCTTGCGGATGGGGCGGAGGCGGCGGCGCTGTTGCCCGAGACGGCGGCACTGGAGGCCGAGGCGGTGTTTCGCGGTGATCTGGCGGACTCGCCTTTGGCGGCGGCGCTCTGCCATCAGGCGGCGGCACGGCGGCGGGCGAAACGGCTGGCGGGCCATGCGGATGCGCCGGGGTTCGGGCCGGGTGTCATCGCGCTCTGGCACGGCGGCGCGGGGCAGGGTGCGGGCGGCGCAGCGGGGGTCTGGCAGGGCAATGCCCGCCGGATCGCGGCGGTGGCGTTGTCGCTTGCCAGCGACAAACCCGGCGGCGCCGGGCGGCCGGTGCGGCTGGGGGCGGCGGATGCCGGACAGCTGATCTCATCCTTTGAGGAAATCGCCCGCGCGCAAGAGGCCGCGGTGCAGGAGGGGCGTCTGAGCGTCGCCGCGCGCGAGGCGGCCTGGGCGCATCTGGAACCGGCGCGGCTCGCCTCGGATCTGCGGGGCAATGCGGCGGCGGGCGAAGAGCCGCCGGTCATGCTTCTGGCAACCTTGCCGGATCCGGCCCCGGCGCGGGTCTCGGCTTTGGGCGCCCTGGCGGCGGCGCTGCCGCAGGGGGCGCCTTTGGTGGTGCTGGATGCGGCGGTGGATCCGGGACGTCTGGCGCCCCTTCTGGCCGGGCGCGGCGGTGATGTTGTCGGGCTGCGTCTGGCGGGGACGCGGCTGGCGGCCTTTGGCGCGCCGAGCCAGGTGGGCGAAGTGGTGGTGGGCCCCGAAACCCGCCCCGAGGCCGCCGAAGCGGTGGCCGCCCTGCTGACCGAAATGGGCGTGACGACGGTGCTGGGCGGGCCCGGGCCGGGCGGCATCCTGCGCCGGATGCGGCTCGCGCTGATGCTGGCGGCCGAGGGCTGTGTGCTCGCGGGTGCCACCCCGGCGGCGGTGGATGGCGCGCTGCGGGCGGCGGGCTGCGGCGAGGGGCCGTTTGAGGCGCTGGACCGGCAGGGGCTGGAGCGGGCGCAGGCGCAGGCCGAGGCCATCGGGCGGCCCTTGGGCCGGTTGGTCGCGCGGCTGATGGCCGAGCGCTGGCTGGGCCGGCGTGCGCGCGAGGATGGGCAGGCGGCGCGGGGCTTTTACCCCAGCGGTGGCCGCGGGGTGACCCTGTCCGATGGCGATCCGGCGCTTGAGCGGGTCCTGGCCGAGCTGCGCCCGGCACAGCCGATGGCTGACAAGGAGATCATGGCGCGGATTCTGGCCGCTCTTGCCGGGGAAGGTGCGGCCCTCCTGCAGCAGGGCGGCGCGCACCGGGCCAGCGACATTGACCTGGTGATGGTCGAAGGTCTGGGGTTTCCGCGCGCCTTGGGCGGGCCGATGCTGGCCGCAGACCGCGCCGGGCTGATCGCCATCCGCAAACGCCTGCGCGCGCTGGCGGCAGAGGGCGCGCCCGCGCCGGTCACGCTCTGGGACGTGCTGATCAAGAACGGCCGGAAGTTCGGCGATCTGAACGAGGCGTAGCGGGCGGCCCCCCGCTGGGGCAGGCTCCGGCGTTTATTTCAGCACGATCCCGACCACGACGATCATCAGCCCGATGACCGAGGTAAAGAGCGCCCCAAGGTTCAGCGCCACAACGCGCTGCATCTTGGCGCGCATCGCCTCATCGCTCAGCCGGGCGCGTTTGGCACGGCTGACGATCACGATACAGGCGAGAATTCCCGCAAGCCCCAGTGCCGAAATCACCGCACCTGCCCAGATCACATACTCCATCGGTCATTCTCCCTGTTTGGCGGCGGGGTAGCGGTTGGGCGGCACTGGCGCAAGAGATTTTCCGCCACAGGACACCCCACCCCCAGCCTTGCGGCGGCGCCGCGCGTCGTGCGGGCTTGAAGCGCGCGGCCCAAAGCCTTAGCAAGGCCGCAACCCCAAGACCTGTGACACGCGAGGAAGCCATGTCAGACGCCGCCTATAACGTGACCGCAGATGAGCTGCGCCAGTTCATCGAACAGTACGAGCATCTCGAAGCCGAGAAAAAAGACATTACCGAGCAGCAAAAGGAAGTCATGGCGGACGCCAAGGGCCGCGGCTATGACACCAAGGTGATGAAAAAGATCATCGCCGAGCGCAAGCGCGACAAGAATGATCTGGCGGAAGAAGAGGCGATCATGGACCTCTACAAAGCCGCTTTGGGCATGAGCTGAGGCCAGGCCCGCGCTGAACGGACAGAGCCGGGGTGGCAACGCCCCGGCTTTTGCATGCCGGGTCGGCGGGTTCGGGCGCGTGGTGCCAAAACGGGGGGATCGCTTGGCAGGGCCTTGCCGGGCACCAGACACCGGGCACCAGACACCGGGCACCAGACACCGCGCACCAGACACCGGGCACTGGACACGCAGGGCGCGCTCAGGGGGCGCTCGTGGGGTGCCAACCCTCGCGAAGGCCCCTTGGGCCGGGACTGGACAGTGATCGGGATCAGGATTGGGGCCGAGATCGGAACGCGGGCGGCTCTCTGCGGCAGAGGTCACGGCCGCGCGGGGGTTTTGTGCCGGGATTTTGTACCGGGCGGGGGCGGCGGTGACGGGTCCCGGCGCGGCAGCGCTCGCGGCGGCTGGCATCTGGCTTGGCAGCTTGCCGTTGGGGCAGGGGCGCCTTGGGCTTGCGGATCGGGGGGCGGGGGGACAAACTCCGGCCCTTCGGCAGGCTTGAGGAGGCAAAGATGCGGATTCTGTTCACGGGTGGTTCGGGCAAAGCGGGGCGGCATGCGGTGGCCTATCTGCGCGATCAGGGGCACCGGGTGCTTAATGTTGACCTGAAGCCCCTCGACATGCCCGGCGTTGACAGCCGCATCATCGACATCACCAATGCCGGGCAAGTCTTTGACGTCATGGCAAGTTATGCGGGCTTTGACGAGATGGAACCGGGCACCGGCGTGCCGCGCTTTGACGCGGTGGTGCATTTCGCGGCCATCCCGCGGCTCTTGCTGACGGCGGACAGCGAATGCTACCGGGTCAACACGATCGGCACCTATAACATCCTGGATGCGGCAGTTAAATTTGGCATTCGCAAGGTGATTTTTGCCTCCTCCGAGACGACCTATGGCGTCTGTTTCGCCGATGGCGAGCGCAAGCCGGACTATCTGCCGATTGACGAAGAGCATCCGGTGGTGCCCGAGGACAGCTATGCGATGTCCAAGGTGGTCAATGAGGTGACGGCGCGCAGTTTTCAGCGCCGCTCGGGCTTTGACATCTATGGGCTGCGGATCAACAACGTGATCGAACCGCATGAATATGCGCAGAATTTCCCCGATTATCTGGCCAACCCCGACCTGCGGCGACGCAATATCTTTGCCTATATCGATGCGCGCGATCTGGGGCAGATGGTGCAGCGCTGCCTTGAGACCGACGGGCTGGGCTATGAGATTTTCAACGTCTCGAATGATGATCATTCGGTCGGACTGACCACCGCAGAACTGATCGAGACCTATTATCAGGGGGTTCCCGCCGCCGAGATGGGCGCGCATGAAACCTTTTATGCGAACAAGAAGGCCAAGGCGCTCCTCGGTTTTCAGCCCGAGCACAGCTGGCGGATGTATCTCGACCGGCCGGGGATGGTCTGACCGGAGTGCCGCGCCCCCGGGGTGGCCCCGGGGGAATGGTTTGGGAGCATGGCCGCAGAACGTGGCCGCAGAGCATGACCGGACAGCATTGCCGCAGTGCATGGCCGGGGGAACCGGCCCGTAAAAGCAAAGCTGTCGGAGCCCGTCCCTGAAAACCTGCGCGGGGGCGGTCAGGGGGCGATGAATTCCACCCCCGGCATGGCGGCAATGGCGGCGATATCGGCGTCATAGTTGGCGCTGATTTCCTCGACCAGATCCTGCGTCCAGCCGGGCAGGTTCAGCTCAACCTCCAGCTTCTCGGTGAGCGCGAATTTGTCGAGGAAGGCGGTGACGATCTTGCGCCGCTGCCCGGCCGAACTCGGGGGATGTTTCGCCAGATAGGCCTTGAGACGCTCAAGCCCGTCGGCGGACATGATGGTGGCGAGGATGGCATAATCGCCCTCCAGCGCCATTTCGGGGGCGATGCCCGCGATGCGGCGCAGCACTTCGGGCCAGATCAGCGGCGTGTCCTCATTGCACCACAGCACCAGCCGCCCCTCCGGGGCCGCGGCAATCATATCGGCGATGACCGGCGCCCACCGCAGGCTCGCAGGCTCGACCCGGCCCATCACGCTGTCATAGCTCGCCCCGTCGATACGGTCGATCAGGGCGGGGATCAGCGTGGCGGGGTTGATCAGCCCCATGAAGAATTCAGCGCGCGCCTGCGGGAAGAGATTGGCGAGCGGTTGCAGCTTTGACGCGGCCATCGTGTAGAAACCATTGCTGGTCACCACCCGTTGCGGGATGCAGAGAAAGAATTCATGGCTGAAGATCACCCGCTCCGGGCTGGCGATTTCGGTGACCGAGCCGAGGAGGCGCTCTTGCTCTTCCGGCGGGGCCTCGGCCCCCTTCAGGCTGACCAATGCGTCGCGCAGCACCATGCGGTAGCGCATCGGCGCGGGCACGGCGATGCCCTGTTCGGCAAGAGTGCTGGCGTTGCGCATCAGCGTCTTGACCAGCCGGTCTTCGTCGGTGGAATGCGCGCCCAGATGATACACGACCTGCATGGGTCTCTCCCTCTTCACTCTGCTCGGGGTGGTTATAAGGGCTTTTCTGGACAGGGAAAACGCTTTCCTGTAATCGCCGCATATGGCCGAGAACAGCACCCCCTCACCGATGGATCCGACCGCGCCCCGCGCCACGCCCCGCGCCACGCCGGGGAGGCGCCGCCGCATGCGGCTTGGGGGGGGCGGGCTGTGGTCGCTCGGCGCGGTGCTCATCGCGGGGCTCGTGCTCCTGCCGATCGTGGCGGTCTGCTGGATCGCCGCTTTTCCGACCGAGAACATCTGGCCGCATCTGATGTCGACCACGCTGCCGCGCTATCTGACCAACACCGCCATTCTGGCGCTGGGGGTGGGGGCGCTGGCCTCGGCGATGGGGGCGGGCTCGGCCTGGCTGATCACCATGTACCGCTTTCCGGGCGCGGGCGCGCTGGAGTGGCTTTTGCTGCTGCCGCTGGCGATCCCCGCCTATGTCGGTGCCTATGCTTTGGTGGATTTCCTGGATTACTCCGGCCCGTTGCAAGTGCTCTTGCGCGAGACGATGGGCTGGCATTCGGCGCGGGATTATTGGTTTCCGGCCGTGCGCTCGCGCGGGGCGGCGGTGGTGGTGCTGGCGGCCTCGCTTTATCCCTACATCTATCTGCTGACCCGCGCCGCCTTCCGCGAGCAATCGGGCGGCAGCTATGAGGTGGCGCGCGCGCTGGGGGCGGGGCCGCTGGCGCTGTTCTGGCGTGTGGGCCTGCCGCTGGCGCGGCCTGCCATCGCGGCGGGGGCGGCGATTGCGATGATGGAGACGGTGGCCGATTTCGGCGTCGTCGACTATTTCGGCGTGCAGACGCTGACCACCGGGATCTTCACCACCTGGCTGGAGGCGGGCAATGCGGGGGGGGCTGCACAGATCGCGTGTGTGATCCTGGCCGTGGTTTTCGCGCTGTTCGCGCTGGAAAAGAGCGGGCGGCGGCGCGCGCGCTATCACAATTCTGCCCGGCAGGCGCGGCCGGTGACCCGGGTCACGCTGAAGGGCGGGGCAGGGGCGCTGGCAACATGTGCCACCTTCATCCCCTTTGGTCTGGGCTTTGTGCTGCCGGTTGCGGTGATTTCGCATCACGCCTGGCTGCACCCCGAGGCCTGGTTCGGCCCCGGTCTGGGCCGGGCGCTGGGCCACACGCTGGCGACGGGGGGGATTGCGGCGGTGCTGACGGTGACGGCGGCGCTGTTCATGGTCTACGGCGTGCGGCTGACCGGGCGCAAATTGCCGCGGTTGCTGCTGCCGCTGACCACGCTGGGCTATGCGGCCCCGGGGGCGGTGCTGGCGGTGGGGATTCTGATCCCGCTGGCCGCGCTGGATCACCGGGTGGCGGATCTGGTGCAGGCGGTGACCGGCACGGATCCCGGCCTGTTGCTGACCGGTTCGGCCACCGGCATCGTGCTGGCCTATCTCGTGCGGTTTTTCGCGCTGGCGCAGGGAGCGGCGGACAGTGCCTTTGGCCGGGTCTCGCCCTCGCTGCCGATGGCGGCGCGCTCGCTGGGGCGGAGCGCGGGGGGAGCTTTGCGCGAAGTGTATCTGCCGCTGATGAAGGGCTCGGTCGGCTCGGCCCTGCTCTTGGTTTTCGTGGATTGCGTCAAGGAGCTGCCCGCGACCATGCTCTTGCGCCCGTTCAACTATGAGACGCTGGCGACGCGGGTGCATGAAAAGGCCAGTCTGGAAAATCTGGGCGAGGCGGCCCCCCCGGCGCTTCTGGTGATGGCGGTTGGCCTCTTGGCGGTGGCGCTGCTGGCGCGGGCAAATTTGCGCGGCCGCGGCTGAAGCCCGAGGTTCGGCCTTGCAAGCCTTTCGAGGCGGGGTTATTTGAAGGGCGTTGCCCCTATAGCTCAGTTGGTAGAGCAATGGTTTTGTAAACCGGAGGTCGGGAGTTCGAGTCTCTCTGGGGGCACCATATCTGTCGGGTAGTCCTTGATTTTCCTATAGATTTTTGGTGCGATGTTGCTCAGCCCCACGGCTGATCCCACAGCGGTGCCTTCCATCTGACATATGCCGCATGGATGGGCCGCCGCGGATGGCGCTGGTTTGCCGGCTTTTCCGCCGCTGCTTCCTTCGCCCCGACTGTTCCCCGGCTTGGGTCCGGCCTCTGTGCTGCACCATCGGCCATAGGCGCACCAAGGCGTCGCCTTATGGGTCTTGCGCCGTCACCGTCGCGCAGGGGTTCCTGGCGCTTTTTGGCCGCAGACATTGGCCCGGACAGGTGACCCCGAATGCCATTTGCACGGCGCGGTCTTGCCGCCTGCTGCCCCTCTGAATGCCCTGCCAAAATCAACCGGACCCTGGCGGTCTTTCACACATAATCAACCACCCTCCCGCTACTGATCGAAAGGAATGTCACCCCCCGTTTCACAAGGACCTTATCGTGCGAACGCGTTCAGTATTGCAGATGTTATGTTTGGCCTCGGCCGCTTTCGTGCCCACGATGGGGTTCGGGTTTTCGTCGCCGACACCCACGAACGGGAGCTTCGTGGCGGGTTCGAGCTGCGCTTTTTATTGGCAATATGACCCCAATGATGAACTGGCAATCGTGTATTCTATGGGCGGGGGAAGCCCGTATATCGCCGGCGGAAGTTATTATGAATTCGGGTTGGCAGACAACTCGTATCCGGCCTTCTCCGTCAGTCAACTTGCCCTTTGCCTTGGGACAAGCGAGAGCAATATTTCCAACCTCTCTCAAACCGGAGCACAGGTTTCCTTTGTCAGTGACACCTATATGGGGTTTTCGTTCACGCTGACGACGGCAACGAGCAGACTGGCCGCGGGCAACCACGAATTTTCCCTGGACGGACATTCCTTTTCGCCCGCAGCTGACACTCAGCCTCCGGTGCTCACCGCGCCGTCGGCGCAGAGTGTCAGCACCGATGCGGGGGTTAACACCGCCGCGCTCAATGTGACCAGCCTCGGTTCGGTCAGCGATAACGTCGATAGCGGGCTGGCCATCACCTATAAGGTGGGCTCCACCGTTCTGAGCGGGGCTTATGATTTCCCGCTGGGTGTGACCACGGTGACGATGGATGCCACGGATACGGCGCTGAATGCCGCGACTCAGGCGAGCTTCACCGTGACGGTGAGCGATGCCGAACGGCCGGTGCTGACCGCGCCGTCGGCGCAGGTGGCGAACACGGATCCGGGGGTGAGCACCGCTTCGGTTAACGTGACCAGCCTCGGCTCGGTCAGCGACAACGTCGATGGCGGGTTGGCGATCACCTACCGTGTGGGCTCAACCGTGTTGAGCGGTGCCTATGACTTCCCGTTGGGTGTGACCACGGTGACGATGGATGCCACCGACACCGCTCTGAACGCGGCAACGCAGGCGAGTTTTACCGTGACGGTGAGCGATGCGGAGGTGCCGGTTCTGACGGCGCCGTCGGCGCAGAGTGTCAGCACCGATGCGGGGGTTAACACCGCTTCGCTCGATGTGACCAGCCTCGGTTCGGTCAGCGACAATGTCGATAGCGGGTTGGCGATCACCTACAAGGTCGGCTCCACTGTTCTGAGCGGGGCCTATGACTTTCCGCTGGGCGTGACCACGGTGACCATGGACGCCACCGACACCGCTCTGAACGCGGCGACTCAGGTGAGCTTTACCGTGACGGTGAGCGATGCCGAGGTGCCGGTTCTGACGGCGCCGTCGGCGCAGAGTGTCAGCACCGATGCCGGGGTCAGCACCGCCTCGCTGGATGTGACCAGCCTCGGTTCGGTCAGCGACAATGTCGATAGCGGGTTGGCGATCACCTACAAGGTCGGCTCCACCGTGTTGAGCGGCGCCTATGACTTCCCGCTGGGCGTGACCACAGTGACGATGGACACCACCGATACCGCCCTGAACGCGGCGACTCAGGTCAGCTTTACCGTCACTGTCAGCGACGCCGGAATACCGGTGCTGACCGCCCCCGCCAATCAGACGGCCAATACGGACCCTGGTGTCAGCACCGCCGCGCTGGACGTGACGAGCCTCGGCTCGGTCAGCGACAATGTCGATAGCGGGTTGGCGATCACCTACAAGGTCGGCTCCACCGTTCTGAGCGGCGCCTATGACTTTCCGCTGGGCGTGACCACCGTGACGATGGACGCCACCGATACGGCGCTGAATGCCGCGACGCAGGTGAGTTTCACCGTGACGGTGAGCGATGCGGAGGTGCCGGTGCTCACCGCCCCCTCGGCGCAGAGTGTCAGCACCGATGCGGGGGTTAACACCGCTTCGCTGGATGTGACCAGCCTCGGCTCGGTCAGCGACAACGTCGATAGCGGGTTGGCGATCACCTATCGTGTGGGCTCCACCGTTTTGACCGGCGCCTATGACTTCCCGTTGGGTGTGACCACGGTGACGATGGATGCCACCGACACCGCTCTGAACGCGGCGACGCAGGTGACCTTTACCGTCACTGTCAGCGATGCCGGAATGCCGGTGCTGACCGCCCCCGCGGATCAGACGGCCAATACGGACCCCGGTGTCAGCACCGCCGCGCTGGATGTAACCAGCCTTGGCTCGGTCAGCGACAACGTCGATAGCGGGCTGGCGATCACTTACCGTGTGGGCTCCACCGTATTGACCGGCGCCTATGATTTTCCGCTGGGCGTGACCACGGTGACGATGGATGCCACCGATACACTGAGCAACGCGGCGGCACAGGTGAGCTTTACTGTCACCGTCAGCGATGCGGAAGCGCCGGTGCTCACCGCGCCTGCCAATCAGACGGCCGCCACCGATGATGGTCTCAGCACGGCTTCGGTCGATGTCACCAGCCTTGGTTCCGTGAGCGACAATGTCGATACCGGGTTGGCAATCACCTACAGGGTCGGCGCGACGGTTCTGAACGGCGCCTATGATTTCCCGCTGGGCGCCACCACCGTGACGATGCAGGCCACCGATACGGCAGGGAATGCTGCGGTGCAGGTGAGCTTTACCGTCACCATCAGTGACACCGCGACCGATGGGGTGGCGCCGGTTCTGACCGCGCCGGCCAATCAGACGGCCAATACCGATGACGGTGCGGGCTATGCAACGGTTGATGTCACCAGCCTCGGGTCGGTGAGTGACAACCTCGACACGGGCCTGACCATCACCTACCGCGTGGGGTCCGTCATTCTGACCGGTGCTTATGACTTCCCGGTCGGCGAGACCACGGTCACGATGGATGCGACCGATACGGCCGGCAATGCGGCGGTGCAGGTCAGCTTTACCGTCACCGTGCAGGATGTGAGCCCGCCGCCCGCGCCCACGGTCGCCACCGTCGTGGTGAACCTTGATCAGACCCTGACCGTCAGCGGCACAACCGAGCCGGGTGCCCTGGTCACCGTCACCTTCCCGGACCTGTCGGTTGTCACCACCCATGCCACGGGCGGGATTACGCAAAAACCGCAGCGGGTGGCCCGCAACATCGTGCAGTCCGGCACCTTCTCGGTGACCTCGGCGGCACCGCAGCCGAACGGGACCGTCACTGTCACCTCGACCGACAGCAACGGCAATACCTCGGGCGCAACGGTGGCCGTGGTGGACACGCTGGCCCCTGATGTGGTGATCAGCGGCGGCCCCGAAGCTGTGACGCCGAACGGCAACTTCACCGTCAGCATCACCTTTACCGAAGCGGTGACCGGCTTTGGTGCAGGGGATATTGTTGCCACCCACGCCTCGGTGACCGGACTGACCGGCAGCGGTGCAAGCTACACGGCATCATTGACCGCGTCGGGCGGCGGTGACATCAGGATCTCGGTCCCGGCAGGGGCTGCGCAGGATGCGGCGGGCAATCTGACCACGGCGTCAAACCTGCTGGTTCTGGCCGATACCACCGTGGCGGAAACCCAGGAAACCATTGCCGATTTCATGTTCACGCGGGCCAATCAACTGGTCAGCAACCAGCCCGAACTCTCGGCCCTGCTGAACGGCGCCGCCAGAGGGCATGCCAATGCGGCGGTCACCCGGGGCTATGGCACCTTTGAGTTCGGCGCGGGTCTGGGGGCGGTCGGCTTTGACAATGCCTGGTTCCAGCTCAAGGGCGCGAAGACCAAGGATGACACGGCCGACAGCCTTTACATGTTCGGGGCCATCGGGGGGCATGTCCAGCTGCGCGAGACCATGCTGCTGGGGGCGATGCTGCAATTCGACCATCAGTCGCAAGACGATGGCGCGCGCCGGGTGAAAGGCAGCGGCTGGCTGGCGGGCCCCTATTTCGTCGCGCGGCTGGCCGAGCATCCGATCACCTTTGAGGGCAGCCTGCTCTATGGCCGCTCGCAGAACAGGGTGTCGCCGTTCGGCACCTATGAGGATGGCTTCGACACCAAGCGGGTGCTGGGCCAGGTCAAGGTGACGGGCGCGTATGATCTGCGCGGCCTGCAGCTCAGCCCCTATCTGAAGCTGGCCTACACCAGAGATGCGCAATCGGCCTATATTGATGCGCTGGGAAGCACCATCCCCGGGCAAACCATCACCTTGCGCCAGATTGCGCTGGGCGTGGATCTGGCCGAGCATCTGTCCTTTGACGGTGGAGAGATGGATTTGGTGGCCGGGGTCTCGGGCATCGGGTCCAGCACCAGCGGTACTGGCGGTACCGGCGTCGCCAGCAGCGTTGTCCCCGGCTATGAGGGCTGGCGCGCGCGGGTGAAACTCGGCGTCACCTATGCCAGCAAAGCCAACGGCACCTTCAGCGCGGCGGCCTATGTCGATGGGCTGGGGGCGGCGGATTATGACAGCTATGGTCTGAACCTCGGCTATACGCTGGACTTCTGACGGCAGG
Source organism: Phaeovulum sp. W22_SRMD_FR3 (assembly GCF_052113705.1). Taxonomy (NCBI): domain Bacteria; kingdom Pseudomonadati; phylum Pseudomonadota; class Alphaproteobacteria; order Rhodobacterales; family Paracoccaceae; genus Phaeovulum; species Phaeovulum sp. W22_SRMD_FR3. The sequence continues at coordinate 9,804 of NZ_JBGQOG010000007.1, read as the reverse complement.
GGGCAGGTTTCCCCCGCGTGAACGGCCAACAACCGCCAGCCCTGACAGGGTTGGCGGTTGTTGCGTTCTGGCGGGCGCTTTCGGAGGGGGTCGACGGCGCTTCCGGGGTGCTGCCGTTTGTGAAACCGAAGGGGAGCTAGTGCCGGAAGTAGTCGCGGTACCAGTCGACAAAGGCTTTCACCCCTTCGGTGACGCCGGTGGTCGGGGTGTAGCCGGTGAGTTTTGACAAGAGCGTGGTGTCGGCCCAGGTGGCGGGCACATCGCCGGGCTGCATCGGCATCATGTTGCAGATTGCCGTCCGCCCTGTCGCGGCTTCGATCGCGCGGATGTAGTCCATCAGCTGCACCGGGCTGCCATTGCCGATGTTCACCACCCGGAACGGCGCCACGGGCGAGAGGCTGTCGCCCTCGGGCACCACCCCATCCGCAGGCCGCACCGGGGCAGCATCGAGCAAAAGCCGGATCCCTTGCACCAGATCGGTGACAAAGGTGAAATCGCGGCTCATGTCGCCGTGGTTGTACACGTCAATCGGTTGGCCGTTCAGGATCGCCTTGGTGAATTTGAACAGCGCCATGTCCGGGCGGCCCCAGGGACCATAGACGGTGAAAAACCGGAACATGGTGATCGGCAGGCCGTAGAGATGCGCATAGCTGTGGGCCATGCTTTCATTGGCCTTTTTCGTGGCCGCATAGAAGGACATCTGGCTGTCGGCCTTGGCCGTCTCGACATAGGGCATCACCGTATTCGCACCGTAAGCCGAAGAGGTGGAGGCCATCAGCATATGCGCAGGGGGATGCGCGCGGGCGGCTTCGAGGAGCTCATAGGCGCCCAGAAGGTTCGCCTCGACATAGGCGCGCGGATTGTCGATGGAGTAGCGCACCCCGGCCTGGGCCGCCAGATGCACGACCAGATCCGGCTTTTCCCGCGCGAAGAGATCCATCAGCAGGCCCGGCTCCTCGACCTTGCCGCGGATCGCGGTAAAGCCCGGATTTTGCAAGAGCATCTGCTCGCGCCGTTCCTTGAGTGTCACGTCGTAATAATCATTGTGGCTGTCAAGGCCGATCACCCGGAACCCGTCGGCCAGCAGGCGGCGGATCAGGTGAAAGCCGATGAACCCGGACGAGCCGGTGACAAATGCAGTGCGGGCCTCGGCCATCAATCAACTCCGAACAGATCGCGGGTAAAAATCTTGTCTGCGACATCCGCCAGATCGGCATCGGCGCGGTTGGCGAGGATGACATCGGCCTCGGCTTTGAAAGCCTCGAGATCCGTCACCACCCGGCTGCGGAAGAAATCGGGCGCGTCCAGCGTCGGCTCGAACACGATCACCTCGATGCCCTTGGCCTTGATCCGCTTCATCACGCCCTGGATCGAGCTGTCGCGGAAATTGTCCGACCCCGCCTTCATCGTCAGCCGGTAGATGCCCACCACCTTGGGATTGCGGGCAATCACCTGATCGGCAATGAAATCTTTCCGTGTCGAGTTGCTGTCGACGATGGCGCGCATGATGTGCTGCGGCACGCGGTCGTAGTTCGCCAAGAGCTGTTTGGTGTCTTTTGGCAGGCAATAGCCGCCATAGCCGAAGGAGGGGTTGTTGTAATGCCCGCCGATGCGCGGATCGAGGCTGATGCCGTCGATGATCTGCCGCGTCGAGAGGCCATGCACCTGTGCGTAGGTGTCGAGTTCGTTGAAGAAGGCCACCCGCATCGCGAGATAGGTATTGGCAAAGAGCTTCACCGCCTCGGCCTCGGTCGGATCGGTGTAAAGCACCGGCATATCCTTGCGGATCGCCCCCTCGATCAACAGGCCCGCGAAGGCCTTGGCGCGCGGGCTCTGCTCGCCCACCACGATGCGGGAAGGGTAGAGGTTGTCGTGCAAGGCCTTGCCTTCGCGCAGAAATTCCGGGCTGAAGATGACATTCTCAAAGCCCTCTTCGCGCATGCGGGTGATGAAACCGACCGGGATCGTCGATTTGACCACCGCGACGGCCCGGGGGTTCAGCCGGGCGACATCGGCGATCACCGCCTCGACGCTGGAGGTGTCAAAGCGGTTTGTGGTGACGTCGTAATTCGTTGGCGTGGCGATGATGACGAAGGCCGCCCCGGCATAGGCTTCGGCCGGATCGGTGACCGCGCGCAGGTTGAGCGTGCCGCGCGCGAGGTACTCCTCGCATTCCGCGTCGCCGATGGACGAGCGTCCGGCATTCACCATCTCCGCCCGCGCGGCGTTCACCTCGAGCGCCACAACCTCATGGTGCTGCGCGATCAATATGGCGTTCGACAGGCCCACGTAGCCAAGGCCAACCACTGCGATTTTCATGTGTCACCTGATCCCGTCTTCTGATGTTGTCGCGCCGCAGCATGAGGCTATGAAACCGAACCAACTTGCAGGGTCAAACGAAAAGCACATTGTCGCCCCCTGTCGTTCATTCGCCCGGTGCCAGCCTGTGACCGTGCCGCATCCTGCGTATTTCACCTGTTCCGGGCCAAAGATATGCCCTTTTCGGGCCGATTTTGTGGCCATCATGTTGGTGCGGATGGCCTGTGGCGGCATGGGGGCGGATGCGGCAGAGAGGGTGGCGCAGGGCGCACGCCCTGCCGCTGTGGCGGGGCGGCGGGACATCGCGGGGCGGGCAGGGCGCAGAGCCCTGTCGCGAAGGGCCGTGGGCGGGGCATGGCAAAGCACCGTGCGGCCCTGTACTGAGCCTGCGCGGTGCGTTGAAGAGGGCCGCGCCGGGGCACGGCATGCGGGGGAGGGTTTGTGGCGGGTGGGAGGGCCGGTGGCAATCCCGCCCGCCGGAGCGGGTCAGCCTGCAGCGCGCAGCCGTGCTCTGGGGGCGCGGTTTGCCACTCCGGGATACCCGACGGCGCCGCTGCCTGACAGCCCGGTCGTGAACACTGCCGTGCTTTGCGCCAGCTCGACCGCCTCGCGCGTCAGGTTGCCGGTCGCGGCATTGGTTTCCTCAAACATGGCCGCGTTTTGTTGCGTGACCTGATCGAGCTGGTTGACCGCGAGGTTGATCTCGGCAAGGCCGGATGCCTGTTCCTGCGAGGATGTTGCGATTTCGGTGACTCGCAGATGGATTTCCGAAACCGCCGCGTCGATCTCTTGCAGCGCCCGCCCGGCCTGACCCACGAGACCGACCCCGCGCGACACCTGACTGGAGGAGGCCGAAATCAGCGCTGCAATCTCGCGCGCAGCGTCGGACGACCGCTGTGCCAGCGCCCGCACCTCCGAAGCAACCACCGCAAACCCGCGCCCCGCTTCGCCTGCCCGCGCCGCCTCAACGCCCGCGTTCAGCGCCAGAAGGTTGGTCTGGAAGGCAATTTCGTCGATGACGCTGGTGATCTTGGAGATCTTGGTCGAGCTGTCGGCGATCTCATCCATCGCCTTCACCGCATCGCGCACCACAACGCCGCTTTTTTCGGCGCTTTGCTTGGCGTCGGCAACCATCTTGCTGGCCAGAGCGCTCAGCTCCGAGGCCGAGCGGACCGATGCGGTCAGCTGATCAATCGCGGCGGCGGTTTCTTCGAGCGTTGCCGCCTGTTGTTCGGTCCGGCGGCTCAGATTGTCGGAGGCCTGACTGATTTCCGAGGTTTCGTTCTGGATGGTGGCGGCATGATCGACCACCCCCATCATCACGGCATTCAGCTTGTCGCTTGCCATGTTGAAATTCTGCCGCAGGCTGTCGAATTCGCTCGCCAATGCGGTGGTGATCTGTGCCGTCAGGTTGCCGTCGGCGAGTTCGGACAAGGCCAGCTGCATGACGTCAATGGCGGTTTTACGCGGGGTGGAATCCGTTGCGTATTTCACAACCTTGAATGGGCGTCCTTCGCTGTCAAGGATCGGGTTGTAGCTGCCCCTGATCCACACTTCGCGTCCGTCCTTCCCCAGACGCCTGAACTCGCCGGATTGGAACTCACCTTTGCGCAGGTTTTCCCAGAAGGTGCGGTACTCATCCGAAAGGGCGACTTTCTGATCCACAAAAATCGCATGCCGCTGACCGCGGATTTCGTCGAGCGAATAACCCATGGTGGTGCAGAAATTTTCATTCGCCGTGAGGATTTTCCCCTCAAGGTCAAATTCGATGACAGCCTGCACTTTTGAAATGGCCGCCATTTGCCCCGCATTCTCTGCGGCGCGGTTTTTATCCGCGGTAATGTCGACCGCATATTTCACGACTTTATAGACCTTGCCCGCCGTATCCAGAATGGGGCTGTAATTCGCCTGAAGCCAGCGGATGGCACCGGTCTTGCTGAGGCGCCTGAATTCGCCAGCCTGATATTTGCCCTGTCCCAGCTCTTCCCAGAATGCACGATAGGCCGCGGTGCCGATCACATCTTTGGGCATGAACAGGCTATGGTGCTGTCCGATCAATTCGGTCGGGGAATATCCCATTGTGGCGCAGAAATTATCGTTGACTGCCAGGATCTTGCCGTGCAAATCAAACTCGATCACCGCCTGCGCTGTCGAAATTGCCATCAGCTGGCCTGCGGCGTCGGCGGCTTTTTCCTTGGCTGCCGTCACATCGACCGCGAATTTGACAACCATGACCGGTTTGCCTTCGGCGTCAAAGACCGGATTATAAGAGGCTTCAATCCACACCTTTTTACCATTCTTGCCAATGCGCGAAAACGTGTCTGAAATGACCTCTCCACGGGAGAGTTTATTCCAGAACTGTTTGTATTCGGCGCTGTTGGCGAATTCAGGTGTCACGAAGATCCGGTGCATCTGTCCCTGAATTTCCTCGAGACGATATCCGACCACCGAGAGAAAGTTTTCGTTGGCGTCCAGAATTTTGCCATCGAGGTCAAACCAGATCAGCCCCTGCGCGCGATTCAATGCCGCGATGAGAGACGAATTGCTGTCAACTGAGCGTGCAGCGTGGCGGGCAAAGGCGCGGAACATCGTCATCTCCTCATTACGGTATGGCGTTCTTCTACCTGTCAGGTACAAATTTTCGCTTAATTTCGGGGATGAAAATCGCAAAATTCCCTTGCTACATTGGAATTTTGCGATTTTCCCTAGTGCCGTGTGAATGCGGTATTCAATCTATCCTTAACCATTCGCTGCATTGGAGGCGCCCCGCTGACTGCCGTTCCGCAACGTCGAGCGGATTGCATGCCCGGCTGTGGTCCGGGGCGCCGGGTTTGACGCGCGTCAGACGGGTGACGCTTGGCCCCGAGGGCGCCCGGGACGCGTCTGCCGTGGCGGCGGCGTTTTGGGGATGTTGCTCCTCACGCATTTCCGGCGGTCGCTGCCTTAGGGCGATCCTTGCGCGCTTTTGCCACTCTGGGCGGCGGGTTGATGCGCCGCCGGTTTTGCCGGCGGTCACGCAGGATGTCTGTGCCTTCGTCGTTTCATGATCTGAAAGGAGCCTCTCATGGCTGATCTCTATGCAAAATTCGCCCGTGGGCTGGAGGCCCCTGCGCAGTTTCATTTTGCCATCGTGCCGGCCAATGGGGTGGCTTTGCCGAACCGCCCGCGGGTGCTGAAGGTGTTGACCGATGGCACCGTCGCGCTGCGTGATGCCGCGGGGGTGGTGCTGACCTATCCGGTGGTTGCGGGCGACCTGTTGCAGTTTTCTGCCATTGGTGTCGAGGCGACGGGCACCACCGCCACCGTCGTGGGATGGGTCTGATGCTGGGCCTGGGTCTCGGCCTGACTGCGGGCGGGGGCGCGCGGATGTCACCCGGCCGCTACCTGCAGGGCGGGGTGGCGCCTTCCTTGGTGCTGGACCCCGGGCGCCGGATCTTTGCCAGCGATTTGGGGGCCTGGTCGATCCGCTATGAGGCCGGAGGGCTGCGGCCTGCTCTGGCCCTTGATTTTTCCGTTGCGACATATGGGAGTGCCTGATGGGGTATAATCCGACGCTCAAGCCGCTGACCTCGATCCTGACCAGCCAACGCAGCACGACGGGCACCTATGTCAATGCCGCCGGGCAGATCGCCACTGCGGCAATCGATACCGCGCGGATCGATTGGTCCGAGGGAACGGCGGCCCTGTTGATCGAGGCGGCGGCGACCAATCTGATCACCAGATCAGCGGCGAGCAGTGCCAACTGGACGAACCAGTCCGCGACGTTGACCAACAAGACGGACGCGGCATTTGGTGTGTTTCCGGGCCTGTTGGTGGCCAGCACCGGCAGCGCGTCTGACCGGGCGCAAGCCGCGGGTGTCCTCCATGCCGGTGCCACCGATTACACGGTCACCGCGTGGTACGCCTCGGGGACATCGGCGCAGATCGCTTTGCAGGTCTCGCTGGCCAGCCCGGCCACCAGCATCAAGGTGTCGGGCGCCCCCGGCGCTTTGGCGGTTTCGGGCACCGTCAGCGGCGGCACGGTCAGCGGCGTGACCAACCGCGCTTTGGGCGGAGGCCGGTATTCGGTGTCGGTGACCTATCGGGTGACCGCGGCGGTGACGCTGAGTTGGGGGATGGGCCCGAACAGCGCAACCGTCGGTGAGACCATGACCGCCTATGCGATGCAGCTGGAGACCGGCACCACCGCCACCAGCTATATCCCCACCTCCGGCACCACCGTCACCCGGGCGGCTGACATCTGCAGCCTCGATGTGACGCCCCTCGGGCTTGCGGCGGGCTTTACCATTGCGGTGAAGGGCACGGTGTTTGGCACCGCCGGTGTCTCGGGCATTGTGGCGAACTTCGACAGCGGCGCCTATGACAACCGGCAGATCATCGTGCTCAACAGCACGGGCTCTGGTCTGGGGGCGCAGGCTTTCGCCGGCGGCGTGTCACAAGCCTCGACGTTCACCGCCTATACGCCGGGCACGCCATTCGCGGCGGCCATGCGCGTGGGGCCGAATGTGTTCCGGTATGTGCTCAATGCCTCGGTGGGGGCAGATGACACATCGGTCGACTTCGTGCCGCCGACGATCCTGCGGATCGGTGGCTCCCTCGCCAGTCAGATACCGGCGCGGCTGCGGCTGAAATCTGTCCTCCTCTATCCCGCGCTGGTTTCCGACGCCGCCCTGACCGCATTGGGGACCGTATGATGCAGATCCTTCGTCTGAAGTTCGCAGATGCCGTGGAAGCCGAACTGCCGCTCAGCGCCTATTGGGCGGATACGGCCTGCACGCTGGTGCAGGTATTTCCGACCGAGACCAGTGGCGAGACCGGTGCTGAGGGGCCGCCGGTGGTGGCGCTGGTGTCGGGGTATCACGTGGATCTTCTGGCGCGGGAGGCGGTGGATCTGTCGCCTCTCACCGGGTGGGGGATCCTGCCTGCCACACCGCAGCACAGATTCGCCGGTGTTGACGTCTGATCCGCCGTTGCCCGTCGCGCGCGCCGAAAGGCCGCCCGTTTCGGGCGGCCTTTGTGCCGGCGAGTTGAGGTCGCCTCTGGCATCGCAGGGGCTGAACGGGAGGACGACAGCGGCGGTGTTGCGGCAAAGCTGCTCCGCGCCGGTTGCCGTGGCGCCGTGACCGGAGGGCGTCGGTCTGCATTTGTGATGGGCGGGGTCTTGTCAGGATGGGTGGCGCCTTGCGAGCCCTGCGTTTCCGGCAAGACGCGGATGCCTGGTGGCGCTCGATGGAAGAGCTGGTGCCGATTTTCGAGCGCGAGGGGATCCAGTTGAACGTCGAACCCCACCCCCGAGGATTGGTGCGAGACGCTGCAACCGGCGCTCGACATCATCCGCACGGTGAATTCCAAGAATGTGAAATTCCTCTATTGCGCGCCGCATACCTTCTATTTCGGCGATGACACCAAGGCGATGCTGCGCGAGGCCAAGGATGTGCTGGCGCATGTGCATGTCGGCGATACGTTCAACCACAAGGCCAGCTCGGGGCTGCGTTATATCCTGAACCCGCCGGGCACGCAGGCGCGGGTGCATCAGCACCTGAACATCGGTCAGGGTGAAGTGCCCTGGGACGATTTCTTCGGCACGCTGGCCGAGATTGGCTTTGACGGCATCATGACCGCCTGTGTCTTTGCCTGGGAAGACAAGGCCGATCAGTCGGGCAAATTCATGCGCGCCGAAATGCAGCGCTATATCGATCAGAATTGGCCGAAGCGCTGAGATTGGACCTTGGCCCGCGCCCGGAGAATGGGCTCGGGCCAGAGGCGGGGACGTCTGAATAGCCGTTCCAGCCTGTGCGCGAGGTTCGGGCAGCTTCCCGACCTTCGCGACCATGGCTGGGGCGAGCGCTGTGCCCTGCAGCAACAGGTCGGCATGATGTTATGTCGGCAGATGCCAAAGCCACTGTAGGTGGTCTGATGCCGCGCCCGTTCGCGCCTTTCAGCGACATTCTAGCGGTCTGCAGCATGTGGCGCGAAGGGCGGGAAGCGGAAGTTCGCGGCAGAGACGATCCGATCGCTCAGCAAAGGTGGAAGCCGACATTCGGAGCGGACGAAGGTAGAGGTTCGTTCTGCGCCGCCGCGAGGCGGCACAGAGCCACAGCGGTCAACCGCTATGACTCGCTGGTCGAAGCGCTGACGCACCTTGACCGCGACCATTATGACCTGAAGTCCCTGCCCCAGAACGTGCTGGGCAAGATCGGGGGCGTCTGGCCGGTCTCTGTGATGGGCGCCGAGCATTCTTTCAAAGCTTATGGGGCAGGGCTTTCACCGCCGAAGTGAACGGCGAACCTCTCGACGCGGACGACTGGCGCGAAGGCTACGCGCGCGGATACGATGCCGGGAAGGCGCATGGCGCGATCTGAACTTCCTGACACTGTTCTTGCGGATCATACAACCGTGTAGCGCATAGCTGGAAATGGACAGTTTAAGGACCGTGCGGTAGCGCGCCACGGTTGAGAACGCGCCGAGTTAGTGTATAACAAGGGTCACAAACCACGAGACACGCCATGCACAAGAAGAACAATATGGGCTTCCAGACCGGCAGCCAGGTCAAAGTGAACACCAAGGTTCTTAGGGATGCTAAATCCGGCAAGTTTGTAACGACAAGCTCTACCGTGTCACGCGTGGAGCGGATGGAGCAGGTCATTGAGAGCACCGGAAAGCGCCTTTCCGTTCAAGAGTCGCGCAAGCGCATGCTCAAGCAACTAGATTTGAGCTTTAAACGGCTTGCATGAAATACTTCACCTTGCCCGAGGAACTGCAAATCCTCACAAATGACGACATCCATGAGATCCATGATGAGCAAATCCGCTTGTATGGTGGGAATGCTGGTTTCAACGATCAGAAGATCGTGGGTGTGGACGCGACCCTTGGGCGGGTTCAGAACCATATCGCTTACATGCCGGATACGGACTTGCTGCGCGCAGCAGCTGTGCTATGGCACGGCCTCACGACCGCCCACGCCTATCTTGACGGCAATAAGCGCACGGCACTGATGGGGATGGCGGTATTTCTGGAGATCAACGGCGTCACCTATGATCGAGGCGGTGAGTATGCTGCGATCTTCATAGAAAGCCTCTTTGGTGGGACAGGCGAAGAAAACCATGTCACGCTTGAGGACTTCGAGCGGCACTTGCGCCAGAACACCCATGCGCTTGATTATGCCGTCCTCGCCGAAATTGCCCCTGAGGACCAATCGATTACCCCTTGAGCTATCGCCGCGACTTCAGCCGCACGATCGCCCATAGGATCATCGCGATCACAGCAATCCCCTCCCTTACGCTGAATGGCCGCTTTGTCCTCGTCCGCAACGCGGCCGCTCGTCCTCTCGGAATGCTGCGCAACGTTCCAATGACCGCTTCGGTGAATGTCGTCTTGCGGCAGGGGCGAGGCTCCACCGGCGGCAATGGGCCGAGGCTGTGTGGAAACGCGCGTGCAAGGTGCGCCGGATGTAGGTGTGTCGGTCTGCTCGCTTTTTGCAGCCTC
>NZ_JBGQOG010000006.1:0-297680 GCF_052113705.1 Phaeovulum sp. W22_SRMD_FR3 | reverse complement strand
CGGGATGGAGCAGCCCGGTAGCTCGTCAGGCTCATAACCTGAAGGTCGTAGGTTCAAATCCTACTCCCGCAACCAAAATATACAACGATATCAATACCTTGCAGCCTCCTCAGGGAGGCCGTTCGCGTTTGTGCAACAGGCGTGGAAGCGCTATGGAAGCAGCTGGAACGCGTCCGCTACTGTGGCTCAAAGGCATCGCACAACTGAAATCAAAATAGAAGGGCAGGGGGAGCGCGAACTCGCCGCCCGACCTCGGCAATCCTTGCAGGCTTCAATATTGACGCATTCCAGCATAGATTGTGGACTAAGGACGCGTGTGCGAGTAACTTCAGTCCGAATTGAGCGGAGTGGTAGTCCTTGTCTATTGTTATTGATATTAAAACTCGGGTTTTCGATGATGACGATGTTGCGTATCGTCTTTTCCCCGGGCAAGGCTACCGGCACTTCAAGGCAATGAAGGAGCATTCGGTTGTCTTTCTCGACAACCCTGGCATCCCTCTCCCCGGCAAGAACGGATATAACAAGGACGAGGGGACACTTCGGGAGATTGCGAAGTCGGAAGGGAAGCAACCCCTCATCAATGCCGATGGAGATAATCTCGTGGCCGAGCTTCAGCGGGTCGACGAAATGGATTTCGCCAATGCGCGATGGGGCGCAAAAAGAGAGCTAAATCGGGGATGGATGAATGCCCTATATCACAAAGCGAAAATCGGTGATCTGGTTGTGGTCCCAAGCCCCGGGATCATCAAGAATGATGAAGGCGAGTGGCAAAAGGCCTATACATTAGTCGGGGAGATTGTCGGAAATCCCGAGCGTTGGGAGCGCAACGGGCCTCCAAATCTCATCGCTGGACGATACATCGTTCGCCGCGTCAAATGGTTGGCACAAGTAGACGAAGCGGAACTTGACCCGCAGGTCGCAATTGGGCTCCGAACGCAAAATGCACTGACGGCGATGAGGGCTCGAGCATTTGAGCGTGTCCTTGGCGCAGCATACAAGAACATCATCCTTGGCGAAGAATTTCTAGCGCGTTTCATTACCACCGACGCAGAGTTCACGGCATTTGAGAGCTACCACTTCAATGCCTTTGTCATGGCGGTCGTTGCAGCCTGTCGGAGGGCGGAGAACGGACAGGGACCTTTTGGTGATGGCGTCTCTATCTATGACATTGCTGCCGAGGTCCTTGGGCAAGACGACTTGGTTCCTGACCAAGAGTCGAGTATCCACTCACCTGGATACATGACGCTGCGTGGCTCGGTCCTTGTTCCGGCCGTCATGTCAGCCCTGTTCGCGCTCGCCGTGGCGGCTCATGCCGACCCGGCCTTGGATCCCTTCGGCGGCACTGGAACCGATCAGATTGTGGTGGTAAACTCGGAGTCCGAGGCATTCAACCCCTGCGATGTTGGCATCGACCAAGCGGTTAAAGACGCCTTAAATATTATGGGCTATCCGCGTTGGCAGCAGCTTTGTGCGGCTGGTGCGAAGGCAAATGACAACGATGGCCTTCAATCCATTACCACAGTTGAAACACGTCCAGATCCTGAAGAGCTATGAAATCCCTCAAGGAATTCTTCATCACTGAAAGCACTCCCCGCTGGCAAATCTTGCTTGGCGGCGCGGTGGTTATATTGGCTGGATTCCTTCAGAATGGTTACTTTTATGAACGTGCTTTGAGTGACACGAAAGCTGCGCAACAGCAGCAGCGGCTTGATTCGAAGGTTGCTGAAATTCAACAGCATTCGATCGACTTCCAGACCTTTGCCAACTCCTATGTCACTTCGGTTCTGGATGGCTCAGCAGAAGTATCGGAACGACGCGACGCGCTAATTGCCAACATTCTCGCCCAAGATGCAGCGGTAGATGTTTCCCGGAACCTCCTCGGCCCTTATGTTGAGTCGCAAGTTGCTGCCTATCGCGCGGCACTCAGGAACATGAAAGCCTCAGTCGAACAAGTTTCGGATGTAGTCTCTATGGGGCCGTTCTGGTCGGCGGCATCAGACCTGCTTGTTGCACGCAACAATCTTCTTAGCGCGCTCGAGGAATATTCCGACGCAACTGGGTCATAGAACCCCAGCCAGTGCATGATAGATGAACAGCGAAGCGATCAAGCGGGACGACCCAGCGTCTGAATGTCCGACCGGATGCTGGCCGGGAACATTACGATTCGCGGTTCGGGCAACTCCAACTGCACGCTGGCTAGCGTCATTTCCCGGAACTGCGCCGCGCAAACACCTTGCTGCAAGCTCACGAGGTGCGTCACTGGAATCCCGGTTGCCTCGTTGAGAACCTATCGTCAGCGATCGCGGGATGCGGTATTTGTGGCGGGCTTTCGCGGCGGGGTCGCCGGAAAGGTCGGATCGCGATCGGTCGCCTGAGAGGTAGCAAGAACTCCGTCCGCTTGCCCCGCTCCGATTGCGGCCCAAACTCAAAATCCGCGCACTCCCGAAACCGTTCCGCAATCAGGATCTCCCGGGCGTAAAGTTCTAGCTAGCGCCCGGAGTCAGCCTTGAGCCGCTGAAAGGAAAGTCTTGGCGTAGGAGCTTAAAATTCAAGATAATTTTTTATCACTTAAACAGGATATGGCGCAATTTAAGATACCCGTTGCACCTGCTGATTGGGTCGGTTGAAACCTGCGCATTGAGCGCCGCCTTAAACACGCGGCATCCCCTACACCCATCGATACCGCCCCGCCGCTTTTGCCAGCCGTTCCCCCAGCGTCTTGGGATGATCATCACAATGCCTCTGCAAGGCGGCAATGTGATTTTCCATGAACTCGAACATTTCGCCCTCGGTCACATCCGAGACCGCCGCGCGGGTGATGAACAGGCCCAGCAATTGCCGGTCCAACTCGCGCATCTTGGCGGTGCGGTTGGCCTCGGCCACATCGCTGGGCAGGACGCCGCAACAGTTCTGGTGCAGGTCGCTGGCAATCACCTCGCCAAAGCGCTGCCAGAGGCCGTGCAGCGGCCAGCGCGAGCGGTTGCGGTCACTCGTCGGCGCGCAGTAGCGGATGCGGCCTAGCGCGTCGTTGAAAGCGTCTCCGATGACGGCGTGAACATCCTCCCAGCTTTGCATCTCAAAGCGGTTGCGAAGCTGTTTGCTGCCCAGACGCATCTCAAAGCGCCAGACTTGGCTGGCCTCGCGGTCGGCCAGATCCAGTGGCGGCAGATCGCGGCGGGCGCGCTCGGCGTTCCAGATCGTCAGCCAGCCCATCTTGCGCTGCTGAATGACCTCCGCCCGCTTGTCATAGATCGCCAGTTGCCGGTTCGCTATCGCCCCGGCGCGCAGGCCGGTGACGCGGCCTCCGGTGGCCTGCGTCGCCGTCTCGTTGCCTCCGGCATATTCGGTGATCTTGGTCCCCGGTGGCACCACCAGCGCCATCCGGTCCGGTTCAAACCATGGGGCCAGCAGGTCCACCGCAAAATCGGCGCGGGTGACGCGCAACTGATGATCGGCATAGGGAATCGCCAGCGCTGCCATCACCCGGCGGAAATGCGCCTCTGCGCCGCGCAGGCCGCCGGTGGCAAGGCCGAAGGCGCGGAAGTCTACCGTGATGCCCGGATTGTTCGGAATCCGGTGCTCCGGGTCTTGGAACATCCAGATTGCGCCGTGATCGCCGGTATGGGTGACAAAGCAGCTGCCACCCCCGGCGCGCACCGACAGCACCAGACCGCCAACTTTCACCTCTCCCTCGCCATTGCTGGCTTTCGCATAGGCTTTCGCCTCGATCAGCTCGTGCCGCAGGGCAGGGGAGATTTCCGCTTGCAGGGTGAACTTCAACCCATCGAAGCCCGAATGCAGGATTTCCACACTCATTTACGCCAGCCTTCGTTTTCGTATCCGTAGAGGGGGGTGTTACAAGTCCCCCCTTTGCGCGGGGCGATCCGGGGCGAGACGAAAGACAAAAGCGCTGACGCGCAATTGTGCCTCCGGCGGGGCAGCCTTTGTTTTGGGGCCGGGCGTGGCCCGGCGTCCTGGCGGGATGCTCTCATTGTTTTTCACCCCGCAGGCTGATCTGGCGGCTGATCCAGATTTCGGCGCGCTCAAGGCATTTGGCGAGGTTGAGAAGGTCGGTGTGGAAAAAGCCCGAGGTGGATTTCCAATCGCCTTCGCCGCTTTTGTATGAGCGCGAGACTTCGACGGAATGCGAGCCTTCGTTGTTCCAGATGGTCGCGGAAATCAGGCCAATCCTGATTTTATGGGCGGGTTGATTACTCATTCTGTGTCCTTTGTTGAGGGGAGCGGCAGCGGTTCGGGAAGGGGCGCAGGGCGCATTTGCCCCACGCCCCGTTTGAAAGCCTTCCGGCCCCAAAATCCCGCAGGCTGCTGCCAACCGCCTGCGGGCAAAACTGTTAAATGTCGGTGGTGCTGCTGCGGCGGCGGGAATTGCTCCACTCCATCAGATCGCGGCGGCGATAGCGGATCGAGCGGCCCGATTTGCAGAACTCCGGGCCAAAGCCGGTGACGCGCCATTTCTGGATGGTGCGCACGCTTTGGCACAGGAAGTTTGCAGCGGTGGACTCATCAATGAGACCATCAAGATAGTCGGTTGCGGGTTGGTTTGCTTTGGTTTGAGTTTGGCTGTGCATCTGATTGCCCTATATGCGTTTCGATGCGTTGGTTTTCGCCGAAGCCAATTCCAGAATATATGCCAGTAAATTGCCCGCCAATTTACTGTTTTCTGGACTCCTGCAGGGCTTTGAAAAGCGGTGCAAAATGCGGGCGAATACCCTCGTCGCTCAATTGCGCGGCCCGTTGCATCCCGCTTTGCGCCATCGCCTGCCGCAAAAGCGGGTAATGCGACCGCGCCGCCTGATCGGGGTTGATCTTTCCGTCGCGGGCCAGCGTTTCAAAAGCGGCTTCAACATGCTGCCGAATGGTAGGCCTGCCGGGGGCCTTGTGCGGCGGCGCAATCAATACCGGCGCTGGCGTCGGCGCAATTGCACTCAGGCTGTGCAAGCGCTGCGGGGTGATCACCCGGATTTCGATAAAATGCAGGCCCTCTGACTGCAAAGTTGCGTTGTCAAAGTGAAGGTGCCCGTGCCAGTGCCGCGCCGGAATGATCACAGGAAGCGCGTGCAGATGACGCGGCGGCTGAAAGCCAAGGCCAACCAGCGCGCCGCTTTTCAGATGATCCGCCAACAGCTTCTCGGCAGTCCGCTTCAGGTCAAGGCGCGGGGCCAGAACCGTATTGCTGCCGGTCATGGCCGCCATCAGCAGGTCTTGCCATCCACCTGCCTGTGCCTTCGCCGCCTCCATCGCCTGTTGCGCGGCTGTCAGCGCATTGACGGAGGCGAGGGCATCCCACTTTGCCCGCAGCTCTGCCGGGGCCAGTTGCAGCGCTGCCCGCTCAAGGCGCATGCTGCCTTGCCAAATTGCGAGAAGTTGAGACGGATCTATGGCCGGTACAGTGGTCGTCATGGGCGGCATCTCTGGTTTTTCATATTAATTCATATAAACGCAGAAGAAATATCGCAGCCCTGTCGCTGCGTTTCTCCTTCTTACGATGTGGTTCTCACATAAAGTAAAATATAATATAAGGTGCCTTTCAGAACTCAGATTAAATTATATTTTCTTATAGTTTTTTGAACGCCCAAGCTCTCCGGTTTCGGTTGGCGAACTCCAGCCCCGATCACCTGCGGGACAGTCGCTTTCACGTCGGTGACGCCGCCGCGACGATGGAGCGAACCTGTTTCTGCCTTATGAGATAGGTGAATTTATTCGCGTTTGTTCGCCTTTGTTCAAATTCATTCAAGTGTGTTTGTTCAAATATGTTCCCCTTCGCCGGAAGGGCGCATTTTATGACACAACCCGCAGCCGGGGTGTTCCGGGGGCCGTGATCCCCAGCGCGGTATTCAACCGGGCTGCATTTTCCTCAGCCGCGCGCCGCACCGGATCATCGGCCAGATGCGCATAGCGCATGGTGGTTTGAAGCTGGGTATGGCCCAGCAAGCGCCCGACCATCTGAATAGGCATCCCCGACGAGACCGCATTTGACGCATAGGTGTGGCGCAGATCGTGAATGCGCACATCGGGCAGGCCCGCCCGCGCGCGGATACGCCGCCATGGCTCTTGCAGGTCGGTGGCATAGCGTCCCGGCAGCTTGCCCTCGATCACATAGGGATTGTCCGCGCTGCGGGGCAGGGCGTCCAGCACTGCCCGTGCCGCATGGGGCAGCGGGATGCGGCGCGCGCCTGTCTTGGTGTCGGGCAGTTCCATTCCGGCCTCGGTGAGGAAAGCCCATTGCAGGGTCTGGATCTCGCCCAAGCGGCAGCCGGTCAAAATCAGCAAGCGGAAGGCGGCGACGATGAACGGGGTTTCCGAGCCGTCGCGTTCAACCTCGGCCAAGGTCGTGCCAAGCCGGTGCAATTCATGCTGGCTCAGGAAGCGCTCGCGCTTTTGTTCGCGGTATTTCGGGACATGGCGGCAGGGGTTTGATCCATCGGGCCGCAATCCCCAGACCTCCGACAGGTTGAACATCTTGGACAGAACCCCCAGCGTCCGGTTCGCCTGATAGGGCAGGTGGCGGAATTTGTGGTGCAGATCGGCAATGTCTTTGCGCTCCACATCCACCACTTTGAAACTGCCCATCGCCGGGGTGATGAAGAGATCAATCGCCCGCCGGTATTCTCCCTGCGTGCTGGGTTTGCAGCGTTCCTTCACATGCGCCTCAAAGAACCGCTCGCAGAGGGCTGCGACATTCGGCGCGCGGCGGTGCTGGGCGATTTCCTCCACCGGGTTTTCGCCCTTTGAGACCTCGCCCATGATTTCCTTCGCCTTGGCCCGCGCAATCTCTGCAGTGATATTGCCATGCCGCCCAATCGCCGCGCGCCGGGTGCGACCGCCTTTGCGGTATTGGATCTGATAGGTCTTGGCCCCGGAGGGCATGACGCGCACGCCAAACCCCTTAATTTCGCTGTCCCAGACAAAGTAACTCTCAGACGTGGGCAGCAGCGCTTCAACGCTGCGTTTGGTCAGTTTCGGCATCAACGGCTCCATGGCTTGGCCGCATCCCGTGGAAGCACTGTGGAAGCAGCGAAGGGCAAATCATGGCGTAATGCGTAGGGACCGGGCGCGCGTTTCGTCAAGAAATATCGTTCAGGGTCAATAAGATAGAGTAAGGTAGCGCAGAAGGGCGCAGAACGTGTGACAGCCCCGAACCTCTCTCATAACCTGAAGGTCGTAGGTTCAAATCCTACTCCCGCAACCATAAATACTACACTTTGCATAACCTCTTGTTCGCATGAGGTTTTTTGCTGTCCTGACTTCTCGCCCACTCTAATGCTCATCGACAGGATGCCCGCAAGAGCACCGTGGACCTGCAATTGTGGTGCCATACGTTTGCCGCCAGTCGGCATTGGGGTCACGACAATCTTATCGACCAGGCCGCGGATTTCTTCTTGCGCCTCAGAGTTGTTGTCAGGATCGGTCAAACGCTCGATCAGGGTTTTGATGCGGGTGTGATAGGTGTCGGCCATTTTGGGGTGGATGTGGATTGTGCTGCTTGGGGCTGGCGTTACGGCCAATTCCTTCTCCAATTGTTTTTGGCGCGTTTCAAGTTGGGCCATGCGGTCCTTGATCCTTTCAGCAGGGGTGCCGGCAAGAATGGCATTCACGAGCAGATCCTGATCCTTGATCACCTTGGACAGTTCCTTCTGCTTTACCGCGCGGTCGTCGGTCCTGGTTGCAGCCAAACGGTTGCACTCGGCGATGTATTCCTCGGCGAATGCTCTTACCAACGCTGGGTCCATCAGATGGTCAGACAGGCTGGTCAAAATCTTGTCTTCCATATCCTTGCGCGCCATGGTGGTGCGGTTTGTGCAGACGGACGTGCCTTTGTTGCGGGAATTGCTGCAGCCGAACCGATCCGTTGAGATCGTCGAGTAGCCGCCACCGCAGCAACCACATTTGATCAGCCCGCTGAACAAAAACCGAGGCTTGCGACGCTCCCAAGCCTTGGTTGCGGTCTGTTTGATCTTGCGGCTTTGCTGGCGGGCTTTGGCGGCCTCCCACAGGTCTTGCGGCACGATGCGCAGATCGGGCACATCGGCGTATTCAAACGCCGCTTCCGAATTTGGGCGCGCCTGCCGTTTGCCGGTCCGAGGATCTTTGACAAACTCTTGCCGGTTCCAGACCCGGCGGCCGATATAGAGCTCGTTGTTCAGGATCCCGATGCCGCGTTTGGGATTGCCGTGGACCGTCGATTTGTCCCACGCTGGCCCGCGTGGCCCCATAACCGCCTCTTGGTTCAGCATGTCAGCGATTTTGTTGGAGGACATGCCACCCACATAAGCCTCAAATATCCGCACCACGATCGCCGCCTGTTCTGGATTGATCGCCATATCGCCCCTGTTCAACTCGCCATCATCGCGCAGAGTGCGGACAATATCATAGCCATACGCTTTACCGCCCGCCGATTTGCCTTTCTGGATGCGACCGCTTAGGCCACGGTGGGTTTTGGCCGCAAGATCTTTTAGGAAAAGTGCGTTCATCGTTCCCTTCAACCCGATGTGCATCTCATTCACAGAACCCTCGGAGACGGTCTCAATCCCGATACCGGCAAAGGTAAGGTTCTGATAAAGATGCGCGATGTCGGCTTGATTGCGCGACAGGCGATCGAGGGCCTCAGAGAGCACAATGTCAAATCGGCGGTCAGATGCATCACGTTGCAGCCGCTGCATGCCGGGCCGCGTCATGCTGGCCCCAGACGTAGCGTGGTCTTCATAGGTGCCGACAACTTCCCAACCATCGCGTGCAGCGCGAGTGCGGCAGAGCCTAATTTGATCATCAATGGACGCCGCATTCTGCAGGTCAGATGAAAAACGGGCGTAAATCGCTACGCGAAGCGGGGGTGTTGTCATCGTCACTTCTCCTTGGCAATGGTCGTCTTGCATGACCCTTTCTGGCGGTGGTGCGTGATCTGATCTGCCTCATGATCCATGCGGGCCGCGTCCCGTGCCAATGCCCGCACGAGGGCCAAGATTTGGTCCTGATATTGAGGCTCTGCCAGGCTCAGTGGAATAGGGACTTTCGAAGGCATTGCGGCAGCGTCGAGCGGTGCAGTTGGCACCTCCCTGTCCTGCGCATGTCTTTTCCGGTCCCGTGCCATTAGCCGAGGTCTCCTGTCCGTCCTGATGCTTGATCAGTCGGGGTGCTTTGATGTAAATTGGGCCGAGGATTTGGTCGGCGGTGTAGACATCAATATAAAGCATGCATGGCCTCACATATCGGGTGAAGTGGCTGAAAATGACCAAGAATCGTCGATTTCTGTGGATTGTCGCAGTATCGGAAAAAGGAAATCAAATATAAAACTAAAATATGAAGCAAAATAATATCTATAAAAATTCCAAAACCCAAAAAATCAAAAATTCCGTATTTTCTGACCTGTGCAAAGATCCAAAAAAAGAATCACTTTATCTTTGCTCTTTGAAAAAACCAAAAAACTGCTTCTCTCTTAAAAACCAAGAAACGAAGAAATCAAAAAGCGATGAATCGGAAAAGAACCTTACCAAAACGGCCTTGAGGCTTTTGCCATGTTTGACGCTGTTCTGATGTAATAGCGTCAACAGGGCTGCTTACGTTGGACCAAGCCTCTGGGATGCGAGGTCGATGTTGTCCTTCCTCTTCCCGTAGATTGCTGAACCCTCGGCTTCCTGACGTTCGCCTGTCGGATCATTTAGAGCCCTAGGCGCGGCTCCATTGATTCGATCGATCCAAAGATTGAGCGTTTTGCCTTCCAGAATACGATGAAGGAGAAGATCTTTGGCCATTTCCACCAGCAAAACGCGGTGGCGCTCGAGCTCCTGCTTGGCCTCGTTCTCTGCCGCGTCCAACCTTTGACGCAGAGCGGCGCGCAGAACCGGATCGGTGATCCTGTTGCCGGATTCAGGCGGGCTCCAAAGCAAGCCGTCCTCGCCAAAGCCGTATGACGTCTCCATTGCCAGCGCGATATGTGTGGCAAAGGCGAGATCGCAGTTTGGTTCAGACCCGCCCGACCCGCCGCCGGTTGATCCAAAGATCAGCAATTCCGCCGCGCGGCCTGCCAGCGTATAGGCCAACATATTTTGGTGGTCGCGCTTAAGGCCCGCCCCGAGGTTGGGGATGAGCTTCGTATTGCCGTCTTTTTGGCCCAACCGGACATGATGAAGTGCGCCCAGATCTTGGCTAATGGCAAGAATGGCATGGCCGCATTCATGCACGGCGATCCGCCACATCAGGGCGCGGTCAATGGACTCGCCGTCGTTCAGGTTTTGGATGACAGTGGCGATTTGCATGGGCTTGCCCTGCGTACGCGCATGGCTGCGCGCGCTGCGGATGGCCGCGTCGACCATGGCGGGGGTTGCACCGATGGCTGCATCAACTAAGTCGGGCAAATCGTTCGGACGCAGATCGGCGCCGAGTTGGTGCGTCAGCATCGTTGTCAGCTCATCCCGACCAGGCAGCGGCACTTCTATAAGGCTGTCAAAGCGACCGGGGCGCAGGATGGCGGGATCAAGCGCGCTGACGTTGTTGCAAGCCCCGACGATCAGAACACCTTCGGCGCGCATAGCAATATCGATCTGCTCAAGGAAAGCGTTGACGACCTGGCGTCGATAGCTGCCATTTTGCCGTTCACTGCTGTCGCGTGACCCTGCTGCGTCGATCTCATCGATAAACAGCACGCAAGGCGCTGCGGCAATGGCTTCGGCGAAAGTGTCTGTCATTGCGCGCAGCATCTCACCAAGATGACCGCAAGCCTGCCAACGAGCAAAGCTGGCACAGATCAAGGGAATGCCACCGCTGCGCCCCATCGCGCGGGCGAGAAAGGTTTTACCGGTTCCGGGCTGGCCGTAAAGCAGCATGGAATGAAGGCAATCGCGCCAAGCCAAGCGCCCCTCTGACCAGAGCTTGAGGTCCGCCATCAGCTGGCGGGCCGCAATCACGGCACCGTTTGCATCCGACATATCTTCCAGTGTCGGGCCGTCTGTGGGAATCAACGCTGCGGCTTGCCGCGCAAGGCTTGCAACGATAGCCGGGCCATCCGCCTCGCGAAACGCCGCATGCAGCGCATCGAGGCCGAGCCTTGCAAGCATGTCCGGCGCGGGCAACGCGCGGCGCAGATCAGAATGCCTGCGGGCATCCCCATCCAAAAAACGGAGGTGCAGCAGGGCCAGAATGATATCCGCATCGATGGGCGCAAGCCGGATTGGCGCAGGCAGGATGTTTGCGATGCTGGAGGGCAGCGCGCGGTGTCCAGCCGTGATGAGCAGGATAGGGGCCTCACGTTCCAGTGCCTCGCCAATCGTTTTGGCAAAGCGCGCGGCATCTTTGGCGTTGGCCGGATTGTCACCTGTTTGTGGGCTCAGCACCATCAGATCGCCGCTGCGCCGTTCATCCGGATCATAGAACAGCGCATGATCGGGCAGCAAATCCTGCATTGCGCGGCTGATGAACAGGATCCAGTCAGAATGCCCAACATGAAGCAGGGTGATGGCTGCCGGATCGCAGAGCGCATAATTGGTCTGGAAATCCTTGAACGTGGCGCAAAGGCGCAGGGCTGCGAGAAGTTGCAGCGTGGTGCCGAGTTGATCGGGGCGTTTGACGCAGAATGCGCGATCACCGGTTCCGTTCATCGCGGCCCAGTCCTCGGCAAGATTGACCATCGGCGGCAAAGGGTCGGGGGCGCCGAGCAGCGCGTCTACAGGATCGTCTTCGATCTTGTGGGCATCATAGCGCGGTGCGCGGCGGTGCTGCACCGCGTTCATGGTGCCACTGGCAAGGGTCAACCAAGCTGGGGTCGTAATGTGATTGGCAGTAAAGATCATAAGGATCTCCTCGGATAAAAACGGATGGGCGTTTGCTGTAAGGCGGCTTCATTTGCTGTTCAGAGGTTTAGCAGCGCGGAAAAAGGCGGCGCAGGACGGCTGACCATGTGCCGCGGAATTGCCGTGCGAGAGTGGGGTTTTGGGCGCTCTCGCGCAGTGCTTTGGCCAGCAAGGCGCGTGTTGACGGGGACAGACGGGCGATCTGTGCCCGCAAGGTTGGATCGCAAGTTGCTGCTGTTGCGATCAAAAATGCCCAATGGCTAAGGGCGGGGGAGCCATTCTGTGGCGCATCGGCGCAGAAAAACGCGCAAATCGCGGCTTCCGCTTCTTTAAGATCACGGTTTGACGCCAACAACAGAAGGATTTTGATGCCGTCCGGTATGGCATCCTGTTGCGCTTGCGCCCAATCTGGCGCGGCGCAATGCGCTGTTAGCAGGTTGTAAATCTGTCTGGCACAGGTGAGATCATCTTTGTAAATGGCTTTGAAAAACCCGAGCGCGCGCAGGTCTGTCGCATGGGGTGGGGGCCCTCCTTGCGGAAATCCCGCAAAGTTCAGAGCAGCATCTAAACCGATCTTCTTGGACCTCACTTTGAAAGATCGGCCATCAATTGTTTCTGTAAGGTGCAGCAAATGAAACCGGCTTTGATTATCTGTCTTAGAAAGGGTGGTAATCTCTTCATTGAAACCCAGAACCCGACAAGCCTGGGGCATGGTCAGATCCTGAAACCCCTGCAAGTGCAGGCGTTCGGGCTGGTTGGCATCGACAATCCAGTGCCATGCAATGCCCTGTGCCGCGTAAAAACGTTCGCGCCCGTCGATTGTCGTCAGAAGCGGCGAGGCGATTTGCACGTCGAAGGCCAGGCGGCGACCATCGGTCGTAACCGCCAGAACGTCAGGGCGACGCCAAACGGCACGGCCATCGGCGCCAAGGCCGGTCACGAGAACCTCGCATTCTGCAGTGGCGATGTTGGGATCGGCGGACAGCATCTGGCAAAGCATGGTCTTCAGCCGCTTGTGCCGTGCGCCCTCTTGCCGACCGTTGAAGCGGGCGGCGTCGACCTCACCCGCGCTGGTTGGACTGCCAAGGCTGCCGAAGGGGCAATCGCGCGGCACGGGCCTTGGGTCATGCACAAACACCGCACGACTACCATCAACGCACCCACTTTGGGCGACAGAGGTAACGCGGACATGCACAGGCTCTTTGCAACACCCGCAGATAAACCGTGACGTTCCAGTTTGGCGCAGACCGAAATCGGACCGGCGCAGCAAAGCGAGCTGCTCGGCATCAAGGGCAGACAGGATGTCTTGTGCGACACGGGGCGCGCTGTCTTTGCTATGTTGGTCAATCACGTGGGTGATAGAATTTTTGGCAATCGTATTTGGGGAAAGGTTGTCTTGGGAATTGGAAACGGGGATCAAAAAAGCCTGCATGTGTATCATCTCCTGAAAAAGGGCTGAACATTTTAGTTTGATGGGCGGCTGGAGAGCAGCCAGCAGCCCTCTCGGCAGAGCAATGGCTCTGCTGAGAGGGGGTATCACTGCCTCAAGGTCATTTTGGGGATAGGCGGTTGGGCTTTAGACTGCGACGAGCAGAGGACCTTCTGCTTCTTCCCATTCCGAGGGCGCAAATCCGTCTTCGGGAAGATAGTCAAAGAACGGCAAAGCGATCATCGCGTCGACCATATGGCGCGCCTGAATCAGCAGTGCATTGCGATGCTGCGCGATTGGGCCGAAGCCCCGCACTTGATAATCGTGAAAAAAGCACGCTTTCATCTCGCGGTGCAACTGGCGCGGCAGCATCGGGTCGTCGCGATCAATCATCCGCGAAATCAGCCGTGCGATACATTGCAAGGGGCGGTCTTCGGGCAAGCGAACGGGCAAGTGTTGCAGCCCATTCAGCGCGTTTACGAAGCGCGCTTTATCCGCATCTCTATCGCGTTGCCAAAGACTGAGGGCGACATCCTGATTGTAATTGATGTCCTCGAGATCCCGCTCCGCCTCAATATAGGCTGCGAAAAGCGGAAGGAACAGGGTGAAGGCCAGGGACCACGCAGTCTCGCTTTGAGGCCCAAATGTGAAAATGTTGTTCATACCATGCCCCCTTTTCCGAAAACGGCGCCAGCGTGGGCATGTGTGGCGATCTGTCCGAATGTGGAAAGGAAACCCACCTCGATGCCGGAATGCGCCCGTTCGGCGGTCATCATGTCAAACACCGCCCATTGCAGGATCTGCGGAGAGTTCACGGCAACCATGAAATCAAGGGCAAGCGCCGCGTAGCGGGCGCCGGTTGCACAATCAGGGCCGTAGTCGCCTGTAGGCTGGACGTCCCAGAAGCTGCGTGGCGCAGCACCTGCAGCCTGTTCGCGCAAGGTGGTATTGCGCACGAAGGGCAACGCCAGAACCGCATGGGAGAGAGGGTTAATATCGGGGAGAACATCGCCCGAAAGATTCAGAGCCCACGTCAGCTGCACAGCCGAGAGAGAAAATCCCCCGAGAACATTGCGCCGCGTGAGGGCTTTCTGCCCGTTAGGCAGCATGATAAGATTGGTAGTAGCCATTGTGTGATCTCCTCAAACAGATCGTGCTTCGGTTAGGGCCGGTTGGAAGGTGAGATTTCCATCCGGCTCGCTTGTGCTTTACTTCAATGTAGTTATATGTATCTTACTTGCAGATGGCAGTCAACTTAATATGAGCACATATAACTACAAATGACGCAAAAAGGTCTTCCAATATCATTTCGCCTCACGCCTGAGAAGAAACAGGCGCTGGAAACTGCTGCCGAAGCAGATTCCCGTTCGGTATCGTCAATGCTCGACAAAATCGTGTCAGACTGGCTGAAAGAGCAAGGTTTTCTGCCGAAGCCTTAGTCGGGCGCGGCGTTTTCTGGGCCAATAGTTTCTGGGAAATACGGTCAATTCTAGGGCAGGGCTTAGGTCTACGCCCCAGATGTCGCAGTAGCCGTTCAAATCCTGAACACCCCAAGCGTCATGCAAATGGCGACGGCATGGACTTTGTTTTGCGCATCTAAGCGTCTGCATGCGCTCGCAATATAAGACTCACGCTCTTGGTGCTGCGGATCTGTTGGCAACCACCTGCTGCTATGGCGGGGGAATATCGCCACACGCCGACAGGTCAGTAACCTCGCTGGGCAACTCAATCAGGTCATCGCCAGTTATATTAATCGCTTCGTCCCAATCTTTTGCATGTGGGAACATTTCACGCAGTTGATCCATCATATGTGGCGCGTCGTCGAACGATGCGGTGCTAATCGCAATCTTGCGACCCCGTGTCAGCCATTCAACATGCGCTTTGCGAACCGGATCCAGGCCAGCGCCAATCACAATCACCAAAGGCATCGGCCCGTCTATTTGCAGCATCTCTTTGAGTGCATCCAGCGAAGTGCGCACCAAAAGGCATGTGTTGGCTGGTTGAGGTCCGATCGTAGTGACGCCAAGAGCGGATGTTGCGGGCATGAGCTTGGGTGGAACAGCCTCTAATGACAGCCGATCAAATGATGCGATGCTGCCGTCCATGAGGCGTGCGGCAAACAAAAGGTCGCCTTTGGAATCCGCACGGATCGTCTGCGGATAGCTCGATGTAAGGTCTTTCAACGCTTCGGGAACGCCACTGGCCTCGTAGTAATTTGATAACATCCAGCTCTGCCGCCGAGCCGTATGATCGTCCAGACGGGGCAAATCACTGATCTGCTGACGCAGTGCATGGCTATATCGGTCCAGCACAGATTCTGTCGTTTCGATTTTGGTCGCTGACGGCCCACGGCTAAGCGTCAGCCTTAAGGCTTTGATCTCGTGAATGTGATCTTCCCGCAGTATAGCACGAAATGCCTGTGCCTCCGGTGACTTGCTACCGCGGAGCTTCATGCGCATCGTCGCGCGCTCGCGTTTTTGCTTGAGTTTCAACTTGCGAAGTTTGAGGTGGGGCGTTGTAGTCTTCGCCAGCGACAGTGCCACCGTTGCCTCAACAAACGTTCCCAATTTTTCACACATCTTGCGCATTCCGAAACGCGTGCCCAATCCAGTTGCCGGCATGTGGCGTTGCGTCAAAGTCTCCACAATACGTGCGCCGGAGCGGAACTTCTGATATACAAGGCCGATACGGGACAGGGCTGCATGAACGACAGGCCAGCTGTTCGCGTGATCCAAAGCTACGATGAGCCGATCCAACCGTTCGCCGGTCATTGTATCGCGCAGATGTTTGCGGCCGGTGCGTCTATCTTGTTCTCTCGCCGCTCGGCCTACCGGCCGCAGCCCATGCGCGCGCTCCAGAGCTTTGTG
The DNA here is from genome assembly GCF_052113705.1 of Phaeovulum sp. W22_SRMD_FR3. Taxonomy (NCBI): domain Bacteria; kingdom Pseudomonadati; phylum Pseudomonadota; class Alphaproteobacteria; order Rhodobacterales; family Paracoccaceae; genus Phaeovulum; species Phaeovulum sp. W22_SRMD_FR3. The sequence goes on along the minus strand of NZ_JBGQOG010000006.1, from coordinate 281,580 downwards.
CTCCCAATGTGATGCGGGTTTGTGGATCAACACGATCTCACTATCATCCATCCCGACATCAAACCGACCTCGATCAGAAGGCCAGCCCATCCGGTATTCTACTTTGCGACAGGCCAGTTCAAGCCGCTTGAAGCTATCGCTCATCGATAGCGTTGCACCTGACAATGGGTTCACCAAGCTGAATGCACCATGCGCGTGAGGGCTGGGTCGATTGCGGTCGATGCCGATCGCCGTTTGATGTTCGCCAGCACCCAATTCCTGAAGCACCATCTCGATCGCAAAGATCATGTCGCTATCAGAATGGGTCTCCGTTTCCGACCAACTGCAGACGAGATGGCAGCATGGCGCACGCAATCGCGGATTTAGGCCCGCCGTGAATGCCATCTGTTGCGCCGCGCTCTCCCAGTCGCCTGTTACGTTAATCAGCTTAACCGTCGTCGCTTTGTCGCAAACATACTTGACCCGCGCCCGAAAACACTCGTTGGGATTGTTTCCAGAAGGGTGATTTTTAATCTGTTTCGGAAGCATCTGCGGGCCCCATCATCAGGTCTTTTTGTATCCGCGCGATCTGAGCAGCAAGCGCGGTTGCTTCCTCCTTTACCTCCTTCGGCAGATCATACGAGGCCAGTGCCGCTGCCCGCGCCCCGATCTGTCCCAGTTGGCCGGATATCACGCGGCGCAGGCGCAGGCTGGCTCCGTTTGGCGTTTCCATTAGATCAATGATCCATGCACTGAGACTTGGAAATCCCAGCCTCAGTGATGTCTGTTTGAAGCGCTGTTTGTCACGGGCCCAACACCGGACGCAAACGCTGCCATCCATCTGCCGACGATCCGAACGCACCCCGCCGTCACCCGCTTTAGCCATGCTCAGACCCTGATCCATTGGCTGCGTTTTGCTTCGCAAGGATCTCATCAATCAACGCATTTTCAGTGGCTTCTGTGTGAACTTGAGCCGCCTTTGGAATATGAATAGCATCAATATTTGATGCGCTGGCGTCTCTATCCGCGTTACGGCTACTATCCATTTCAGGATCTTCGGCGCGCGTTGGTTTGATTTCGGCGCTCTCGGGTTCCTCTACATTATGCGGTTCAGTTTTGTTGGCCTTTACCGCTTTTACCTGTGCCGATTTTCCTTTCTTAGCGATGTTTTGCGGGTTGAGTGCTTTGCGCAAATGCCCTCCAAACGTCTCTGCTTTAATCGCCGAACCGTATTCGTTCCACATGTCCACCAACTGGTCGCGGCTGTATCCTTTGTCCATTGCGGCACGAAATACGGCCTTGTTCTCGTTGATCGCGTCAAAGGCCTGAATTGTCGCTGGCTCTACACTTGGCAACCCTTTAATGTGGGCAATGAGTTTCTCTAAATTTTCGGGGGTGATTCCCCTCGGCGTCTTTGCCATGTCGATCTCCTTTTCTGAGTGTCGACTCTTTCAGTAAGAGCAGCCCAAGAAAAAATCCAACAGGCCCGATCTATTTTCTGTGGACAAAGAAGTTGATATCCATTTTGCATGCGGGCTAGACGAAGCTTTTTGGTCGTTTAGCAATGCGAATTAAACTGATTGCCCTACTCCAAAAATAATTTCACACTTTCAGCAGGGTATGCGGACGGTAAAACCGTCTGAGGGTTGCGAATGTGACCCGCCAACAGTTGACGAATCGGTCATTCAAATCTCGTGGGTGATCGAAGGTGATGTGCATGAACAGGGCCCTGTCGGTCGTTCTGATGGAAGTGATGTGGCCCGCCTTCACTCGGTTGAATGTTTCGTCAGTGCTATTGTGGACCGGGTTTTGGGTCGACGCCGGGTATTACTTTGGTGCTGTGATCGAACGCGCCGTGGCTCAGGGATGGGGCGCGTTAAGCATCCTGCGGCTTTTGATTTTTGTCGGCTTTGCGGTGGTATGCTGGTGGCGGCTGTCGCGAGCCGTGGGATGACACTACAAAGTCGCATGGCCGGTCGCGTCATGCGCATGGCCGCATAGATCATGATTCCCCAGCACTTCGATCACGCGGCAATCGGCGATGGTGCCATGGGCGCATTGGGCAATCATCCGTTCCAACTCGACTTCCAGGGCGCGCAGGCGGGCAAGGCGGTCACGCACGGCGACAAGTTGTGCCTTTGCGATCTGATCCGCTGCCGCACAGGATTGATCGGGGGTATCGGACAGGCTGAGCAAGTCGCGGATGGCCTCCAGCGTGAAGCCCAGCTCGCGGGCATGGCGGATGAAAGTCAGCCGGTCCATTGTGGCCGAGCCATAAAGGCGCTGATTTCCGGCGCTTCTTTCCGCTTCGGGCAGCAGACCGATTTCTTCATAATAGCGGATCGTCGGCACTTTGACGCCGGCAGTCTTGCTTAACTTTCCGATGGTCAGCATAAAAAACCTCTTGAACCTCTAGTTGCTAGAGACATTAAAGATGGGAATCAATAAGGGCAATGCCTTGACCAGACCGGAGACAGATATGACCACGCCACCCATTGAACAAACCGAAAGCAGTTGCGAATGGACCGTTTCGGGCATGGACTGCGGATCTTGTGCCAATAAAATCAAGGATGCCGTGGGGCGGCTGCCGGGGGTTTCTGATATCAGTGTGGCACTGATGACGGAACGCCTGCGGTTGACACTGGATGAGGCGCAAACCCCCCGTGGGCGGATTGAGGCGACAGTCAAATCGCTTGGCTACGGCATTGCGCCAAAGGGCGAGGCCGCCGCGCGGAAAGAGTTTGTGATGCCCGTGCAGGCAGATGGGCAGGATCATTCCGATCACGATGGCCATGACCATGACGCCAAATCCAGCCCTGATGCGGGCCACGGGAGTGCAGGCCATGTGCATGACGACCCCGCCGACAGGGGCCGGCCTTGGTATCAGACCTCCAAGGGCCAACTGGTCATCGTGACCGGTATTCTTTTGGTGGTCGCCTGGGCCATCGAACTTTTGACTTCGTCTGAGATCGGCTATTGGGCGTTCTTTGTTGCCTGCCTGATCGGAGTAGCACCCGTGGCCAAACGGGCCTTTGCCGCGCTGCGCGTCGGCCAACCTTTTACCATCGAAAGCCTGATGACGATTGCCGCCATTGGCGCGCTGTTCATCAACGCGGCGGAAGAGGCGGCGTTGGTAGTCTTTTTGTTTGCGGTGGGCGAGGTGCTGGAAGGCGTTGCGGCAAACAAAGCGCGTGACGGCATTCGTGCATTAGCCAATCTCGTGCCCAAAACGGCGCTGCTGGAGGAAAATGGCACCACCCGTGAAATTCCCGCGGAAACCCTGACTGTGAGCCAGATCGTGCTGGTGCGTCCCGGTGATCGCATCCCAGCGGATGGTGAGATTGCATCGGGCACAAGTGGCATCGATGAAAGCCCGGTAACGGGCGAAAGCGTGCCGCGCACCAAAGGGCCAGGCGATGCGGTCTTTGCAGGCTCGATCAATACAGAGGCCGCCTTGCGCGTGAGAGTGACCAAAGCTGCGCAGGACAACACAATTTCCCGCATTATCCAATTGGTGGAAGAGGCCGAGGAAGCCCGCGCGCCGACAGAACGGTTCATTGATCGGTTCAGCCGCTGGTATATGCCTGCAATTGTCGGTGTGGCAGCGCTGGTTATCCTCGTGCCCCCTCTCGTGTTCGGGCAGTCGTGGGACACATGGATTTATCGTGGCCTCGCACTTTTGCTGATCGGTTGCCCTTGTGCGCTGGTGATTTCGGTGCCTGCGTCCATTGCCTCGGCCATGTCTGCAGGTGCGCGCAAGGGGCTGTTGATGAAAGGCGGGGCCGTGATCGAGGCCGCCGCCAAGACCACCCATGTGGCCTTTGATAAGACCGGCACTCTGACGCATGGTCGCCCGGTTGTGACGGATGTGGTTCCGTTGGGGGCGTTGGAGGAAAGCGCCGTGTTATCACTTGCGGCAGCGGTTGAGGCCGGCTCAAACCATCCGCTCGCCATGGCAATCTCCGGCAAGGCCAAGGACGCAAATGCGCCTGTATTGGCGGCGAAAGACGCCCGCGCGATCCTGGGTAAAGGGGTTGAGGCAGTGATCGACGGCGCGTCCGTTTGGGTCACCAACCCCAAATATGCGATGGAACAAGGCGGCTTGGACGGTATTGGGTTGCGGCGCGCGACAGCGCTGGAGGAAGAAGGCAAGACCGTTGCCGTGCTTTACCGTGCCTGCGAACCCCTTGCCCTGTTTGGGCTGCGGGACGAACCGCGCAGCGATGCCGTCGATGCGGTGCGCCAGTTGCGCGCCATGGGGATCACACCAGTGGTTCTGACAGGCGACAACCCACGCACGGCAGCGGCTATTGCGGGCGGCCTCGGCATAGAGTTTCAGGCGGAAATGATGCCCGAGGACAAGTTGACGGCAATCAAGAAGATGGGTGAGACCGGTCATGTGATGATGATTGGTGACGGCATCAATGACGCGCCGGCGCTGAAACAGGCGTCGGTTGGCGTGGCGATGGGATCGGGCACCGATGTGGCGCTGGAAACCGCCGATGCCGCCATTCTTCGCGACCGGGTTACGGATGTGCCTGCGCAGATCCGGTTGGCGCGGGGTGCTATGGCCAATATCCGCCAGAACGTGACGCTCGCACTGGGGCTGAAGGCGGTCTTTCTCGTGACCTCCGTGTTGGGAATTACTGGGCTGTGGATCGCCATTCTGGCTGATACCGGTGCCACCGTGCTGGTGACCCTAAACGCGCTGCGCCTGTTGCGCTTTGACCCTGAGCGGGAGGGATGACGTGATATCACTGTTTGGGTGGGTCGTTCTTGCCATTTTGGCGACATATCTTGCTCTGTTCGTCTGGGGCAATGCGATGGCCTCGCGTGCAATAGGACGATCGGTCTGGCTGTTTGGCAAGGCCAAGGGCAGCGACCGAGTCGCCGCGCTTGGGTTTCGTTCATCCTTTGTGGTGGCAGGCTTTGGACCAATGCTTTGGCTGGCAGTTCCGGCACTGCACAAGACTGACCCGCTGTGGACCGAAGGCGCGTTTCCCGGCCTTGGGATCATTGGTATTTGCGTCGCAGCAGTTGGCGCGATGGTCGCCGTTCTGGCGCAAAAGTCGATGGGCACCTCTTGGCGGGTCGGGGTTCCTGAGGTTGATACCGGAGCCCTGGTTCAGGCCGGGTTGTTTCGCATCAGCCGCAATCCGACTTTCTTGGGGCAAGCTATGCTGTTGGCCGGTGTGGCACTGGCGATCCCAGCGCTGCCGACCGCGGCGGCTGTCGTGATATTCCTGACCTCGGCCAGCCTGCAAATCCGATCAGAGGAAGCTGCTTTGGCCCGCACGCTTGGGCAGCCCTACCTAGCATATTGCAAGGATGTTCCGCGCTGGATCGGATTGAAAATGGAAATTCCGGAAACGCGTCTTGCGATGGGTTTTGTTCTGGTTTGGGTGGTCGCTTTTGATCAGATCACAAAACTCATGGCGCTTGTCTGGTTGACGCAAGGAGATCCCTATCCTGTTTCGCCCGGCTTTAATCTCGCACTTGGTTTCAATGAAGGTGCCAGTTTTGGCTTGTTGTCCGGGGTCATGGCAGGCAGGCCATGGGCCATGATTGCCCTGACGGGTGGTTTGACACTGCTCATGGCCATCATGGCATTGCGGACAAACAACAGATGGGAACGGCTGGGGCTGACTCTGATCGTCGGTGGATCGCTCGGGAACATCATTGATCGGGTGCGGCAAGGCATGGTGACAGATTTTCTCGACGTCTATTGGCGGACGTGGCATTGGCCGACTTTCAATATGGCCGATGTGGCGATCAGCCTTGGGGCGGTAGCATTGATTTTGGCAATGCTGCGTAAGGCACCTGAGCAGGAGAATGCCGATGCGTGAAAACGGATTCCTTACAACTTTCCGTTTGGAAGGGGCGCTGGCGGTAGCTTTCGGGATTGCCCTTGTCGCCACCCTGGCCGCGCTGTTCATCGGTGAGGTCTTGGGTCAGATGCCCTGCACTCTGTGTTGGTATCAGCGCATCGCCATGTTTCCTTTGGTGCCGATATTAGGGATCGGAGCATTGCGCGGGGATACAGGCGTGCGTATATACGCGCTGCCCCTCGCACTGGCGGGGCTCGCATTGGCACTTTGGCACAGCGGGCTGTATGCAGGGTTGATCCCTGCCGCCATCGCACCTTGCACCGCATCAGGTTCGTCCTGCACAGATCAGGCACAGCTGGTCCTTGGGCTGCCCTTGCCCCACCTATCCACCATCGCTTTTGCGGCCGTCCTGGCCGATCTCAAGTTGCTAAAAGTATCCCGCGCATGAATCGCCGCGCTTTTGTTCTCGGCTCGACCGCTTTGGGCGTGATAGCCTTTGGTAGCGGCGCCTTTTACGTCACCCGTCAGCGTGACGCCGCCCTTGCCGCAGCAACAGCCCCTGTTATCGATGACGCTGTTCTGATCCGAGCTTACACCATGTCGCATAGTGCAGCCCTTTACCTTATCGGCCCGAAGGGTGATTGGTTGCGCCAATTCGACTATGGCACCCCTGCCGATGCCATTCTTTCCGATCTGAAATCGAGGTTCTGACACATGAAAAATCTCCTTCCTGCAATGGCATTTTTGTTGGCGGCCCCAATGGCGCAAGCCTGTGAAACCTTTACGAGCGGCGATATCAGCGTCCAACAGGCTTGGTCCCGTGCCTCTATCGGAACGGGGCGCCCAGCGGTTTTGTATCTGGAGATCACCAACGACGGCGCCATGGATGACGCCCTACTTGGCCTCACGACACCGGCGGCCAGCATGCCGATGCTGCATGAAACCACTGTCACAGATAGTGTCGCCGCGATGCCCCATGCTGCATCAATTCCCGTTCCAGCAAGCCAAACTGTGGCTCTGTCTCCGGGAGGATTTCACGGGATGCTCATGGGCCTGACCGCGCCGCTGGTCGAAGGCGAAAAATTTCCTATCACTCTGACTTTCGAGAAGGCAGGCACGCTTGATGTGACGGTGGATATTTTGTCGATGCGGGCACAGGAGGCTGCGTGCGTCGACGCCAAGTAATCCTCTCGCTTGCCGGAGTGGCAGGGGCTGCGGCTTTCATGTTGGGATTGGGGGCATGGAAAGCGCGTAACCGCGCCGTTCCCAACGCACTGCTACCATTGCGCTTAACGAAAATGGACTGGCGTCTGACCAATCACCTAGGGCAAGAGGTCACCGTCGCAGAATGGCGGGGACGCCCTGCCATGGTGTTTTTTGGCTTTACCTATTGCCCCGATGTTTGCCCAACCACGCTGCTTGATATTGCTGACTGGTTGGAAGCGCTTGGCTCAGACGCCGACAGGCTGATGGTCGCTCTGATCACAGTCGACCCGGAGCGTGACACACCGGATGTGCTTGCGGATTACCTATCTAATTTCGACCCGCGGATCATTGGCCTTACCGGCAGTATGGGCGAGACAGCCTGCGCGGCCGCTGATTTTCGCATCAGCTTTGAGAAAATGCCTACCGTGGACGGCGACTACACCATTAACCACACTGCGGGCGTTTTCCTGTTCTATGCCAACGGGCGATTTGCCAGCATCATTGACTTCCACGAGGATCGGCGTTTCGCTGTTCCAAAATTACGCCGCATTCTTGCCTGAGGAGAAGCTCACCATGTCTTTTGCCACCTTAACACGCCGCCACCTGATGTTGATCGCCGGAGCTTCAGCCATCGCCCGGCCGGCCCTTGCAGCAGATCCTGCCGTTCATGTCGTCAAGGATCGAAACTGTGGATGCTGTTCGGCTTGGGTCGATGTTCTGCAGACCGAAGGTTTTGCGGTTACCACCGAGGACAGTCTTGGAACCTTGCTGATGCAGTATAAATCCGACAATGGTATCCCGCAGGACATGATCTCATGCCATACTGGCCGGATTGATCAGTATATGCTGGAAGGCCATGTGCCACCATCCGATATAAGGCGCCTTCTGGTCGAGCGCCCCGATGCCATCGGCTTGGCAGTGCCTGGTATGCCTTACGGTTCTCCGGGGATGGGGCCGGAAAGCGAGCGCGAGGCGTATGATGTGTTCCTGATCCGGCGCGACGGCACGACCGAAGTTTTTTCGCGCTACGAGGCTGCGTGAGCCATGGTCGTTTGTTCTATTTCGTCCTCGCTTAAGCGAGACTACACACTCTAGGCGCGTTTAGAGACGCCTGATACCGGCTATATTGTCGAATGGTTTAGACCGTTTGTGCGTCAATTATGCGCCAGTCGTAACCGGCCGCCTTGGGATAGCGCCTGCTTGAACTAAGTATTTTCCGGATGGGCTTTTCTGTTGCAGATTTTCGATTGAGCGCAATCGGGCAAACGCACTAAAGGTTTATGATTGCGCAAAGAATGGCGTTTTTTGCCATCTGAGACATTGATGACAAGTTCGAAGTCTGGGCGGGAAGTGGGGATCATATTTCGGATTGTCAGGCTCTATAGGTCTATGGGGTTCGTTCTGATATTTTGATATTCGTTTGTTAGAGCCATTTTCTCATAATACTCGGTGCCAGTGTTAGAAGCCGCCCAGCACGACCGGCGGCACGTCTGCTATTCTCTACAGTGACGTGGACGCAGCCCAATGGGAAAAGGTTCCGTGGCACATTGGTAAGGGGCTGTCATGCGACCGAAGCGGGGAAGCCAACCTTCATCAGCGCGGCTACCACAGCCGCCCCATCAGTATTGCTTTCGACGAAGACCTTTCGCGCTGGCATATCGAACTCAATGCGTGCCGATGGATCGAGGCTGTGAATTGTTTTGTCTACGGTAGATTTGCAGTGGCCGCAGCTCATGTCGGGGATGTGGAAGGTTGTCATTGGAATCTCTCTGTTTGTTTTTTACAGATCAACCCGCCGCAAGCGCAGCGCGTTGGTGATGACGGAGACTGAGGACAAGCTCATCGCCGCTGCCGCAATCATTGGCGACAGCAGCAGTCCCGTGACCGGATAAAGCAGCCCAGCCGCGATTGGCACGCCGACAGCATTGTAGGCAAAGGCGAAAAACAGGTTTTGCTTGATATTGCGCAAAGTGGCTCGGGCCAGTTTTCTTGCCCGCACGATGCCCATCAGGTCACCGCCCAAAAGCGTGATGCCAGCACTTTCCATCGCCACATCTGCGCCGGTCCCCATGGCTATACCAACATCTGCTGCCGCCAAAGCGGGCGCGTCATTTACCCCGTCACCTGCCATTGCGATTTTGTGCCCGTCACGGCGCAATTGGTCTATCAGGTTCTTTTTGTCCTCGGGCAAGACACCTGCCCGCACCTCGTCAATACCAAGTTTGCTTGCTACCGCCTGCGCGGTGCGTTCATTGTCGCCTGTCGCCATGATGACGCGCAGGCCTTGCGCATGCAGCGCCTTGATGGCCTGCGCGGTGCTTTCCTTGATCGGGTCAGCCACCGCCACGATGCCAGCAATCGCGCCATCCACGGCGACGAACATCGCGGTCTTGCCCTCAGTCCGCATCGCATCCGCCTTTTCCTCGGCCTGCGCCGTGTCCAAGCCCATTTCTTGCATCATTGCCGTGTTGCCAAGGGCCACAGCGCGGCCGCCAACAGTGCCGCGCACGCCTTTGCCGGTAACGGACTCGAAATCCGCAGCTTCTTGCCGGTCAGCACCTTGCGCTTCGGCTCCCTCGACAATGGCCTCGGCCAAGGGATGTTCCGAGCCGCGCTCAAGAGCGGCGGCCATTGACAGAAGGTCGGACTCAGTGACGTCTCCAAGCGCAACGATATCGGTCAGCTTTGGCTTGCCCATGGTCAGCGTGCCGGTTTTATCCACGATCAACGTATCTACGCTTGCCATACGTTCCAGCGCTTCGGCATCCTTGATCAGCACGCCTGCCTGTGCCCCGCGTCCGGCCGCCGTAGTGATTGAAATCGGGGTGGCAAGACCAAGCGCGCAGGGGCAGGCAATGATCAGCACCGAAACTGCGGAGGCGATGGCATAAACCAGCGCAGGCTCTGGCCCAAAGATCATCCAGACAACAAAGGCCAGAAGTGCCGTGCCCACCACAGTCGGCACAAACACCGCCGACACCCGGTCAGCCATGCCTTGGATCGGCGCACGTGAGCGGCGGGCGTTCGACACCATCGCCACGATCTGCGCGAGCACCGTGTCAGACCCGACCTTGCCCGCCTCAATGACCAAAGACCCGTTTTTGTTGATCGTAGCCCCAGTCACGGCATCTCCTGCACCCTTTTCAACGGGCATGGATTCGCCTGTCAGCATGCTTTCATCCAGATTGGACCGCCCCTCGATCACCACACCATCCACCGGGACGGCATCGCCGGGGCGCACACGAAGGCGGTCACCCTCCATGATGTTTTCCAGCGGGGCATCGTATTCGGTGCCGTCTGGCAGGATGCGCCGCGCAGTTTTTGGTGCAAGGTCAAGCAAGGCGCGGATAGCATCCCCTGTGCGCTCCCGCGCTCGCAACTCCAGCACCTGTCCCACGAAAACCAGCGTGATGATCACCACCGCCGCCTCAAAATACGTGCCGACGCCTTGGCCCATCCGGTAGGCATCGGGAAAGACGCCTGGCAGAAAGGTTGCCACGATTGAATAGAGATAGGCCGCCGCCACGCCAAGGCTGATCAGCGTCCACATGTTCGGGGATCGGTTGACCAGCGAGTCCCAACCACGCTTGAAGAAGGGCGCTGCGGCCCACAGAACAATTGGCGTCGCCAACACAAATTCCAGATAGCTAGCGATCTGATGGCCGATCCAATCACGCACCGGCAGGCCGACGAATTCCCCCATCGTCAAAACGATGAGCGGCACCGCTGCCGTCGCGGAAATCCACATCCGGCGCGTGAAATCTGTCAATTCTTCGCTGGGCTCGTCTGTTGGTAGCATCGGCTCCAGCGCCATACCGCAGATCGGGCAGGCACCGGGCGCGTCACGGACAATCTCGGGGTGCATCGGGCAAGTGTATTGCTTGTCAGCCGCTACCGTCTTCTTGCGATCTTTGGCGCGTCCCTGCGCATAGAACCATGGATCACCCCTGAATTTCGTCTGGCATTTGTCAGAGCAGAAATAGAAAGTCGCGCCCTCAGATTTTGCTTGGCGCGTCTCAGGTCCAACCACAACCGTCATACCGCAGACCGGATCCGTTGCCGTTTCAGCGCCCTCGGGGATCTTCGACAATGTGTGTGAATGATCATGTTCCATGGTGTCACAGCTTTCTGTTGGATTTCTTTGGCCTAAGCCATCCAGTAACTGGAAGCTCAAGCTTTATTCGTCGTCGCATTCGTCTATATGGTGCGAGCCGGACGCTGCCGCGCGAAAACACCTGCACCGCTTGCGCCATCAACTTTCCTTTTCGGTGTTTTGTCTCAACGCGACCCATAGCAGGGGCAATCCGGTGAGCAGTCCAAGTCCCAAGACCGCCCAAGTGGTGCGGCCCATGTCTCCGCTGATCGCTTCAACGCCAAAATGCGCAAGCACGAAGCTTGTTGGGATAATTCCTGCCAATGTTGCCACGGCGAAACGCCACAGATGCAGGCAACTTAGCCCTGCCGCATAGCTGATCATGTCAAAGGACACGAAGGGCATCAGGCGGCTGGCAAATACGGTCCGTGTCAGGGCGTTCTGCGACCCCAGTAACCCTGCATCAACCTTTGCACCGAACAGGCGCCGCAGCGCGTCGCGCCCGAGATTTCTGGCCAGCCCAAACGCGATCAGCGCGCCAAGTTCGGCACCTATGACTACCTGCACCGTGCCCCAGATGTGGCCATAGGCGGCACCAGCCGCCAAGGCTATCGGAGCGCTGGGAAGGGGGCTAACAACCACCGCGACAGTCATCAGACCGATGATCAACAAAGGTCCCCAGAGGCCCGCCCGCGCCACCATTGCCTCAAGCGCGTCTCGGTCCATAAGCTGACGGGCATCAGCCAATAGTGACGGCGCGAACCACCAAAGCGCAAGCATGGCGATCCCGAGAATTGCCATCGTTACAAGGAGGCCTCGGCGCAGGCTCATCTCAAATCTCCTCGACAGCCTTGGCTAAAAGGTCACGCACCTGACCCGCCACCGCATGCAGTGCCGCGTTATCAATTCCCTGCATTGAAGCTAAAGGATCAATCGCACTGACCTTCAGGCTGCCATCAACGGCTTCAAAACCAGCGCCCGTTATCAGGCGGTTGATTGTATAATCCATTATATTTCCTTTTGGGTTCATTTGCGCAGGTATTTGACCAACGCCGCGATTGCGAGGACGACCAAAACAAGGATGACGATCATCCATATCCAGCCGAAGCCCATTCCGTAACCATATCCGTTCATCATCGCTCTTACCTATCCTGTGATAGCTTCTTATCTGCTGATAAACACTGCTCAGGCCCATCTCGGGCAATCGCCGTTTGCAGCGTCGCGCGCAGATTTAAGCGTCGCATACCGCACAAGCGCCGTATCGTTTTCGCCGCGCCAGCGCTGTTATCCCTTCCGTTCGTTGCAAACGGAGATCGAAACCAATTGGAACTCTGGGCCTTCCAGCTACAGGAAGGTCAAGAGCATCACGAAAGAAGTGATCGCATATTGAGACGCAGGGATTTTCATAGCGACCCTGCCGCAGAACAGCGGACGTATCCGCGGTATCCGGTGTTCAGCCCTGCATCGAGGGTCATGGTCAGGTTTGCATCAACAGCCCTGTCAGATGGTGTGATTGCTAAACCATCAACTTGGCCCAAGGTCATCCGAACTCCATCGGCAGTGAACCCGCCAGAATTGTCACCGACCAATTTCACCAAATCACCACTGATCTTGAACAACGCGGTTTCTGCGCCGTCTATTTTTCCCACGACCAGCACTGGATGGCTGTCTGGCGTATAGCTGAAACGGCAGGTTTCCCCTTCAGGAAACAAGCGCGCTATTTCGTCATTTCTCATGAACTCCGGGTCAAGACCTGCCACTTCTGCGGTGGCCATCGCTTGGTCAAGCGTCACAATCTCTGCAGGCGCCGGATCGGGCAGGTCTTCTTTGATCCCATTCGCGTCAATATCATTGATAAGGTAGCGCATCTCTGCGATTTCCTTGTCTTGTGCAAAAATGATCCCGTCCGCCATCTTTCGCACACGCGCGTCCGCGATGTTGGCGCGACCTGATGTCATAATGGCAATCGAATGATGCGGGATCATCGCGCGCATGTAAGAGGTGTCGCCGACCGTCACTTGGCTGCGAACCAGCCACAGTGATCCGCCAAAAAACACCGCTGCCGCTGCAAATATCGCCAAGTTGACCGATTTGCTTGGATACATCGAAAACATGAAAGCCAACATGATGATCGCCATAACGGCTCCCATCAAAACGGCCATGTAAGCCCGCGTCTCAGACCAAAAAATATGGCTGAGCAAATAAGTGTTCAGATACATCAAACCGAACATGACCACCGTCGATGTCGAAATCATTGCAAAGAAACGTCCATAAGTCATTGTTTGTCCCCCGGATGGCTTGTTCTTTTAACAAAACGATCTTCCTAGGCTGGAGGGTTCCCAAAATTATTGAAATAGTGCCGGAACTCACGGGTTTGTCAGAAACCATTCAGGGAAGGAGGCGTTGACAGAGGGCCGAGCTTGCGCCATCGATGTTGCATGAAACAAGGGAATTCCATTGCAGGTGTGATCAAGGTGCTTGCGTGCCTTGTATTTGCGTTTGCCTTGGCGGTTTTCCCATCGACCTCGGCGCATGCGGCGATTGGTATTCATAGTGACCATTCTGAGGTCACACAAAGTGCTGGCCACACAGCCGAATTGGCCCATGCGCACGCCGCTACACAAATGGATTGCGACACAAGCACCGGAAAATCTTCTTCCGATACAGGCCTTCATCAATGCTGTGCGGGCATGTGTCTGGCGGCGATTCTGATTGATGGTTTTGCGTCGCCGCTTGCCGATGCCACGCCGCTTGACCCTGTTATGCTCCATTCGACGCTTGTCGCAGCTGATAGCAATGGCTTTTTGCGGCCTCCCAAACACCTGATCTGACCTCCGGCCCCGCGGGGTCGGCCTCTTTGCGCGGGCTCCGCGCGAATTGTCCTTTGATCAGGTAATACACATGAAATCCCAAATCCTAACCGGGGCTTGTGCCTTGGCGCTTGGTGCCTGTGCATCTACGCCAGCACCGCTTCCCGATACCACCGCCTTACAGGCCGCAAGCCTTCCTGGGGCCGCCGCTCCGCTGCGCGCCGCAGACCCGCTAGCCGGTTACACCTATCGCGCCCCGACCGGGCCGCGCGATTGGCGTGACGTCAATCAAGAACAGACGGAGGGCAACTGATGCGCCTCCTTAAAAACCCTTTGCTTATTGCGGGTCCGCTGTTGTTGAGCGCCTGTGTCGGGGCCGTTCCCGGCGCCTATACGAATAACAAAGCCGGATTTGCGGCCGTCTCGAGCCAAACCTCTGCGGCAATCGGAAAACAAACCGCCTTTGCCCAATCACAGGCTGAAAATGACGCCTTGCGCCAGCAGGTTCAGGCCTTGGTGCGCGGCAAGCGCATCGGTGCAGAAACCGCTGTTCAGGCGGCGCTATTCAGCAATAAGGGCCTTCAAGCCTCCTATGCCAACGTAGGGCTTTCTGCCGCAGAGGCTTGGCAGCAATCGACCCCAGAAAACCCTGTGGTATCAATAGGCCTACTAGGGATAGGCGCGCCCGAGCTGGGCGCATACCGTGCGATTGAGGGCTTGTTGCGGGTCAATGTTCTGGATGCCACAACGCGCAAACAGCGGGTCGCAATTGCCGATGCCGGCTTTCAGCAAGCCCAGCAATCGGCCGTTCATGACACGTTGGCGCTCGCCAATCAAACGCGGGTTGCATGGATCAACGCCGTCGCCGCGTTTGAAACGGTCAGCTATCTGACCCAAGCCAAGCGCACCTCGGATGCGGGGTCGGAATTGGCGCGTAAATTGGGCGAAACCGGTGCGCTGAACAAGGCGGGGCAAGCACGTGAGCAAGCCTTTAATGCGGAACTTGCGGGACAGGTTGCCATGGCACGGCTGAACGCAACCCGTGCGAAGGAGGAGCTGACACGGCTGATGGGGCTATGGGGTGATGATGTGAATTTCACCGTCCCCGATGCGTTACCCGCCTTGCCAAATTCGGTTGGCAAGATCCGCAATCTGGAGGCAAAGGCCTTGGCGAACCGCGTTGACCTCCGGATCGCAAAGCTGGGGCTAGAGGCACAAGCCGCAGCTTTTGGCCTGACCGACCAGACCCGGATCGTCAGCGATCTGGAGATTGTCGCAGGGGCCGAGTTGGAACGTGAGGTTGGCGATGACGGAGACATCGAAAAGGTCGTGACTCCGCAAGTCGAACTTGAGTTTGCCATTCCCATCTTCGATTCTGGCAAGGCGCGGATGCGCAAGGCCGAATTGTCCTATCTGCAAGCCGCCAATGTGCTGGCAGAAAAGGCCGTCAACGTGCGGTCCGAAGCACGCGGGGCGGAGGTTGCCTATCACGCGTCCTATAAAATCGCGCGCCATTACCGCGATGTCGTCGTGCCGCTGCGCACGACGGTCGAGGAAGAGGGCCTGCTGTCTTACAATGGCATGATCACCAACACATTCGAGCTTTTGACAGATGTGCGCGAAAAGCTTGCCGCACAGCTGGAGGCGGCAAATGCCAAGCGTGATTTCTACCTCGCGCAGGCCGAGCTGACAGCTGCGATCTATGGCGGCGGGTCGGGTGGTTCAGGGGCAAGCGAAGGCCCGGCAATCGCTGCTGGGGGGGCAGGCCATTGACCCAAAATTTGAAAGGATTTCCGATGTTGAACAGACGTCAATTGATCGGGGTAGGGGCAGCGGGTGCTGCGCTTGTATCCTCGCAAGCTTGGGGCAAGACCACGAATATGGGTCTGCCCGAGGCCGCCCAGATGGACAGCGCCAGCACGTTAATCACGCCGCGCCCCAATTCGGGGCCGGATTATACACCCGTGGTCACGCTGAACGGCTGGACCCTGCCGCACCGCATGAACGGCAACGTCAAAGAGTTCCACCTCGTCGCAGAACCTGTGGAACGCGAGCTTGCCGATGGCATGATCGCCCATCTTTGGGGCTATAACGGCCAATCCACCGGCCCCACGATTGAGGCCGTGGAAGGCGACCGCGTGCGCATTTACGTCACCAACCGCCTGCCGGAACATACCACGGTGCATTGGCACGGGCTTATCCTGCCGTCTGGCATGGACGGGGTTGGTGGGCTGTCGCACCCAGGCATTCCACCCGGCAAGACCTATGTTTATGAGTTTGATCTGACCAAATCAGGCACTTTTATGTATCACCCGCATGCGGATGAGATGGTGCAGATGGCGATGGGGATGATGGGGTTTTTCATCGTTCATCCCAAAGACCCGACGTTCATGCCCGTGGACCGCGATTTCCTGATCATGCTCAACGCATATGACATTGATCCCGGCACCTATGTTCCACGGATCATGACCATGACCGATTTTAACCTCTGGACATGGAACAGCCGGATCTTCCCAGATATCGACCCGCTGGTGGTCAACCGTGGCGATCGCGTGCGGGTGCGGGTTGGCAATCTGACCATGACCAACCATCCGATCCACATGCACGGCTATGATTTCAAGGTTACCTGCACCGATGGCGGCTGGGTGCCCGAAAGTGCGCAATGGCCGGAGGTGTCGATCGACATTCCGGTTGGCGCAATGCGGGCCTATGAATTTGTGGCCGACCATCTTGGGGATTGGGCGATCCATTGTCACAAATCCCACCACACAATGAATGCGATGGGCCATGATGTGCCGACATTCATTGGCGTCGACAAAAAGCCGCTGACCCAGAAAATCCGTGAATTCCAGCCGGAATACATGCCGATGGGCACCGCTGGCATGGCCGATATGGGCGTTATGGAAATGCCGCTGCCTGACAACACCATCCCGATGATGACCGGTTGGGGGCCATATGGCCCGATTGAAATGGGCGGCATGTTTTCGGTTGTGAAGGTCCGCGAAGGCATTGGGCCCGACGATTACTCCGACCCCGGTTGGTATGAAAATCCACCCGGCGAACAAGCCTATGAATGGACAGGCGAGTTGCCTGAATTCGCCACCAATACCAACCCGAAAACCCAGATTACGCCTCGCCCAGCGTCTGCGGACAAAGGCTAACCCCGAACGGCCCTGAATGGGCCACCCGATATACAGGAACACAAAATGAAACTTACCCTTGCGACGACCCTTCTCGCCTTGACCCTCTCCCCTGCCTTTGCGGGCGGCACCCACGGCGGTGGCCATGGTGAGATGATGGAAGTGGGCATGCCTGCCAAAATGACTGGCAACATGACCAAAGTCAGCGTTTCGCTGGTCGAAACCGACGACGGCGAAATGCTGTTTGAACCGCGCGAGTTCGCTTTCAAGGCCGGTGAAACCGTGCAGTTCACCATTACCAATGATGGCGAGCAAGAGCATGAGTTTGTCATGGATACCTTGGACAACAATGCCAAGCACAAGAAGGTGATGGAGCAATTCCCGGAGATGGAACATGACGACCCCAACGCAATCCGCCTGCAACCCGGCGAAAAGGGCACCATCGTGTGGACCTTTGCGAACGCGGGCGGCTTTGAGTTCGCTTGCCTTATCCCCGGTCACTACGAGGCCGGAATGCACGGCGCGCTGACCGTCAACTAATCCCCAAACCCAACCAAAGGACGATCCAATGAACATTTTCAAAACACTCTCGCTGGCAACTTTGGCTTTGGCGGCATCGCTGTCGGTCGCTGCGGCCGAAACCTACACCAAAGGCACCATCAAAAAGCTGGACGCCAACGCTGGCAAAGTCACCATTATCCACGAGGAATTGGTTGATCTTGGCATGCCCGCGATGACGATGGTGTTCCGCGCCGATGAGACGATCATCGCCAAATTGGCTGAAGGCAAAGATGTCGAGTTTCTGGCCGACCGTGTGAACGGCAAGCTGACTGTGACAGCCCTGAAGTAACGCTCAAATGGGGCGTTGGGTTTCCCTCAGCGCCCCAAGTTCGCGCGTCAATATGAAAGAGACCGACATGAATAAACTGGCACTTCTGTTTGCTGCCATAGCCCTTGCAACCGGCACTTGGTATGTGGTGCAATCAAAATCCGATAACACCAATAATACCGCCGCCGCTCCACTTACGGATGGCGCTATGGTTACGGTTTCACTGCCGACACGGTTGACGGAACAAGAGCAAATGGGAAACCGCGCCTATGATGCGGTGTGTGCGGCCTGCCACGGCGCCAATGCACAAGGTCAGGAAGGCGTTGCCCCACCTTTGATCCACCGCATTTATGAACCGAGCCATCACGGGGATATGGCTTTTGTCATGGCCGCCCAAAACGGCGTTCGGGCGCATCATTGGAAATTTGGCGATATGCCACCAGTAGAAGGCGTCACCAACGCGGATATTCTGAACGTTGTGGCCTATGTGCGGGCCTTGCAGCGTGAAAACGGGATAAACTGACTGGAGATCGCCGCAAGATATCGGGCATGCGCGAACCACTTTATGTCCGGTGCGATCCTGATGGGCAAAGCGTGCCGCGGAAAATGGCCTCTACCACGCAGGCAGAGGCCATCTTTTTTTCTTATGGCAATTTCATCTCGCTGTAATCGCCGCGCACGTAGAGCTTTACAGTCACGTCCTGCTCGCCCCGGTTGCGCCAGAACCAGCCGTGATTGCCAGTGAATGCGGCAGTTAGGATACCTTCATCGTCAGCAACGGCACGGCCCTTTTCGTAGCTGATGTTTTCCCCACCAACGTCGCCGTGCAGATCGAAGTTGACGACGCCATTCTCAACGACCCAGCGAAACTCAGCCACTGCGCCGTCTTCCATAACGAGCTTGACCTCGGTCCCTTCGCCCGGCGTAAGGGTGACGCTGAATTGATCCGTCCATTCTGGTTCTGCGGTCTGTGCATGAGCTGTGCCGACAAAGAAGCTAAATAACCCACCGCCGAGACTGGACTGCTGTTTGCTAGAGCCACTGTTTTGTAGCTCCTGAAGACGGTCGGCTTCGGCCTCTTCAGCAAGTTGGCCTTTGATCTCACCCATTTCAGCAAGCCCGATGGCCTTGCCTACGCCGGTGGGGTCGATTCCATATTCCGAGGGCAAGACGACGGTGATGAGAATAACGATGGCCGCGGCGGCGGCGGCGATCGTGGATTTGATAAGCTGCGCAGATGTTGGCAGCTCATCAAGGTTTGGTTTGTTTCCGTTATGCATTTTCATAGTCTCCAAAATTTCAACCGACGAAGTAGCCTGTCATCTGCATTCCAAACAGAATGAAGCCGGCGGACATCATCACGACATTTGCGGTATAGGCATGTTTCCAAAAGCTGGTGGTCTTGCGCCAATAGCCCATGACAATCAGAATCATAGCTAGGGCGATCAACTGACCGATCTCGACGCCTACATTGAAGGCCAGCAGGTTTGGTATCAGGCCGTCCTGTGCGATCTCATATTCCAGAATCTTGGTCGCCAGACCCAGCCCGTGGAAGAAACCGAAGAGCAACGTTGCAGCTTTGGTATTAGGTTGGAAACCGAACCACCGCTGGTAAGCCCCCAGATTGTCGAGCGCCTTGTAGACCACCGACAGTCCGATGATGGCGTCGATCAGGTAGGCGCTGACATTCCAGCCGAAATAGACACCGGCCAGCATTGTTGTTGAGTGGCCGATGGCAAATAGGCTGACGTAGAGGGCAACGTGCTTCATTTTGTAGAGGAAGAAGACGACGCCAAAGAGGAACAGCAGATGGTCATATCCGGTGACCATGTGCTTGGCCCCCAGATACATGAAGGGGATCAGCTTCATGCCGCTGACCTCTTGGATATAGCCCTTGTCACCTTCGGTGACAGCATGAGCATAGGCCGTGGTCGCGAAGGCGAGTAACGCCAGCATGACCATTGCCATAAGGATCAGGGATTGCCGCAAAGGATGCGACAAAGGCCCCGACCCATAGGATCGGTTGTTTATCATTGTAATTTTCCGCTTTGTGAAAGGAGTTGATAGTTACGTCTTTGGACGCAATTTCATCCTCGCGGAGGTCGATCCAGATCGGCGATACTATGACTGGGCAATGCGCTATTGGCGATGCGCCAGTTAGAGCGGGTCGGCATCATCGTCCCAGATGCTTTGCGATCGGGGAGGAATGCGACATTGTGATCGTGGTCGGCCACATCATGGCCGTGGCCATGGTATGCATCCAATACACTGACCACTTCTTCGTGGGCATGACCATGCTCCGCGATCTCGGTTTGATGATCCGTCACGATCTGTGTGAGTTCAGGCATATCATGTGCCGCAATCCGTGCGTTGGATACCAACAGCATAGAGACCGCCAAAACGACGGTCAGCATAAGCCTGACATGAAATCCGATCTGCTGTC
Organism: Phaeovulum sp. W22_SRMD_FR3; assembly: GCF_052113705.1. Classification (NCBI taxonomy): domain Bacteria; kingdom Pseudomonadati; phylum Pseudomonadota; class Alphaproteobacteria; order Rhodobacterales; family Paracoccaceae; genus Phaeovulum; species Phaeovulum sp. W22_SRMD_FR3. The sequence goes on along the minus strand of NZ_JBGQOG010000006.1, from coordinate 261,252 downwards.
TCATTTTACCCGCAGTTTGCGGGTTAAGGCCCGCTTGCTTTATCCCCCCAGGGGGGTTACGCCTGTCTTATGACAGATCACCACACCCATGCAACCCACCCCGATATCGTAAAGCGGCTGAAACGTGCCAATGGTCACCTTCAGAGCGTTATCGCGATGATCGAAGGTAATAGACCCTGCACCGATATCGCCCAGCAACTCCATGCGGTTGAAAAGGCAATCCTGCAAGCCAAGCGTACGTTAATCCAAGACCACATCGATCACTGTCTTGATGAGGCGATTGCTGGAACGGGTGACACATCCGCTGTGGCAGACTTCAAGGCCATCACAAAATACCTTTGAGGGATCAACATGCTCGCAGTCCTTGCCGACCGCACCTATCGCCATCTGTTTCTGGCGCAGATCGTGGCCTTGCTTGGCACTGGGCTTGCGACCATCGCACTCGGTCTTTTGGCCTATGATCTGTCGGGTGAGCGGGCGGGTCTGGTTCTAGGCACGATTTTCACGATCAAGATGGTGGCCTATGTGGGGATCGCCCCCATCGCGGGGGCGTTTGCAAATCGCTGGCCCAGGCGGGGGATGCTGGTCAGTCTCGATTTGATCCGGGCGGCGGTGGCCCTTTGTTTGCCGTTCGTGAGCGAGGTCTGGCAGGTCTATATCCTGATCTTTGTGCTGCAATCGGCCTCTGCCGCGTTCACGCCGACATTTCAGGCAACCATCCCCGATATCCTGCCCGAAGAAGACCGTTATACCCGCGCGCTATCCCTGTCGCGGTTGGCCTATGACTTGGAGAACATCATTAGTCCGATGTTGGCTGCGATCCTTCTGGCCGTCGTCAGCTATCATGTCTTGTTCGTCGGCACAGTGATCGGCTTTGTTGGCTCGGCCTTGCTGGTCGTGTCCGTGATGCTGCCCAGCCCACAACCATCGGCGCCAAGAGGCATCTATGATCGCACCACACGTGGCATGCGGATTTACCTCGCCACACCGCGTCTTCGAGGGTTGCTGTCGCTCAACCTCGCGGCGGCAGCAGCTGGTGCGATGGTTCTGGTAAATACTGTGGTGCTGGTCCGCTCACATCTGGGGCTGGGAGACACGCAAGTGGCGATTGCACTCGGCGCATTTGGCGGTGGTTCCATGCTGGCAGCACTGCTTTTGCCCCGTCTACTGGACGGCCGCCCAGACCGCCCCGTGATGATCGGCGGTGCGGCGGTGCTGGTCACCGCTTTACTGGGCCTGTCCCTCATGTCGATGACCTATAGTCTGCAATGGGTCCCGCTTCTTGTAGGCTGGCTAATCATAGGGATTGGGTATTCGGTCGTGTTGACCCCGTCAGGGCGGTTGCTCAAACGATCCGCACATGCCGAAGACCGACCTGCAGTTTACGCCGCTCAATTTGCGCTGTCTCATGCCTGTTGGCTTGTCACCTATCCACTTTCTGGGTGGTTGATTACGGTAGCCGGGCCAACGACTGCATTTGCCGTGCTTGCATTGCTGGCCGCGGCCGGGATGGCCGGCGGGGTCATTCTTTGGGCGCAAGACGATACAGGAACAATTGAACATACTCATGCTGACCTACCAGTAGATCACCCACATATTCTCCTTGGCCGATCACATAGCCATCCGATCGTCATTGATGACCAACATCCTCATTGGCCACGTGCGTAATTTCTGAAAAGCGGCCGTTGAAATAAAATTGGTGAACGGCAGCAGTTTCCCGCACGGCCAAGCCCGAGGTGTAAGCGTCTTGCGTGACTGTCCTATGTCGTAGTTTGAAACGCCCCGCGTTTGCCGGAGATCTAAAGCTTCATTTCACGCGACCATATCGAGCACGACGCACTTTGCATAGCTGTTCTCTTCAGCTACTGCTGGTGGGATGTTCCCGATTGGGCCATGCGGGCGCCTGTTGTTTAACCAATCGACCCAGCTGAAGGTGGCCTTTTCCATATCCTGCATGTGACGCCACCGGCCCAGACGATCGACCAGCTCAGTTTTGTAGCGCACATTGATCGTTTCCGCGAGGATGTTGCCATAGGCATCGCCAACGCCCGCGACTGATGGCCCGAAGCCAGCTTCAGACAAGCGCTCAGTGTAGCCTGTGGACAAATATTGCCCTGCCACTACTCGGCAGGGCCATTTGCGCTGAATCTCGCGTTGATCCTTGGTCATAGAACATCTCCTTAGCCCGGAACCCCCGAGCTTAATGAAAATGTTCCACAAGTAACGGCATTCCTACACAACCAGCGTTGAGCGCTCTCAGGTTTGGGTGGTCGGTTGCGATGTCATCTGCATGCATCCAGATGTCGTGCATGGGATAAAACTTCTGAGAAGCGACGGGGGCGCCAAACGTCTTGATCTCGCAGTCGTCGGCTTCTTGAAGGAGATGCAGAGATCCCCAGAACAAGCTGTCGTCGAGCAATAACGGGTTTTCCAGATTGGCCGCTTTTGGGAAGCCACAAACCAGCAGTTGGTTAGCCACGCGCGCTCCCAAATCTCTGACCGCATCAAAAGGTAGGAAAAGCGGAACCGCTTCAGCGGGCTCAAGGATCTTTCATCAAATGCGCTGACGCTAAAAGCAGATAGGGCGCACGCCCATAGCGAATGGATGGCAGATACCCTCTATATTCAGCGTGGCAGCGCAATGGCTAATTTCATACTTCGTTGATTTCTATTGATTTGAGAAGCCACAAGCCCCACAATTTTGGCTGTTGAATTAGTAAAAAGGACTTGATTTGAAATTGGACACGATATCCTTGGTTGTGCCGGGCGCGGTTAAATGATGGGTGCCACGTCACAGTTCTCTGCGGCAGAACCCGGTTTGGGTTACATTTATCAATCGAGGTATGCACTACTTCGAATGTTTGACCTGCCTGAGGACTGTGAAGTCTATATTGAGCGTAACGACGACGTGGAATTCGTCTTGGCAGACGGTCGGGTAACACTGGGGTCACTAAAACACAAAGCTGTGGGCGATCGACTGTCCGACCTTTCTGTGGATTTTTGGAAATCAGTTCGTGTCTGGGTGAATTATTACAAGTCGGCTGGTGCAGCCGGTTCCAGCACTAGGTTCATACTTTATAGCACCGCTAGTGTATCCGCTGGGTCGTTTTTAGAGTATTTCGTTCGCGACGGTGGTCTGGGTGAGACTCGTGCCGCTGCAGCCGCCGCCGCGCTCGCTTCCAGCACGTCGGCGGAAATCGGTAAGGTGAAGGCCGACCTCAAATTACTCACGGAAATAGAGGCGCAGGACTTCTATGACCGCATTACTATCTCGCCGAGCACCCCGCGCATCGATGACATCCCAACGCTAATTGATCAACGATTGCGCACGATCAGAAAAGAGGACCGAAAGGCACTCTTTGAGAGGCTGGAGGGTTGGTGGTCAGATTTAGTAATCCGCGCGCTCACGGAAAAGGAGCGAAAGGCCATCAAGGTTCAAGAGGTATTCGACCAGCTGGTGCTACTAGCCGAACAGTTCAAAGCAGACAATTTGCCCATCGATTTGCGAAACAAGCAGCCCGATAATATTGACCCGTCGAACGATAAGCGCACTTTTGTGGTTCAGCTCCACGCCCTGAAGCTTTCGGATCAAAGGATAAGGCACGCGATCATCGACTATTATCGCGCATTCGAGCAGCGTTCTATCTGGGCGCGCGCACATTTGATTGTAGCCGGCGAAATCGAAGATTATGAAGAGCGACTGGTCGAAGAATGGGATCGGCATAAGGCAATCCTCTATGAGAATATCACGGAGACAAGCCAGGAAGACGCCTGCATCGAAGCTGGAAAAGCACTTTACCTTTGGGCGTTGAATGAAACCCCGCATCTTCGAATTCGCGAGAGGGTAAATGAAGGCTATGTCGTGCGAGGTGCATTCCAGATGCTAGCCAATGATCGACCTATACCAAGAGTTCACTGGCATCCTAGGTTTCTTGAGCGCCTTGCCAAAATTTTAGGGACAGCGGCATGAAGCAATGGGATAGGCGACCTATAGAGGTGCGAAACCTTTTCAATCCGGGATTCTGTGGCCTGGTCCTATACAGAGCCATGGCTGCGTTTCAAGAAATCGACGCTAAGGGCATGCCGTTCTCGATGTCATTGCTGATACTTCCTTTGGCGTTGCAGCGGCAGTCGCGTGAGGTCATCCAACGTGGGAATAGGAATTTTTTACTGAAAATCATCGCTGATCACCCCGAGTTGCAGGTCGATTTTGGCCAACGCTGCACGGATATGTTCCCTTTTACGCTTGAAGCTTTGGGAGTGCTCAGCAGCGTTGGCACGATGAGCGTTCAGGCTAATGGAAGACTGACCACTGTGAACGATGGCGTAAAGAAGACCATCTCGGGCACAGATGAGACCAAAGCAACTCAACGTGCCGCGGTGTTTTTAGGCAAAGAGTTCGCGCGCATTGGCCAAAGCAGCACCATATATTCGACTTTGGGAATTCGACCATGAAAATCAAATCCATCCACATCTACAGTGATGATGGCCGTCGGCGCGATGTGAAATTTCATGACGGGCTGAATATCATCACAGGTCGGTCCTCCACAGGAAAATCCGCCCTCTCCGAAATTATCGAGTATTGCATGGGCAGATCGACCTTCAATGTCCCAGAAGGGGTAATACGAGACAAAGTGGCTTGGTATGCGGTCATATATCGGTTCCATGGCGAGGAGGTTTTGGTTGCGAAGCCCGCGCCTTCGCCGGGCGCCCTGAGTGCAAGCGCCGTTATGCTCAGACGTGGCGCAGATGTCATGCCCCCCGAGCCGGATGAACTCATGGTCAACGATAATGATAACGGAATAGCGTCGCTGCTGTCGCAACTGCTGGGAATTCCTGAGAACGCCACCGAGGTCCCAATCGAGAACAGCCGCGAAAGCTACGACGCGAATATCAAGCACACGCTTTACTACCTGTTTCAGAAGCAGGGGATTGTCGCGAACAAGGACCAGCTGTTCTACCGTCAGAATGAGGATTATCAGCCCCAAGCCATAAAAGACACGCTGCCGATTCTGCTTGGCGTATCTGGCCGAGATAAATTTACGTTGGAGGCGCAATTACGCACCGCTCAACGTGGACTTCGGCTGAATACGAAATTGGTCAATCAGGCTAAGGATGCGTTGGATAATTCGGAACAGCGTGCGATCGGGCTGCTTTCCGAAGCCAGAGCAGTAGGTATTCCTCTTCATGGGGAGGTTGAGATTAAAGTCACGGAAATGCTTCGACAAGCACTGAATTGGCAGCCGCAATCAATACCTGATGACGACAGTGACCGCGTATCATTGATAGAGAACGAATTGGCGTCAATGCGAGACCGTCGTCGCATTATCCAAAGGCAAATGGAAAGTGCGGAACAGTTTGCGAAACGGGCGAATGGTTTCGAGGGAGAGGTTATCGAACAGCGCGACCGGCTCACATCGATCAATGCGCTTCCATTCAACAAGGCGACTGGCGAATGGCAATGGCCCTTTGCTCAGGCAAATCTAGGAATCGAAACGCCAATTGCAAAAGCAATGTTGGCTGAGTTGGAAAATCTTGAGCGGGAACTTTCTGCCGTAACCGGCGAACGACCGGCCCTCGAAGCTTTTCTGCTGGGCCTGCGAAAAGAGGTTGGCATCCTGACCGACAGCATGCGCAACAAAGAACTGGAGTTGTCTTCCGCCATCCAAGCCAATGAGATTATCGCCCAGATGGGTAGCAGGAACAACGCAGCGTCCCGCGTTGTTGGTCGTGTGAGCCTTTTCTTGGAAAATTTGGTCACCGACAGCGAGCTGGATCGTTTATTGAGCGAGGAACGACGGCTCAAGGCGCACATTTCGGATATCGAGGAGCAACTTGGCGCGGACGATTCTGAATCCAAGCTGGCAGCGACCCTAAGTAACATCGCCATGTATATGTCGGGTTACATCAAGAATTTGAACGGTGAGTTCAGTCAATATCCTGCAAGGTTGGACCTACACAACCTTACGGTCGTGATCGACCGGCCTGGTCGACCGGTCTACATGAATAAATCTGGCGGAGGTGCAAGCCATCTTGCTTATCATCTAGCAGCACTCCTTTCACTTCATCGTTTTGCTTCTGACTATGATCAGCCTATACCTCGGTTTTTGGTGATTGATCAGCCGACGCAAGTATATTTTCCCTCCGAGAGCGCGTATAGGGATGCTGGTGGCTCGGTCGCTCAGACAGAGCAAGATGCAGATATTGATGCAGTTCGGCGCCTTTTTGAAGTGCTCAAACGCTTCACAATCGATGATGTGCCCGGCTTTCAACTAATTGTAACGGAACACGCCAATCTTAGGGACGCTTGGTTTCAGGAAGCCATCGTTGAGGAACCTTGGACGAAACCGCCCGCTCTCGTGCCTGACGATTGGCCAGACATGCCACTGAGCTAGGCACGGGATATTCCGACCTACCTGAGTGTTTCTAGATAAATGAGCTATTCCGGCGCTTTCTGAAGAATTTGGCGAAGGGTTCTGCGGCGTTGATTTCGCGGGGTTTGATCAAGGAAGCGATGCGGCCTCATGCACATGAAAATCTGCATTCTATAAAGCGATTATCGTTGACACACGGGGTTTCATACAAAGGCAAGTATTTATGAAGTCGAGCTCCCGCAACCATCGATACCGACCCAATACCGACAAAAACCCCCGCAACACGCGGGGGTTTTGTCGTTTGGGTTCCCGACATCAACGCCACATCAGCCAGACAGCAGAGAAACCGCAACCGCAGGCATAGGACGCCCTACGGGGCAGGTCAGCCCGCGGGTAACTCGCCGTTGCGCGACTCCGGTTCCCGCATCACTGCCCGTGGTTCTCGCGATGATCGACGATGAACCCGACCAACCCTTCGACCGGCGGCCGAGCATCTCACGCAGCGCGCGAAGTGATCCCGCATTGCGCTCGATCATCGAAGAATTGGCTGACGCCTTTCGGTGGATCTCGTGGGCCTGGCACAGCTCCCGCTTCTCCCGTGCCAGCGCCTTCAGACGCTCGCAGTTCCCGGAAGGGATGCCAGCGCGCCTGACGCTATCAACCTTGGCCTTCTTGACCCGGTCTGCGGCCCGCCGCCGATCTTCAACGCGATCGGCATGACGGCGTGGCAACGCGGTCCGTGCTGATCCGTATAGTGGAGGACCCAGCGCACACCGCGCGCGGGCACGTCGGGGGGAAACTTGCTCGGCGTCTCCGCGACACCCCCTTCGGGCGGGACCCGACAAATGACCCGGTACCTGCAGAACGAGGGGCACGGCGCGCGCCCCTGCGCATCGCCATATGCTGTGAAGACTGCGGCACCTGCCTCTCCGCCATCCGGCCCCGGGGGCGGGGTGGGGGCAGTCCCGCCCCTAACGGGGCGCGGCTCTGTGCCCCGGTCCGTCCGGCAACGCGCGGGGTCACCCCATATAGGTGTCCGGAACCATGGCATGCGAGAGAAACAGCAAGCCCGACTGCAGCGCATCCCGGGTGATCGAGCCGCCAAGACAGACCCGCACATGCTCATCCGGGGTGCCGCCGACGGTGAAAGCATCCGAGGGCATGATGCCGATATGCCGCCCCGCCATCCGCGCAATCACATCAGCCCGGCCCGAGCCTTTGGGCAGCCGCAGCCAGATGTTGAACGCATTCTCGGCGGCGGTGAACTCAAACCCGTCCAGGACCTCGGCGGCCACCTTTTGCCGCGCGGCACTTTCCTGCCGGATGAAGCGGCGGATGCGGTCGGCGGTGCCATCCTCAACCCAGCGCGTGGTCAGCGCCATCGGCAAGGGCGAGGGCATGACCGAGATCGCCCGCAGCGCCTGCGCCAGCGCATAGGCATCCTTGCCCGAGGGCGCGACGGTATAGGCCAGCCGCAGCCCGGCGCCGATGCATTTCGCCAGACCGCCGATGTGCCAGGTCAGATCGGGGGCCGACACCGCGAGCGGGGCAGGGGCCTTGGCGGGGATGAACCCATAGGCATCATCCTCGATCAGCGGCAATCCGTGCCGGTTGAGGATCGCGCTGACCTCCAGCCGCCGGGCGGTGGGCATGGTCAGGGTGGTCGGGTTCTGCAGCGTCGGATTGAGATAGAGCGCGCGGGGGCCATGCGCCCGGATCGCCGCCTCCAGCGCGTCGGGCAGGATGCCGTCGGCATCCATCGCAATCCCCTCCAGCCGCACCCGCATCCGCGCGGCGAGGTTGCGGATGCCCGGATAGGTGATGTTCTCGCACAAGACCGTGTCGCCGGGGTTGGTGAGGATCGACAGAATAGCGAGCATCGTCGGATGCGCGCCCGGGGTCACCGCGATCCGCTCCAGCCGGGGCACCATGCCGCGCAGCGACAGCCAGGTTGAGGCGGCGATCTTGTCTTTTTCGCTGCCCACCGCCGATTGATAGCGCAGGAGCGGGATCAGATTGGCCGAGACATAGCCCATCCCCTCGCGCATTTTCTCCAGAAGCGCCGGATCGGTCGGCTCCGGCGGCATGTTCATCGACAGGTCTTCTTCGCCCTCGCGCAAAGGATCGGCGCTCTGATCCGCGGGGGCCGTGCCGGTGATAAAGGTGCCGCGTCCGACCTGACTGTCGACCAGCCCACGGGCCTGTGCCTCGGAATAGGCGCGTGAGACGGTGGTGAAATCGATGCCAAGACTGGCCGCCAGCCGCCGCTGCGGCGGCAGGCGGTCGCCGGGCGCGAGGGAGCCTGCACGAATGTCGGTGGCAATCGCATCCGCAATCGCCAGATAGCGCGGTTTGCCGTTGTTGCTCAGGGTCGGAAGCCAGTCGGTCATCGGTTTCTCCAGTCTGCTGCCGTTCTATCGTGCTGATTCCCGAAACTGAAGCGGATTGTATGGATTGCTGTTCGGCGCGCGGATCTGACGCGCGCCAGAACCGGGCGCAGGGTTCTGGTCGAGGCTATTTTCTGAGCGCACGCCGCCGTGCTGCAAAAATATTATGCGCGAATGTACGATATATGATGCCATTATTGTATGTAGATTGTTTTGTTTATTGATCCATACACTACACCCGATCATCAAAAGGCATCACCAACATGGAGAGCAAGATGCCGACAGTCACTCAGGAAGCGCATAAAGATGGCGATTACTTCGTCGATTACGAACAAAAGGTCTTTGAGGATGTGAAGGCCGATGCGGGCGAGAAGGCGCTGGTGACCTTTCACACCGTGGCCTTTGAGGGCTCGATCGGGCTGGTCAACATCCTGAACGCGATCCGGTTGCAGCGCAAAGGCTATGAGACCTCGATCCTGCTTTACGGCCCCGGCGTGACGCTGGGCATTCAGCGCGGCTTTCCGACGCTGGGCGATGAGGCCTTTCCGGGCCATCTGAATTTCAACAACAATCTCAAACGCTTCATGTCCGAGGGCGGCAAGGTCTATGCCTGCCGCTTCGCCCTGCAGGCGCTCTATGGCCATGGCGAAGCCGCGCTGATCCCGGGCATCACGCCGATCGCGCCGCAAGACGTGCTCGACTGCATCTTGCTGCACAAAAAGGCCGATGCGGTGATCCTCGACACCTGGACGGTCTGAGCACCGCGCCCCGCGATATCCAGACGCGGGGGCCGCAGCTCTGGCCCCCGCATGTCCCCCGCAGCCCGGAGAACCCCATGCGTACTGATACCATTCGCGCCGCCGCCGTGCAGATCGCGCCCAACCTTGCGGGCCGCGCGGGCACCATTGAGCGGGTGCTGAACGCCATCGCCGAGGCGGCGGAGAAGGGCGCGGAATTCATCGTCTTTCCCGAGACCTTCGTGCCCTATTATCCCTATTTCTCTTTCGTATTGCCGCCGGTGCAGCAGGGCGCCCCGCATCTGGAGCTGTACCAAGAGGCGGTCACCGTCCCCTCGGCTGAGACCCGCGCCGTGGCCGAAGCCGCGCGCCGCCGCGGCGTGGTGGTGGTGCTGGGGGTGAATGAGCGCGACAATGGTTCGCTCTATAACACCCAGCTGATCTTTGACGCCGATGGCAGTCTGGCGCTGAAGCGTCGCAAGATCACCCCGACCTATCACGAGCGGATGGTCTGGGGGCAGGGCGACGGCGCCGGGCTGAAGGTGGTCGAGACCAAGGTGGGCCGCGTCGGCGCGCTGGCCTGCTGGGAGCATTACAACCCGCTCGCCCGTTACGCGCTGATGACCCAGCATGAGGAAATCCATGCGGCGCATTTCCCGGGCAGCCTCGTCGGGCCGATCTTTGCCGAGCAGATCGAGGTGACGATGCGGCATCATGCGCTGGAGGCGGGCTGTTTCGTGGTCAATGCCACCGGCTGGCTGACCGAGGAACAGATTGCCGAAATCCATCCCGATCCGGCGCTGCAAAAGGGTCTGCGCGGCGGCTGCATGACCTGCATCATCTCGCCCGAGGGGCGGCATCTGGTGCCGCCGCTGACCAGCGGCGAGGGGATCCTGATCGCCGATCTCGACATGCGGCTGATCACCAAACGCAAGCGGATGATGGACAGCGTCGGCCATTACGCGCGGCCGGAACTCCTGCATCTGGTGCATGACACCCGCCCCGCCGTGACCCGCGCGGCGACGGAATTTCCGCCTGAAACCCCGGTGAAAACCCCGGCAGAGGAGAGCGAGAATGTCTGACTCCGCCCTGATCAACGATCTGCAAACCCACGGCATGCGGCTGGTGGATCCGCGCGCCGGACATGAGGCGCGGCGCGGTGGGGCCGGGCCCTCGGACCACAAGGCGGTGACGATTGGCGCGACCACGGTGATGGTGCCGGTGCACACCGCCCCCGCCTTTCAAAGCCCGTTTCTGGTCGAGGCGCCGGATGCCGATGGCCGCGCCCGGGTGACGCGGGATGGCGCGGAGGTCGCAAAGGTGCGGTTTCCGCAGCGCCCGCGTTTCTACGATCTGACCACCAAGGATGGTGTGCCCTATCACCAGATCGCCACCCTGCATGCGAAGGATGTGCTGGCAACAACGGTGTTGCAGAGCTGCATCCGCTATGAAAGCCGCAAGAAAACCTGCCAGTTCTGCGCCATTGGCCAAAGCCTCGCGGCGGGGCGGACCATCGCGCACAAAACCCCCGCGCAACTGGCCGAAGTGGCCAAGGCGGCGGTGGAACTGGACGGCGTCAAACATATGGTGCTGACCACCGGCACCCCACGCGGGTCGGACCGCGGTGCCGCGGTGCTGGCCGAGAGCGCGCGGGCGATCAAGGCGGCGGTGAACCTGCCCCTTCAGGCGCAATGCGAGCCGCCCGAGGATGACATCTGGCACCAGCGCATGTTTGACGCGGGCGTCGACAGTCTCGGGATGCATCTGGAGGCGGTGACGCCGGAGGTGCGCGCCCGGATCATGCCCGGCAAAGCCTCGGTGCCGCTTGAGAAATACTTCTCCAGTTTCGCGGCGGCGGTGAAGGTTTTCGGCCATGGTCAGGTCTCGACCTATATCCTCGCGGGGCTGGGCGACAGCGTTGAGGCCATTCTGGAAATGTCAGAAAAGCTTTGTGCGATGGGGGTTTATCCCTTTGTCGTGCCCTTCGTGCCGATCTCGGGCACGCCGCTGGAAAGTCATCCCGCGCCGCGGGCCGAGTTCATGGCCGCAATCTTGCAACCGCTCGGCCAGATGATCGTCCGCGCCGGAATGCGCTCCGGGGACATCAAGGCAGGCTGCGGCAAATGCGGCGCCTGCTCGGCGCTTTCCACCTATGAAAAGCTGCGGGGGGTCTGATGCAACAGGCACAGCAGCAGTTTCACAGCCCCGGCTATTACATCCGCGCCGCCAGCACGCCTTGGGAGCTGTTTGGCGCCGCCGATCTGCGCCGCCGGGTGTTTGTCGAGGAACAGGGAATTTTCACCGGCTCTGACCGCGATGAGATTGACCGCATCGCCACGCCGCTCGTCGCCCTCTCGACCTATGCGCATGAGGCGGATGCGGTGGTGGGCACGGTGCGCATTCATCAGCAGGAGCCGGGGCTCTGGTGGGGCTCGCGCCTCGCGGTGGACCGCGATTTCCGGCAGGTGGGGCGGCTCGGGGCCGAGCTGATCCGGCTGGCCGTGCGCACCGCGCAGACGCGGGGGTGCCATACTTTCCTCGCGCATGTGCAACGCCAGAATGTGGTGCTGTTCCGGCGTCTGCACTGGCAGCCCTTGGGAGAGGTCACGCTGCAGGGTGTGCCGCATATGAAAATGCAGGCGGATCTGGCCTATTATCCGCCGCTGAGCGACCCGGCGGCGGGCTGGTATCACCCGGTGCGGCGGGGGATCGGCGCATGATCCCGGACCCCGAAGCCCTCGCCGCCCGCCTGCGCGCGCATCCCGGCATCCGCTCAAAATTGGCCATCGGGCAGGCCACGGCTGCGCTGGGTCTGGCGGGGCACGCCACCGGGCAACCCGGCGATGACGCGGCGGTTCTGCCCCGCGCGGGCGGCTATGACCTCTTGGCGGGCGAGGGGTTTATCCCCGGCTTTGTGCAGGATGATCCGTGGTTTGCGGGCTGGTGCGGGGTGATGGTCAATCTCTCGGACATCGCTGCCATGGGCGGGCATGCGGTGGCGCTGATCGATCAGATCTGGGCCCCGGATGCGGCGACGGCGGCCCCGCTTCTGGCCGGGCTCCGCGATGCCGCTGCGGCTTACGGCGTGCCACTCGTGGGCGGACATACGAATTTCGCCGCCGGAGAGCTTAATCTCGCGGTCTCGGTTCTGGGCCGGGCGACGGCGCTGATCAGCAGCTTTGCCGCCCGCCCCGGTCAAGTGTTGATCGCGGTGCATGACCCGCGCGGCAGCTACCGCAACTTTGACAATTTCTGCGCCGCCCTCGCGGCACCGCCCGCCCGGTTGCGCGGCGATCTGGCGCTGTTGCCGGAACTGGCCGAGGCGGGCCTTGTGCGGGCGGGCAAAGACATCAGCCAGGGCGGCATCCCCGGCACTGCGCTGATGCTGGCCGAAAGCTCGGGCGTCGGGATCGAGATCGACCTCTCCCGCGTCACGCCGCCACCCGGCGTGCCGCTGGAGCGCTGGCTGCGCAGCTTCCCGAGTTTTGGCTTTTTGCTCACGGCCGCGCCGGAACAGGCCGACGAGATCTGCCGCCGCTTTACCGCGCGCGATCTGGCGGCGGCGGTGATCGGGCAGGTCACGCCCGGCAGCGCAGTCACGCTGCGGTCGGGCGCCAGCGCTGCCATCTTCTGGGACCCCAAAATCACCCCCTATCTCGGCCTTACCCAAAGGGAGCACGCAGATGCCTGAGACCTTTTTCACCCTGCGCTGGCCCGATGGCACGGTGGAGCGCTGCTATTCCCCCTCTGGCGTGGTGGCGGAACTCTTCAGCCCCGGCACCAGCTATCCGCTGAAGGATTTCCTCAACCGTGCCCGCATCGCGCTGGTGCGCGCCTCCAACCGTGTCGAGGCGAAATACGGCTTCGCCTGCACCAGCGCCATGGCCGAGCTGGACCGGATCGAGGCCCGCAGCGCCACATTCGAGGGCCAACCTGCAGCCATGGTCACCTGTCTCGAGATTTCGCAATGAAAGATACTCCCATGAAAAAACATGAGATTCCGCATGTTCCGGTGGTGATCGTTGGCGGCGGCCAAGCGGGCCTGTCGGTCAGCCACCAGCTGACGCAAAAGGGCATCGGCCATATCGTCTTTGAGCGCTACGGCAAGTTCCATTCCTGGCGCGAGAACCGCTGGGATACATTCTGTCTGGTGACGCCAAACTGGCAATGCCGGCTGCCGGATTTTCCCTATGCGGGCGATGATCCCGACGGTTTCATGCTTAAGGAGGAGATCACCGACTATCTTGATGCTTTCGCCGACAGCTTTGCGCCGCCGCTGCGGGAGAATGTGCAGGTGACCCGTGTGGCACCCGGGCTGAACGGCGGCTATGAGGTGGATACCTCCATTGGCGCCTGGACCTGCGATCAGGTGGTGATTGCGACGGGGGGCTATGACAATCCGATCGTGCCGCCCTATGCTGCGGATCTGGACCCGGCGATCACCCAGATGCATTCGGTTGACTACCGCCGTCCGGCGCAGGTGCCGCAGGGGGCGACGCTGGTGATCGGCACCGGGCAATCGGGCGTGCAGATCATGGAGGATCTGGTGCGCGATGGCCGCAAGGTGCATCTGGCCGTTGGCCCGGCCCCGCGCAGCCCGCGCAAATACCGCGGCCGCGACGCGACGGATTGGCTTTATGAGATGGGGCATTACGCGGTGACCATCGACCAGCACCCGGACCCGGTGAAGGCGATGACCCAGACCAACCACTATATGTCGGGCCGCGATGGCGGCAAGGAAATCGACCTGCGCCGCTTTGTGGTTGAGGATGGGATCTCGCTCTATGGCTCGGTGGCGGGGATGCAGGGCGGGCAGATCAGCTTTCTGCCGGATCTGGCGAAAAACCTCGACGATGCGGACAAAAGCTACCTCGGCATCCGCATGCAGATTGATGCCTATATCGCGCGTTCGGGCATCGAGGCCCCGGAAGAGCCGCCCTTCGTGCCGCTCTGGACGCCGGAGACCGAGGTGACGGCGATTGACGCGGCGGCGCTGGGGATCACTTCGGTGATCTGGTCCATCGGCTTTCGGCCGGACTATTCCTGGATCCATGTCGATGTGTTCGATGCGCGCGGCAAGCCGGTGTTTCACCGGGGCGTGACGCCGGTGCCGGGGTTCCATTTCATCGGGCTCGGCTGGCTGAACACCTGGGGATCGGGGCGTTTCCTCGGGATCGAGGAGGACAGCCGCTATCTCGCCGATGCGATCGAGGCGCAGCTGGCGGGGCAAGTGCTGCAAGCGGTGGCGCAATGACGCTGCGCGCGCTTGCCCAACCGGCATCCGTTGCGGCATCCGCTCCGGCATCTATTCCGGCATCCGTTGCGGTGCCGTCTCTGCCCGTCGCCCCACGCCGGACAGAGACGGTGCGTCTCGGGATGATGCAGCTTGGCCCGGACGGCCTCTCGGAGCAATGGCTGCTGCGCGACGCGGGTGACCGGCATTGGGCGCTGATTGCCGAGGCCATGGGGCAGGAGCGGGCGGTGTTCCGTGATGCCGAGGGGCGCGCGCTCTATGCCGCCTTTTGCGCGACATCGCTGGTCCTGGCGCGGCCCGACGGCCCCTTGCTGGGGCACAGCGCGCAGATCACCTCGGCGCTGTATGAGGTCAGCGCGACCCAGCTCGGCTCGGTGCATCTGCTGCAGCAGGCGGGGGGTGTTCTCGCCGAACTGCGGATGATCTCCACCTTTGTCGGGCATGATGCGAGCGGCTCGAACCATCGCATCTTGCGGCGTCCGCCGGGCCGCGGGCTGGCCCTGCCGCCCGCGCCTGCGCCGTTGCGGGCATTGGCCGATCAGGCGCGGCAGCAGGCGCGCCGCGCCCGCGATGCCGCCGGAGCCCCGCCGGGGGGCGTGACCGTGACGCCCTGTCCGTCGCTGGATTTCAACGCCGTCGGGCTGCTCTATTTCCCGACATTCTCCAGACTGGCGGAGCAGGCGGAATGGGCGGCCTCGGGCGTTCTGGCGCCGCTGGCCCGGCGCGATGTGGTCTATCTGGGCAATCTTGACCGGGGCGAGACTGTCCGTCTGCGGATGGGCGGCGCGACCCCGGAGGCGCGCTGTTGCGACGTGCTGCGCGGTGGCACCCGCATCATCGCAAGGGTTGAAACCCGGCGGCATCCGCTTTGACAGTGCACCGGCGTCGCCCAGTCGCGGGGGAGGCGGACGATTTGTCACGGGGTCTGCGCAAGGATCCGCTTCAATTTCGCATCATTAATGCATACATTAAGCGGGTAATGATTCATACTTCACCCGATGAGGACGCAGATGCCCGCAGAAACATTCTCCGATGCCGAGCAGCCCCGCGACAGCAAGCTGGCGATCAAGCGCGGCCTCCGGCTGAAATGCCCGCGCTGTGGCGAGGGGGCGCTGTTCTATCGCTACCTGAAGGTGCAGCCCGAATGCCCCTGCTGCGGTCTCGACCTGACGCCGCAACGGGCGGATGATGGCCCGGCCTATCTGGTCATTCTGGTGGTCTGCCACCTCGCCGGTTTCATGATGGCGATCTTGTGGGAGAGTTTCCGCATGGAGCCCATCGTGATGGCCTCGCTGATGTCGGTCTTTGTGACCGTGGTCGCGCTGGCGCTTTTGCCCTCGGCCAAGGGGCTGTTTGTCGCCGTGCAATGGGCCAACCGCATGCATGGTTTCGGCCGCCGCGACGCCTGACGTCCGACGCCGGACATCTGACATCTGACGCCCCGCGTCGCAGAATATTTCCCCCCAACGGCCCGCCATCACCGGCGCGGCCCGTCAAGATGCGGCGCCCGGAGGTCCGGGTCGCGCCGCCGATGAGGTATGACATGTCCCGATTTGCGGTTTCGGATCGCCCGTTCACGGACCGGCTGGACGTCCTGCGCACAGAGCGGCGCTACCGGGAGTTTCGCAGCATCGCGATGCAGCCCGGCGCGCGGCCCCTTGCGCAATGGGCGCGCGGCGATGGCACTCCGCGCGAGGTGACGGTCTGGTGTTCCAACGATTATCTGGGGCTGTCGCAGCATCCCGATGTGATCCGCACCGTGGCGGATGCGGTCGAGCTTTATGGCGCAGGTGTCGGCGGCACGCGCAACATTGCGGGGACGCATCCGGCCCATGTGGCGTTGGAGACGGCCTTGGCAGATTGGCACGGCAAAGCGGCGGCGCTGGTGTTTTCCTCCGGCTGGGTGGCCAATCTCGCGGCATTGTCGGTGCTGGGCAAGGTCTTGCCCAATTGCGTCATCCTGTCGGATGCGGGCAATCATAATTCCATGATCGAGGGGATGAAGCGCTCTGGCGCGCCCGTGCAGATCTTTCGGCACAATGATCTGGCGCATCTGGAGGATCTTCTGGTCCGGCTGCCGAAGAAATCCACGCCGCTGATTGCCTTTGAGAGCCTCTACAGCATGGATGGCGCGGTGGCGCCGATCCGCGGGATCTGCGATCTGGCCGAGAAATATGGCGCCTTCACCTATCTCGATGAGGTGCATGCCGTGGGCCTTTACGGGCCGGAGGGGGCGGGCATCGCCGCGCGCGAGGGGCAGGCGGCACGGATCTCGATGATTCAGGGGACGCTGGCGAAATCCTTTGGTCTGGTGGGCGGCTATATCGCGGGTTCCGCGGCGGCGGTGGATGTGATCCGTTCGGAGGCGGCGAGCTTTATCTTTACCTCGTCGTTGCCCGCCTATCTGGCCGAGGGGGCGCAACGGTCGCTGGAGATTTTGCGCAAGGCAGATGACCTGCGTGCAATGTTGCAGCGGCGGATCGCCGAGACCCGGAGCGAGCTGGAGGGTCTGGATCTGCCGCTGCTGCCGGGCGAGACGCAGATCCTGCCGCTGATGGTCAATGACCCCGAGCATGTGAAACTGGCGGCGGATCTGTTGCTGAACGTCTATGGGATCTACATCCAGCCGATCAACTATCCGACGGTGCCGCGCGGCAGCGAGCGGCTGCGCATCACCCCCTCGCCGCAGCACGGGCCCGCGCATATTCAGGCCCTGGGGCAGGCGCTGGAGGAGATCGGGCTGGAGATGGGCTGGCGTCCCGGTCAACGGCGGGGTGCCGGTTGAGGCAGGCCCGGGCAAAGGCGCGCCCTTGCCCTGCGCACTGCCTTTGCGCCGCGCGGCGGGCGATGTCACGGGCGGCGCGGATGGCGCCGGGCGCGGCCCGCGCTCAGCGGCGGGTTTGCGCGGCGGCAGCGTCGTCGGATGCGTTTGCCAGATAGGCGCGGGGTGCGGCGCCAAGCGTGCGCGCGAACATGGCGCTGAAGGCGGCGGGATTGCTGTACCCGAGGTCCAGCGCGACCGATGTGATGGCCTCTCCGGCCACCAGACGCGGCAATGCTGCCATCACACAGGCCTGTTGACGCCATGCCACAAAGCTCAGCCCGGTTTCGGCCTTGAACTTGCGGGTAAAGGTGCGGCGGCTGACATGGCTTTCGCGCGCCCAGTCATCGGTCGTGTCATGCTGGGTGGGATGCGTCAGAAAGGCCCGGCATTGCCGCGCGAGCTTTGGGTCCCGCGGCAGCGGCAGGGACAGGGGCACCTCCGGCAGCCGCAGCAATTCGGCCTGGATCAGGGCCATCACCAGACCATCGCGACCGCCCAGATCATATTCCAGCGGCAGGGTCACCGCTTCGGCCAACAGGCTGCGCATCAGCGGCATGATGCCCAAGACCACGCAGGTTGACGGCATCGCGGTCACGCTGTCGGGGGTGAAATACAGGCTGTGGATCGTCACCTGACCCATCATCCGCACCTCATGGGCGACGCCGGCGGGAATCCACAGCGCGTGTTCGGGTGGCATCATCCAGGCGCCGCGCGGCGTTTCGATCATCACGGTGCCGGTGGAGCCATAGAGCAATTGCGCCCGCGCATGCGAATGCGAATGCACGACGCTGCCGTTTTCGTAATCAATGCCGCGCGCCACGATCGGGCGCTGCACCTCGGGCCGGCTGTGATCGCGCTCAAACCGGAATTCCATACCGCCCCCCTTCACGCCGCTCCCCCTCACAGTCGCGTCCCCATTCATCCGGCCTCCCGTCGTTCCGCCCCCGTGTCGCCGCGTGTCTGTGCTGCGCGTTCCGCCTCCGATCTTTGGCCCAGTCTCGTTGCTTGTTGACCTTAACCCGGTGGCGGGCCGTTGTCGATCTGGTCTATCTCCCGTCCGGACCGGCAAAATCCCCCTGCACGGGGTGGCCTCAGCGACAGGACGACACGATGACGATGACCGCAACCCATCCGCAAACCGCCGGTGCCGCGCCGACGGTGCCCCCGGCCTCCGCACCAAAACCGGTCTATGGGGTTCTGGCCGCCGCGAGCCTGAGCCATTTCATCAATGACATGACGCAATCGCTGTTCGTGGCCTCTTATCCGCTCTTCAAGGGCGGCTTCAGCCTGAGTTTTGCGCAGATCGGCCTGTTGACCTTTGTCTATCAGGTCACGGCGTCGCTGCTGCAGCCGTTGATCGGACGCTACACCGACCGGCATCCGCTGCCCTATTCGCTGCCCTTCGGCATGCTGTCGTCGCTGTCCGGTCTGCTCACATTGGCCTTTGCGAGCAGCTATCCGATGCTGCTGGTGGGGGCCATTTTGCTGGGGACCGGCTCGTCGATCTTTCACCCGGAGACGTCGCGGCTGGCGCGGCTGGCCTCGGGCGGCGCGCCTGGGCGCGCGCAATCGCTGTTCCAGATCGGCGGCAATGCGGGCAGCGCCGTCGGGCCCTTGCTGATCGCCTATTTCGTGCTGCCGCACGGGCGCCCGGCGCTGGCCTGGTTCGCGCTGAGCGCGCTGCTGGGGGTGATCGTGATGGCGGGGCTGGGTCGGTGGTATCAGGCGCATCTGCGCGCCCGCGCCACGGTGCCCGCCCGGGCCGCACCGGCGGCCTATCCCGCCGCGCAGCTGCGCCGGATCATGGCCGTGCTCATCGCGCTTCTGATCTCGAAATTCTTCTACATCGCCTCGATCACCTCCTACTACATCTTCTATCTGATGCAGCATTTCGGGGTGTCAGAGCATGCGGCACAGATCGATTTGTTCATCTTTCTGGCGGGGATGGCGCTGGGCACGCTGGTTGGGGGCCCGCTGGGGGACCGGATTGGCCGCAAACGGGTGATCTGGGTCTCGATCCTTGGCGCGCTGCCCTTTACGCTGGTGCTGCCCTATGTCGGCCTGACCGCCACAGTCGCGCTGAGCGGCATCGTCGGGCTGATCCTGTCTTCGGCCTTCCCCTCCATCGTGGTCTATGGGCAAGAGCTGATCCCGGGGCGGATCGGCATGGTGTCGGGGCTGTTCTTCGGTCTGGCCTTCGGCCTCGGCGGGCTGGGCGCGGCGCTGATCGGGGTGCTGGCCGATCAGGTGGGGATCGACATGGTCTACCGCATCTGCGCGTTTTTGCCCGCCATCGGGCTTCTGGCGATTTTCCTGCCCGATCTTGAGAAACACCCGGCGCCCTGACGGCAGGTTCCGCCTTGGGTCGTGGGGAAAGCGCTGCGCCTCCCCATCTGCGTCTTGCGGGCCGGAAAGCCCGCAAGATATTGCAATCGCGCGACTATTGTCCCGATCTGCCGCTCAAAGATCGGGCGAGATCTTGTACTGCCGCAGCTTGTACACCGTGCCGGGACGCGGGCGCGGCTTGGCGTTTTGCTCTTTCATCCGGCGTTTGAACGAATGGATCGGCGTCGCGCGGTCATCAATGCGCACCTCCACCACCGAAGGGCCGTCATGGGCAAAGGCACGGTCGAGCGCCGGGCCGATCTCATCGGGCTTTTCGACATAGATCCCGAGCAGTCCCAGCCCCGCCGCCGCCGCCGCATAGCCCGGGGTTGAACCCTGGCTTTCCAGATTGGCGGATTGCACATTGCCAAAGTAGATTTCCTGCCAGAGCTGGATCCAGCCGAGCTTGCCGTTGTTGATCACCACATTGACCACGCGCTGGTTGTATTGCGCCTGCGTCGCCAATTCGCCGATCGTATAGGAAAACGCGCCATCGCCCGCCACCGTGACGATCCTTGCATCAGGGCGGGTGGCCGCCGCGCCAATGGCCCCCGGCACCGCATAGCCAAGGCCCCCCTGACCGCGCGCAAAGAGGAACTGCCGTTCGGCCTTTTTCGCCGGGATATAGCCCGAGATCCAGCCCGCCGAGAAAGAGGCATCCGAGACGACAATGTCATTCTCCTCCAGCCGCGCGGCGATCTCGCGCATGATGCGCGGCGGCAGGACCGGGACCTGATCCGAGGCCATCTCAATCGCCTTCGCCGCATCGCCCTCGGCCTTGATCTCGGCGATCCGCGCCGCCCAGTCCGGACGGCTGCCCGCAAGGCTGTCGCCCAAAGCCGCGGTCAGGCTGCGCAGGATTTCCCGCACATCCCCAAAGAGCGGCACCGTCGGGCGGAAGGTGCGGCCATGTTCCATCGGGTCGCTGTCGATGGTGATCGTGGCCTGATCGGGCTTGGGCAGTGTCCAGTTCATCCCGGTGTTCTGGCTGACCTTCGAGCCGCACCAGATCACCAGATCGGCCTCCTGGATCAGTTCGATCGCGGCCCAGGACCCAAGCGGGTTCAGCACACCCGCCGCGTAATCGCGGGTTTCGGGCACCGAGCCCTTGCCCGAGAGGCTGGTCACCACCAGCCCGCCCAGACGGTCAGCGAATTCGGTGGCCTCGGCCGCCGCGGCCGCGCCATGCACCCCGCCGCCGTAGACGATGGCCGGGCGTTTTGCCTTTTGGATCAGGGCGATGGCCTTGTCGATCTCGGGGCCGGGGGCGGTGGCGCGCACGAAGGGGATCTGCTTTGCCCGGTCATCCACGACGATGGGCAGGGTCTCTTCATCCCATTCGGCGTCAAAAATATCATGCGGAATGATCAGGGCCACCGGGCCGGGCCGGGGCGAGGTGGCGATGCGGAAGGCCGCGCGGATCAGATCGGGCAGCGCCTCGACCGAGGGCACGAGAAACGCTTCCTTCGAGCAGGTCTTGAAGAAGGCCAGCTGGTCAAACCCTTGGCTGGCAATGCCCTTTTCCTTGAGCGACAGCCAGTCCAGCGGCAGCTCACCAATGATGCCGATCATCGGGATCGAGGCATTCAGCGCTTCGAGGAAGCCCGCGGGCAAGAGGTTCGCGCCCGGTCCCACGGTGACATCACAGACCCCGGGCCGGCCGGTGAGGCGGGCATAGGCATCGGCGGCATAGGCGGCGTTGCGCTCGTCGCGCATCAGGATGTGGCGGATACGGTCGGTGCGGCGCGAGATGCCGTCGTGCAGCGCTGTGGTCTGCCCGCCCGGCATGCCGAACACCTTCGTGACGCCATATTGCGCGAGCATCTCGGACACGAGATCGCCGATGTGTTGCCTGGGGGTGGTCATGATCTTCTCCTGTCGCCCGCGAGGGCGTTTGGTTGGGCTCGTGAAATGAGGGGGTTGGGGAGGGGGGGGCCGACCGTCTGTACGGTCGGCCCTGTTCTCAGGGCAGAAGGGTCAGTTCTGCCAGGATTTGATCAGCTCGTCATAGGCGATGGTCTCGCCTTGGGGCTTTTCATTCTCCAGCTTGGCCACCGGCGCACCGGGCGCGTCCAGCCATTCCTGCGGGTCTTTTTCCTCGTTCAGTTTCGGGCCGATGTCGCCCTGAACGCCGGATTTCTCGATCCGCGCCAACACTTTCTCCTGCTCGGCGCAGAGGGCATCCAGCGCTTCCTGCGGGGTTTTCTCCCCCGACATGGCATCGCCGATGTTCTGCCACCAGAGCTGCGCCATCTTCGGATAATCCGGGATGTTGGTGCCGGTGGGCGACCATGCGACGCGGGCGGGCGAGCGGTAGAATTCGATCAGGCCGCCGAGTTTGCCGGCACGATCGGTGAAGTGCTGCGAGTTGATCGTCGAGTCACGGATGAAGGTGAGGCCGACGTCGGATTTCTTCACATCCACGGTCTTGGAGGTGACGAACTGCGCATAGAGCCAGGCCGCCTGGGCCCGGTCGACGGGGGTGGACTTCATCAGGGTCCAGGAACCCACATCCTGATAGCCGACCTTGGTGCCTTCCGACCAATAGGCGCCGTGCGGCGAGGGGGCCATGCGCCATTTCGGCGTGCCATCCTCGTTCATCACCGGCAGGCCGGGTTTCACCATGTCGGCGGTAAACGCGGTGTACCAGAAGGCCTGCTGGGCCACTTCGCCCTGCGCCGGAACCGAGCCTGCCTCGCCAAAGACCATGCCTGCGGCTGCGGGCGGTGCGTATTTCTGCAGCCATTCGATGGATTTGGTGATGGCATAGACGGCGGCGGCATCGTTGGTCGCCCCGCCACGCGCCACACAAGAGCCGACGGGACGCGAGTTTTCATCCACGCGCACGCCCCATTCGTCCACGGGCAGGCCGTTCGGCTCGCCCTTGTCGCCCATGCCCGCCATCGACATCCAGGCATCGGTGTACCGCCAGCCGAGCGAGGGGTCCTTTTTGCCGTAGTCCATGTTGCCAAAGGCCGATTTCGGCCCGCCCATATAGGACATGTCGCGGCCGGTGAAGAATTCCGCGATGTCTTCATAGGCCGACCAGTTGATCGGAACCCCCAGATCATAGCCATATTTGGCTTTGAAATCGTCTTTGGATTTCTGATCGTTGAACCAATCGTACCGGAACCAGTAAAGGTTGGCGAATTGCTGGTCGGGCAGCTGGTAGAGCTTGCCATCCGGCGCCGTGGTAAACTTGGTCCCGATGTAATCGGCCAGATCCAGCGTGGGCGAGGTCACATCCTTGCCTTCGCCCGACATCCAGTCGGTCAGGTTGCGCGCCTGCTGATAGCGCCAATGGGTGCCGATCAGATCCGAGTCGTTGATATAGGCGTCATAGATGTTCTCGCCCGATTGCATCTGCGTTTGCAGCTTTTCGACGACATCGCCTTCGCCGATCAGATCATGGGTGATCTTGATGCCGGTGATCGCGGTGAAGGCCGGGGCCAGAACCTTGGATTCATATTCATGCGTCGCCAGCGTCTCGGAGACGACCTTGATCTCCATCCCCGCAAAGGGTTTTGCCGCGTCGACATACCATTGCATCTCGGCTTCCTGATCGGCGCGGCTCAGCGTCGACATGTCCCCGATTTCGGCATCCAGAAATTTCTTGGCCGCATCCATGTCGGCAAAGGCGGGCATGCCGATGGCGATCAATGCCGCGGTCATGGCCGTGGTGTAGTGCAGTCTCATGGTATTCCTCCCAGAATGTGAGACGTTACTGGTCTGCAGGTGCCGGGGGGCGGGGACATCCATCCGCGCCGCACAGCTGTTTTTGGCATGATCCTGGCCGTGGTTGGCCATGACGTCCTCCCGGCGTCAGACCCAGCGGAACACCGCTGTGGCAAAGATCAGGCAGACAACCAGAGCGCCCCAGACGGGAGCTCCGATCAACGCGAGCCAGGCCAGACAGATGAAGGCCGAGCCCAGAAGGGAAATGAAAAGCCGGTCACCGCGCGTGGTTTCGATGTGCAGCACCCCGATGCGCGGTGTCTCGGGAAAGCGGATTGCCAGAATGGTGAAGGTCACCAGCAGGCAGGCAATGAGGTAGAAGAACAGGGCGACCGGAAAGGTCCAGGCCATCCAGCCGCCTTTGATCATCGGCTCGAACCAGTCAAACCCATCCTCGGTGCGCGGCGTCGCCCACAGGAGGGCGGCCAGTGCCGCAAGCATCAAGGTGCCGGTGGCGGTGTAGATCAGGGGCCAGCGCGTCGTGGTCATCACACCCTCCCCAGGGCAAAGCCCTTGGCGATGTAGTTGCGGACAAAGTAGATCACCAGCGCGCCGGGGATGATGGTCAGCACACCCGCCGCCGCCAGCAGCCCATAGTCAAAGCCGGTGGCCGAGGAGGTGCGCGTCATCGCCACCCCGATGGTTTTCACATTGACCGAGGTCAGCGTGCGCGACAGCAGCAGGTCGACCCAGGAGAACATGAAGCAGAAGAAGGCGGCGACCCCGATGCCGGAGGCAATCAGCGGCACGAAGATCTTCACGAAGAAGCCGCCAAAGGAATAGCCGTCGATATAGGCGGTCTCGTCGATCTCGCGCGGGACACCGCGCATGAAACCCTCAAGGATCCAGACCGCCAGCGGGATGTTGAAGAGGCAATGCGCCAGCGCCACGGCGATATGGGTGTCAAAGAGGCCGATCGACGAATAGAGCTGGAAGAAGGGCAGCGCGAAAACGGCGGGCGGCGCCATGCGGTTGGTCAAGAGCCAGAAGAACAGATGCTTGTCGCCGACAAAGCTGTAGCGCGAGAAGGCATAGGCAGCGGGCAGCGCCACGGTGATCGAGATGACGGTGTTCATCACCACATAGATCAGCGAATTGACATAGCCCATGTACCAGGTGGAGTCGCTGAAGATCTTTTCAAAGTTCACGAAGGTCAGATCCTTGGGCCAAAGCGCGATGCTGGTCAGGATCTCGGTGTTCGACTTCAGGCTCATGTTGATCAGCCAGTAGATCGGCACGAAGAGAAAGATCAGGAACAGCGTCATGATCAGGATCGACACCGGTTTGCCCCAGTCTTTTGCGGCGCGGTGTGGGGTAGGGGTGGCCATCTCAGCGCTCCTCTTGTTTGTCGAGCGTGGTCATCACGGTGTAGAACACCCAGCACACCAGCAAGATCACCAGGAAATACATGATCGAGAAGGCGGCGGCGGGCCCGAGGTCAAACTGCCCGATCGCCATTTTCACCAGATCGATCGACAGGAAGGTGGTGGCATTGCCGGGGCCGCCGCCGGTGAGCACGAAGGGCTCGGTGTAGATCATGAAACTGTCCATGAAGCGCAGCAGCACGGCGATCAGCAGCACGCCCCCCATCTTGGGCAGCTCGATATAGCGGAACACGCTCCAGCGGCTGGCCTGATCGATGCGCGCCGCCTGATAATAGGCCTGCGGGATCGATTGCAGCCCGGCGTAGCACAACAGGGCCACGAGCGAGGTCCAGTGCCAGACATCCATCACCACCACCAGCACCCAGGCGGCAATCGGGTCGCGCCCGGGGTTGATCTCGATCCCCAGCGCCAGCAGCGTGGCGCCCAGGAGGCCGATGTCGACGCG
Organism: Phaeovulum sp. W22_SRMD_FR3; assembly: GCF_052113705.1. NCBI lineage: Bacteria > Pseudomonadati > Pseudomonadota > Alphaproteobacteria > Rhodobacterales > Paracoccaceae > Phaeovulum > Phaeovulum sp. W22_SRMD_FR3. The sequence goes on along the minus strand of NZ_JBGQOG010000006.1, from coordinate 235,726 downwards.
GGTGAACAGCTGCCAGATCGTGCCCACCACGTTCCACGGGATCAGCAGGGGCAGGGCGATCATCACCAGACAAAAGCTGGACCAGCCGCCCTTTTTCGGCATGTTCAGCGCCACGATGATGCCCAGCGGCACCTCGATGGCGAGGATGGTGGCCGAAAAGATGATCTGCCGCCCCAGCGCGCCCCAAAGCCGGTCAGACTTCAGCATGTCCTCGAACCACTCAAGGCCCGCCCAGAAGAAAGCGTTGTTCCCGAATGTGTCCTGAACCGAGTAATTCACCACCGTCATCAGCGGGATCACCGCCGAGAAAGCGACAAGCAGGAACACCGGCAGCACCAGAAACCATGCTTTTTGGTTGACTGTCTTTTCCATCACGCGGCCTTTCCGATGAATGAACCCAGCGGGTTCTGGCGCCAATCGTTCTCAAAAACGCTGATCTGGGCGGGGGCGAAATGCAGATGCGTCATCCCGGCCGCGAGCTCGGCCTCTTCGGGCAGGATCGCGCTGATCTCGCCCCCGGCAAAATCGGCGCGCAGAATGCGGTGGCGGCCGACATCTTCGATCCGCCGGATCTGCACCGGCACCCCGCCCGTGCGGCCGTCGGTCAGGGTGACGAATTCCGGACGGATCCCGATCTGCACCCGGCCCTGCATCGGCGCATAGGTACCGGCCAGCGCGATCCGCGTGCCCGCCACATGCGCCACATTGCCCTCGACCTCGGCCTCCATCAGGTTCATCCCCGGCGAGCCGATGAAATAGCCGACGAAGGTATGCTCGGGCGTCTCGAACAGCTCTTGCGGCGTGCCCATCTGCACCACGCGCCCCTCGTGCATCACCACCACCTTGTCGGCAAAGGTCAGCGCCTCGGTCTGGTCATGGGTCACATAGATCATCGTATGGCCGAACTGCCGGTGCAGCTGTTTCAGCTGGGTCCGCAGCTCCCATTTCATATGCGGGTCGATCACCGTCAGCGGCTCATCGAAGAGGATCGCATTGACATCCTCGCGCACCATGCCGCGGCCCAGGCTGATCTTTTGCTTGGCATCGGCGGTCAGGCCGCGCGCCTTGCGGTTCAGCGTTGCCTCCATGCCGATCATCTGCGCGATCTGCTCGACCCGGGCGGCGATATAGGCCGCGTCCATCCCGCGGTTGCGCAGCGGAAAGGCCAGATTTTCGCGCACGGTCATCGTGTCATAGACCACGGGAAACTGGAAAACCTGCGCGATGTTGCGCGCGGCGGTGGGCGCATGGGTCACATCCTGATCGCCAAAGAGCACGCGGCCCTGGCTGGGGCGGATCAGGCCGGAAATCACGTTCAACAGCGTGGTCTTGCCGCATCCCGAGGCACCCAGCAGCGCATAGGCGCCGCCATCCTGCCAGACATGGTTCATCTCTTTCAGCGCGAAATGCGAGTCCTTGCTCGGGTGGCTGATGTAGCTGTGGGCAAGGTTGGAAAGGGTGATCTGTGCCATGTCAATTCCCCTGACTGGCCAGGGCGTAGGCGGCAGGGGCCACCAGCGCACCATCCGGCCCGAATAGATAGATGTGCGACGGGTCCAGCCAGACCGAAACCGCGGTGCCCGCATCCAGATCATGCACCCCTTCCACCAGACCGACCCAGCGGTCCGTCCCGTGATCCAGATGCAAAAAGCTCTCCGATCCGGTGATCTCGGTCACCGCCACCGCGCAGGGAAATTCGATGCCGGTGCCGCTTTCGCGGTGCAATGTCAGATGGTTGCCGCGAAAACCGGCGGTGTAGCTTCCATCGGGCAGAGCGGCGAAACCGCCCTCGGCGGGGGTCGTGGCCCCGTCGCCCAGCGTCAGCCGCCCGTCGCGCTTGTCGCAGCGGATGAAGTTCATCGGCGGGTCCGAGAAAACCCGTGCCGTGGTGGTGTCCACCGGGCGGCGATAGACCTGCGGCGTCGGGCCGAACTGGGTGACGCGGCCCTGCGACAGCGTCGCGGTATTGCCGCCAAGCAACAGCGCCTCTTCCGGCTCGGTCGTCGCATAGACAAAGATCGCGCCCGAGGCCTCAAAGATCTTGGGGATCTCGCTGCGGAGTTCCTCGCGCAGCTTGTAATCAAGGTTGGCCAGCGGCTCGTCAAAGAGCACGAGACCGGCTTCTTTCACCAAGGCCCGCGCCAGCGCGCAGCGCTGTTGCTGCCCGCCCGAGAGTTCCAGCGGCTTGCGGTCCAGAAGCGGGGTGAGTTTCAGCATCTCGGAGGTGTCGCGCACCGCACGGTCAATCTCGGCGGCGGATTTTCCCATCAGTTTCAACGGTGAGGCGATGTTGTCATAGACCGTCATCGAGGGGTAATTGATGAATTGCTGATAGACCATCGCCACCCGCCGCTTTTGCACGGGCATGCCGGTGACGTCCTGACCATCCCAGATCAGACGGCCGGTGCTGGGCTGATCCAGCCCCGCCATCAGCCGCATCAGCGAGGTTTTTCCCGAGAGTGTTGCCCCCAGCAGCACGTTCATCGTGCCGCGTTCGAGGGTGAGCGTGGTGGGATGGATCCAGGTCTGGCCCTTGACCACGCGCGAGATACCCTGAAGTTCAAACATGCTGCAGGCCTGACGTTGCGGGGGGAGACCATGCCGCAGCGAGCGCTTCGCTGAGGCCCAGATAGCGGGGATATTTCGCCAGATAGGGCTTGGCGCGCAGCGCGTCGCCCTTGTGGCGGCGGCCAATGCGGGTCATCGCCGTCACCGCATCCTTCAGCGAGGGATGCGCGCCAACGGCGGTGGCGGCGCAGATGGCCACCCCCAGCGCGCCCAGTTCCGAGCCGTCCGGCACCTCGACGGGCAGACCCAGAATATCGGCAAACATCTCGGACCACAGTTCGGAGCGCGAGGCCCCGCCCGCCAGCCGGATCACCTGCGGCCGGGCGGCATCATTGCCCGAGAGCAGCCGGTCCACATCAACCTTATGCGCAAAGACGATCCCCTCGAACACCGCGAGCATGATGTCGTCAAAGCTGTATTCGGCCGTCATCCCGAGAAGGCCCGCCGGGGCGCCGTTCGGGCCGCCAAAGAGGAAGGGGAAGAACAAGGCCTCGCGCGGCTGGCCGAGTTTGCGCGACACGGCGGTGTTGATCACATCATAGATGCCCACCGCCTGTTCCGGCGGCAGCGCGCCGCCATGCGTCAGCAGGGTTTTCACCATCCATTCCAGATTGCTGGCCGAGGTGGCCGCCCCTTCGGTGGCGAGATAGCCGCCCAGCGGATAGGGCGTTTGCAGGAACGGGGCCAGCGACTGGCGCGGCGTTGCATGCAGGGTGGAATTGATGCTGAACGTGCCCGCCACAACGCTCATTTCCTCCGGGCGGGTCAGGCCCGACGACAGGGCGGCGGCGGTCACATCCACCACGCCGCGCACGACGGGGGTGCCTTCCGCCAGGCCGGTCAGCCGGGCGGCTTCGGCGCTGATCCCGCCCACGATGTCACAGGCGGCGCCAATCGGCGGCAGCATCGGCAACCAGGCCTCGAGCCCGAGAAGGTGCAGCGCTTCCTCCGCATAGGCCGAGCGGGTCACATCGATCAGCCCGGCAATCCCGGCATCCGAGGGATCGGTGGAAAAGTCGCCGCAAAGCTTGGCGCGCAGAAAATCCTTGCAAAACAGCACATGATGGCCGGGCCGGATCACCTCGGGTTCGTGGCGTTGCAGCCAGCCCAGAAGCGCCAGCGACTGACCTGACCACAGACGCTGCTGGATCATCGGCTCGACCTGCGCCGCAAGCCCGGCTTCGGTCCATTCCGCGATCAGCGCGGCGGCACGGCTGTCGGTCGAGACAATCCCGGGACGCACCGGATTTGCCGCGTCATCCACGATATAAAGGCCGCTGCCATAGCCCGCGACGCTGACCGCCGCGATGTCTTGCGGTTCAATATCCGCCAGTGTCAGGACTTCGCGGATCGCCTCGGCTGTGGCCTGCCACATCCCCTCCGGATCACGTTCGGTCCAGCCCGAATGCGGAAACGCCATGACATTCTTGCGCCGTGCGCAGGCCAGCTCTCTTCCCGAATAATCGAAAAGCGCAGCCTTCGTCATGGTGCCCCCGGCATCAATGCCGAGCACACAGTTTTTCATGCTATCCTCCCTATCGAGTCGACCCGGCTCCTCTTCCCGATCGACCCAACTTGTTATTATAAGTTAACCTAACCGAGATTCGGCATCTGTCAAGAAATCTAAATTAATGAGCGTTTTCTGGCATCTGTCGGAAATATTCGGAATTTATTTCGTCCAGTATCAGAATCATCTTCTCTGTCCGCCGCAAACCTCGCATAACTTGTCATTAACAGTTACGCGGCGTTGTCCTGTCTGCAGACGCGCCGGCACGGGGTGGGAGGAACCGCCATGCAAACGAGAGACGAGCAGCTGGCGCGGCTGCGCGCGGGGGAATCTCCGCCGGTGCTGATCATTGGCGGCGGCATCAACGGGGTGGGCACCTACCGCGATCTGGCCGCCCAGGGGCAGGCGGCGCTGCTGGTCGAGGCGGCGGATTTCGCCTCCGGCACCAGCTCGGCCCCCTCGCGGCTGATCCATGGCGGGCTGCGCTATCTGGAGACCGGCGAGGCCGCCCTGGTGCGCGAGTCGCTGACCGAGCGGAACCTCTTGCTGAAGAACGCCTGCCATGTCGTGCATCCTTTGCCGGTCTGGGTGCCGCTGGAGAGCTGGTTTCGCGGCTCTTTCATGGCGGTGCTGCGGTTTTTGCACCTGACCCGCACGCCGGGGGCCAAGGGCGGGGTGCCGGTCAAGCTGGGGCTGATGCTCTATGACCGGTTTGGCGTGGCGCATCAGACCATGCCCAATCACCGGATGTATCTGGCGGATGCGGCGCGCAAACAGGTGCCGGTGCTGGCCCCGAACCTGCGAGCGGTGGCCGAATATTACGACGCCAGCATCAGCCATCCGGAGCGTCTGGTGGCGGAGCTGGTCGCCGATGCCGAGCGCGATTGCCCCGCGGCAATGGCGATCCCCTATCTTGCGGCGGGGGCGCTGCGCGATGGCGCGGTGACCCTGACCGACACGCTGACGGGCGAGCGTTTCGAGGTCCGCCCGACGGTGGTGGTGAATGCCGCCGGGGCCTGGGCCGACGGCGTGCAGGAAAACCTCGGCTTTCATGAGCGGATGATCGGCGGCACGCGCGGCTCGCATCTGGTGGTCAAAAGTGCGGCGCTGGTGCGGGATCTGGCGGGCAAGATGCTCTATTTCGAGACGCTCGATCACCGCGCCTGTCTGATCTATGCGATTGGCGAGGACCGGCTGTTGCTGGGCACCACCGATCTGCGCAGCGATGATGCCAATGACAAATTCTGCACCGAAGCCGAGATCGACTATCTCTTCCACGAGCTGTCGCTGATCCTGCCGGGCGTGCAACTGACGCGGGCCGACATCGTCTTTGCCTATGCCGGGGTGCGGCCTTTGCCCCTGACCAAACCCGGGGCGACGGGGGCGATCAGCCGCGACCACAAGCTGGTGCATTTCCCGCCCACGGCCGGGCGGCCGTTTCCGCTGGTCACGCTGATCGGCGGCAAATGGACCACCTACCGCGTCTGTGGCGAGCAGATTGCCGATGCGGTGCTGGCGCATCTTGGGGCCAAGCGGCGGCAAAGCACCGAGGATCTGCCGATCGGCGGCGCGCGGGGTTTTCCCTTCGCGCCCGCCGACCGCGCCGCCTATCGCGCGGACCTTGCAGCGCAAACCGGCCTGTCGCCGGAGCGATGCGCGGTTTTGGCTGCGCGTTATGGCAGCCGCGCGCGTGATGTGGCGCTGGCCGAAGCTGCCGAACCGGGGATGGTGGCGGGCATTTCGGGCTACAGCTCTGCCGAAATCACGCTTCTGTGCCGCGATGAGCGGGTGACCCGGCTTGAGGATGTCGTGCTCCGCCGCACGCTGATGGCCTTTGAGGGGGCGGTGACAGTGCAGGGGCTGGCGGCGCTGGCCAGCCTGGTGGGGGCCGCGCTGCACTGGGATGCCACGCGCGAGGCCGGGGAGGCGGCCGCAACGCTAAAACTCTTGCAAGATCGGCATCGCATGACTATCGGGTGACAATTATTCAGGAGGAAGCCGGCTTGGAGGCCAGGGACACACCGGAATTTGCAGATCTTTTGCTTCCGACAAACCGGAGCAAATCCGCACCGCTGTGGTCGCAGGTCAAATCTGCGCTGAGCCAGCTGATCCTGAAAGGCGAGTTGAGCGAACATGCGCAACTCCCGTCCGAAGCCGAATTGTGCCTGCGCTTTGGCGTGTCGCGCACCGTGGTGCGCGAGGCGCTGTCGCAGCTGGTCAATGAGCGGATGATCTACAAGCTGCAGGGCAAGGGTGCCTTTGTGGCGGGACGCCGCGATGAGCAGGATTTCATCGGCACCACGCTCAGCTTTTCCGGCGAGCTGGCCGACAAAAGCAAGACCGTCTCGCACCGCAACCTGCGGCAGGAGATCGCCTTGCCGAATGTGCGGATGTGCAAGCTCCTGGGCATTTCCAGCGACACGCCGGTGGTGGTGCTCGACCGGCTGTTGTCGGTGGACGGGCATCCGCGTTTCATCGTGCGCTGTGCACTGCCCGAGCATTTCGTGCCCGGTCTGGACAAGATGCCGATGGAGAACCGCTCGCTCTATGACACGATCGGGCGGCAATACGGCATCCGGCTGGTGCGCGCCGAACGCTGGATCGAGGCGACCAGTGCCGGACCCGAAGAGGTCAAGCTGCTGCAGGTGCCGCTGGGCAGCCCGCTGCTGGGCATTGAATCCGTCGGTTCAAATGACCGCGGCGAGAAGATCGAATATTACACCTCGCTCTATCTGACCGACCGCTCGCGGCTGCATTTCTCGGTGGTTGCGCCGAATTTCTGAGCGAAGACCGCGGGTTACAGCGGCCAGACGATCAGCAGGAGCGGCAGGCTGACGACCAGCACGATCAGCTCCACCATCAGCCCCAGACGCCAGTAATCGCCAAAGCGGAAGCCCCCGGGCCCGAGGATCAGCGTGTTGTTCTGATGGCCAATCGGCGTGAGGAAGGCACATGAGGCGCCAATCGCCACCGCCATCAGGAAACTGTCCGGATTGACATCCAGCGTCGCGGCAATCCCCAGCGCGATGGGGCAGAGCACCGCCGCCGTGGCGGCATTGTTCATCACATCGGACAGGAACATGGTGGTGATCAGCACCACGCCCAAGGCTGCAATCGGATTGTCGCGCGCGATGGTCTCCACCAGAAACCGCGCCAGAAGATCGGCGGCCCCGGTGGTCTGCATTGCCCCCGCCACCGGGATCAGCGCGGCCAGCAGCACGATGACCGGCCAGTCGATCGAGGTGTAGATCTGCCGCAGCGGCACGGTGCGAAACAGCATCGTTGCCAAAACCCCCAGCGCAAAAGCCACCGCCGCGGGCAGGATCCCGAAGGTCACAACCCCGACGGCAGCCAGCATGATCCCCCCGGCAATCAGCGCCATCCTCTTGTCCGGGATGCGCAATTCCCGCTCGCCCAGCGGCACACAGCCGGTGTCGTTGATGAATTCGGCCATCACATCCGCGGGCCCCTGCATCAGCAAGAGATCTCCCGATTTCAGCTTTACATTGCGCAGCCGCGCCTGCGGTGGCCGCCCGTCGCGCGAGACGGCGAGCAGAATGAGCCGGTAGCGGGTGCGCATCCGCAGATCACTTGCCGAGCGGCCGACGATGGTTGAGCCGGGCAAAATGGCCAGCTCTCTCAAGACGATATCGTCGTCACTGTCGTCACTGTCGTCACTGTCGTCACTGTCGTCGGTCTCGTCGCTGTTGTCGGAGCTCTTGCTACCCGCATCCGCATCCGCATCGGTAGCGGCCGTCGCCGATCCGCTGGCTGGGGCGGTCTCCTGCACGGCGCTGTTCTGCGCGGCCCTGGTTGTCGCGGCATCTGCTTTGGCGGCCTCAGCCTTCGCCGTCTCAGCCTTTGCGGCCTCAGCCTTCGCCACTTCGGCTTTTGCAGCCTCAGCCTTCGCGGCCTCGGCACTTTTCGCGGCGGCCTTTTGCGCCTCCAGCTTGATGTCAAAGACCGACAAGGCCTCGGCCAAAGCATCCACATCGGCCTGCAGCACCAGAATGTCATCCGCCTGAATATGGCGCCCGACAGAGGGGGCTGTCATGCGGACCTCGTGGCGGACAAGGCCGACAATCTGCGCGCCGCTGTCCTTGATTGCGGCTTCAAAGGCGCGCAGGGTCAGGCCCACCGCCTTGCTTTTCTCGGGCACGCGCACCTCGGTCAGATAGGTGCCGGTGTCAAACCCGTCGCCCGCCGCCGATTTGCGCGCGGGCACCAGCCGCCAGCCGACAAAGGCGATGGCAAGGGCACCCGCCACCGCCACCGCGACGCCCACCGGGGAAAAGTCGAACATGGCGAATTGCCCCAGCCCGGCCTGCGCCCGAAAACCCGAGACGATGAGGTTCGGCGGCGTCCCCACCAGCGTGGTCATGCCGCCCAGAATGGTGCCGAAGGCCAGGGGCATCAGCACCTGTCCCGGCGTCAGATCAATCCGGCCCGAGAGCTGCATCGCAATCGGCATCAACAGCGCCATCGCACCGACATTGTTCATGAAACCCGAGAGCGCCGCCCCCAGACCGATCAGCGCCAGCAAGGTGGTCACCCGTCCGGCATCGCGCGGCAGAATGCTGCGCGCCAGCCAATCCACCGCGCCTGTACTGCGCAGCCCCTGGCTCAGCACCAGCACACAGGCCACGGTGATCACCGCCGGGTGGCTGAACCCGGCAAAGGCCTCCTCCGCCGGGACCAGCCCGGCGATCACACAGGCCAGCAGCGCCGCCAGTGCCACCACATCATGGCGGAACCGGCCCCACAGAAACAGCCCCATCATGGCGGCGAGCAGGGCGAAAATCATGATCTGCGGGCTGGTCATGGCAAGGCTTTCATTCTGAGGTTGTGTTTAAGGTAGCAGTTTCACATGAAAATTGCAGTCCGGCGGCGGAACTTCGCCACAGGCGTCAGGGGGTGTAGCGGGCTGAGGGAGGCCGCCGGGGCAGGGGTGTTGCGCCAGTTGCTGTCCGGCCTGCGGTCCGGGAAACGGGCCGGGGCGCCGTCTGGGCCGCTTGCGTCGGGGGGCTGATGCGCCAACGTCGCGCGGCAGAGGGCGGATCATCGCCCGGGGTTCCCGGATGTCATCGCGCGTCATCGGGCACCTCCCAAGCCTATGTCTCTGCGGGAAAACGCCGCCGCGAAGGCTTGGTTCCCCGACCCCGGCGGGCCGCGTGGTCCCGCCTTCTGCCCCGCCCCGCAGAACCGGGGACGGGGCGGATGAAAGAGCTGCGCAAATGGGTCACAACACCCGGATAAATTTGAAGTTTTGGCAAAAAATTCTGCCGCCTGTGGTGAAGATCCGCCCCGGTTTGTCTAAAGTTGGTCCGGGGGCCTGCGGGCGCGCGCGCCCCGATCCAGTTCATGCCAAAGGAGAGCCCCGAGATGACCACCATAGCCGTTCTGGGCGCGGGATCCATTGGCCTCGGCATGGCGGCGTTCTTCGCCTCTCAGGGCCACAGCGTCCGGCTGCACGGGCGCAGCATCGCCGCGGATCAACCCGCCTTGCAGATCGACGCGCAGGGGGCGCTTGACTGGCGCGGCCCGGTGGCGGCGCATTCGGCGCTGGGCGCGGCGGTTGCGGGGGCGGAGGTGATCCTGCTCTGCGTGCCGGGCGATGCGCAAAAGACGCTGATTGATGCGCTGGTGCCGGTGCTGAAGGACGGGCAGACGGTGCTGATCAGCGCGCAATATTCGCTGAGCGCGCTTTATCTCTCGCAGCAGTTGCACGTGCAGGGGCTGTCGGATGTGCCGGTGGTGGCCCTGGCGACCACGATGCTGACCGGCCGCCGGACCTCGGCGCAATCGGTGCGGGTGCTGTCGATCCGCAATGACTATGGCTTTGCCCTCTATGCCGGTGCCCGCGCGGCACAAACCGCGGCACTGGTCCGCGCGCTCAGCGGCAAAGACCTGCGCCAGATCGCGATGACCGAGGTGGTGTTCGGCAATGCCAATCCGATAGCGCATGTGCCCAATGCCTTGTGCAACCTGACCCGGATCGAACTGGGCGAGGAATGGTCCAACTACGGCAAGATGACCGCCTCGGTCTGCGCGCTGATCGAAAAGCTGGACGCCGAGCGCTGCCGGATCGCGGCCCTGTTTGGCGCGGCACCGGTCACCTTTGCCGAACATCTGCACCGCTCGTTCGGTGCGGCGAAGGGCAGCGTGCAGGAGATGGTACAGGCGATTGGCGCGACGCGCAGCGGGCTGAACGGTCCGGCGACGCTGTCCTCGCGCTATCTCACCGAAGATGTGCCCTATGGTCTGGTGCTGCTGGCCCATCTTGCGGCGGTCGCGGGGGCAGAGGCTCCGGCGCATGCGGCGTTCATCACCCTGCTGTCGGTCGCCTGCGGGCGTGACTTCGGCGCGGAGAATGACCTGCTGGCACCGCTTGCGCTGCGTGGGATGCCGCTGGCGGAGGTCCGGCGCGTGTTGGACATGGGCTGGGGCGCCTGAGCGGCCCGGCGCGGGGGGATCAGCGCCCGGGATCGCCCGGGCGCTGTCCATTTCAGGCCGTTTGCCCGCGTTTCATCCGGCGCAGGACCGGGATCAGGCACATCAGCACGCAAAGCGCGAACAGCAGGATCGACAGCGGCGAGGCCACCAGCGCGGTCAGATCGCCCTGGTGGATCAGCAAGGTCAGCCGCAGATTCTGCTCGATCATCCCGCCCAGCACCAGCCCCAGCACGATCGGGGCCAACGGGAAGTTCAGACGGCTGAGGATATAGCCCACGATGCCCATGCCAAACATGATCCAGACGTTGAACATATCGTTCGACAGCGCGTAAATGCCCACCAAAGTCAGACACATGATCATCGGTGCCAGCGCGGCCTGCGGCATCCGCATCACCTGCGCGAACAGGCGCGAGGCGATGTTGCCCCCCAGCGCGAACAGCATGACCGAGGTGATCAGCATCTGCCACATGAAGCCATAGACGATGTCGGGCGTGTCGCGAAAGAGCTGCGGTCCCGGTTGCAACCCATGCACCAGAAGCCCGGCCAGAATGACCGCCGAGACGCCGCTGCCCGGCACCCCCAGCACCAGCGCGGGGATCATCGCGGCGGCATTGTCGGCGTTGTTGCCGGTCTCGGCCGCCGCGACACCGCGAATGTCGCCCTTGCCGAACAGGCTGGTGTCGGTGGCGGTCCGGCGCGTCTCGTTATAGGCTAGAAATGCCGCCATCGAGCCGCCGGTTGCAGGCAAGATCCCCACGCCGATCCCGATCAGCGAAGAGCGCAGCCAGGTCGGCAGCAAGTATTTGAAGTTCTTGAGGAAGCCATCATCCGGATGCGGGGTGATGTCGATCTTGTCGTCATCGGCGCGGTAGCGTTTCTCGATCATGCGGATCGCCGGGGGCAGGGCGTAAAGACCGGTCAGGATCACCAGCAGGTTGATCCCGTCCAACAGCTCCAGCCGCCCGAAGGTAAAGCGCTGCTCGCCGGTGACCACATCCGAGCCGATGGTGCCGAGCAAGAGCCCGATGGCCGCCGCCAGCAGCCCTTTGACCGGGTCCGAGCCGAGCAGGATCGCGATGGAGGACATGCCCAAAATGCCCAGCCAGAAATACTCCGAAGGGCCAAAGAGCAGCGTCACCTTGACGAGGGGCGGCGCCAGCAGCATCAGCGACAGCGCGCTGAGCGTGCCGCCGATGGCCGAGGACCAGCAGGCCACCTTGAGCGCCAGCGCCGCGCGGCCCTGTTGCGCCAGCGGATAGCCGTCAAAGGTGGTGACAATCGACGGCGGCGTGCCCGGCACGTTGAGCAAAATCGCCGGGATCGCGCCGCCATACATCGCGCCGTTGTAGATCCCCGCCATGATCCCCAGCGCCACCAGCGGCGACATCGAGAAGGTGAGCGGGATCAGCACGGCAATGGCCATCGTTGCGGTCAGCCCGGGCAGCGACCCGACGGTCATGCCCGCCAGCGTGCCCACCACCATGGCCAGAAGGTTTTCCCACGCCAGAACGCCCGGCAGCGCGTGAAAAATTGCAGAAAGGATGTCCATAACGCGTCCTTATGAAGCGGAGGAGAAGAGCGTCAGAAGCAGCTCTTTCGGCAGGGGCCGGTCGAACAGCGCGACAAAGATCAGATAGACAAAGAGGCAAAAGCCCACCGAGGTCAGCACCAGATTGCGCAGATGCCGGTAGCCCGCGACCCAGGCGACAAGCATCACGAAAATCAGCGAGGTGGTGAAAAAGCCCAGGAACGGCACGATCACCAGATAGCCCGCGAGCAGGGCGAAGCCGCCCAGCATCCGCTCGCGCGAGATGGCGAACTGCCATTCCGCCGCCGCCTGATTGGTCAGATGCGGCGCGGTGCCCCGCAGGGCGCGCAGCAGCATCCAGACCGAGAGGGCGGCAATCACCGCCAGCAGCACCCCGGGGAACATCAGCGCATCGGCGGGCAGGTGATCGACCTGGAACCAGCCGAAGATCGCGAGCAGGATCAGCCCTGCCGAGGCCCCAATTTCGGCCTTCCGATAGGTCATGGGAACATCCTTTCAAAGGAGAGAGCGGTGATCGCACAGGGCAGTCACCAGAGAGGGACGGTCAGGAGAGGGGGAGGTCGGAGGGGGTGCGGTCCGAGAGGGGGGGGACCACGGCGCGGGGCCGTGATCCGGGACCGGCGCTGCCGCTCACTTGGTCCAGGGGGTCTTTTCCCAGGCCAGATCCAGCGATTTGCTCACCTCGGCCAGAAAGGCGTCATACTCCGCGCCGCCGATATAGCGCACCGGCACGCCCGCCGCTTTGGCCTTGGCCAGATATTCGGGATCGTTCACCGCTTTCTTCACCGCCTCGGCCAGCACCGCGACAATCGCCGGATCCGTCCCCGCCGGCACCGCCAGCCCGCGCGACGAGCCGGAGATGACCTCAACGCCCTGTTCGCGGAAGGTGGGCGTGTCGGGCGCGGTTTCGGCGCGCTCTTCGCTCATCACACCCAAAAGGCGCATGGTGCCGTCTTTGACATATTCTTCGGATTCCGACAGGTTGAAGGCCGCGACCTGAATATGCCCGCCCAAAAGCGCTGTGCGCAGCGGTGCCGTGGCGCCGAAGGGCACATGGTTGAAGCTGGCCCCCGTTGCCGCCTGCACGCCCAGAATGGCGATATGCTCCGACGAGCCGACCGAGCCGGAGGTGCCGATGGGCATGGCGCCGGGGTTGGCGATGCCGTAGTCCACCAGATCCTTCAGCGTCTTGAACTCGCTGTCGGCCCGCACGACCAGCACGCCGGGATCATAGACGAGGTTGGCCACGCCGGTGAAGCTGGCGGGCGAATAGGCGGTTTCGCGTTCATAGGAATAGCTGAACATCGCGGGCAGGTTGACGAAGCCCATCGTGTAGCCATCGGGTTTGCCATTGGCCAACAGCGAGAAGCCCACCTCGCCGCCCGCGCCGGGCTTGTTCAGGATCACCAGATCCTGCCCGAGATATTTCTCGATATAGGGCTCGATGGTGCGGGCCGCGACATCGGTGCCGCCGCCGGGGTTGAAGGCCACGATCACATCCAGCGGGTGGTCGGGATAATCGGCCGCCGTGGCGCTGAGGGTGGTGGCGCTGAGCGCGGTGGCGGCGGTCAAGCCGAGCGCGCCGAGGGTGGTCAGAATGCGTGAAGTCATCGGGTCATGTCCCTGTGTTGAAGGTGAAGAGGGCCGCCTTTCAGGCAGTCTTGGTCATGCGGAGGCTCGGGGTGGCATCTTCCCATTCGTCGCCCTGCAATTCGGGGGTGTCGAAGGCCTGCAGCCGCGCGAAATGCGTCTCCACATCCGCGGCGAAGAGTTTGGCCACGATGGCGCGGGTCAGCCGGTCGGCCCCGGCGGAAATCGCCGGAATATCGCCCGACAATTTGCCATGCGACAGCATCGCGGCATCGTTGAAACAATGGATCCGCGCCAGCATCGGGCAGGCGCCATCGGTCTTTTCCAGAAACTCGAACCCCTCGCCGAGATAGGGCGCATCGGTCAGGAAGGGCAGGCGCTTGCCCATCTCGGGGGTGTAGATCCCGTCTTTCCAGGTGCGGATATGCGGCGCGAAGGTGGCGAATTCGGCGCGGCCGGTGAAATCATTGCGAAAGCCGGTGGCGGCGATGATGAAATCGGCCTGAAACTCGGCCAGTGGCGTGACGACGGTGACATGATCGCTTGCGGCGCGCACATCCTGCACCGGGCAGCCCAGAAAGATGCGGGCATTCTCGGACCGGCTCACCCGCAGGGTGGACGAGCGCGGCGGCGGCACCTGTTCGCTGTTCACATAGTCATTGAAGCGGTATTTCCACGCATCGGGCAGCCCGCGCATCCCGTGCACCACGCCCTGCGAGCTGATGCCGGTCATCTTGTTGATCCGCGGCATTTCCCTGCGCCGGATCAGCATATCGACCTGCGCAGCACCCGCCTCCAGCGCGGTGGCGGCATTGTCCATCGCCGAGGCGCCCGCGCCGATCACGATCACCCGCTTGTCCCGCAGCCCGTCAAAATCGATGTCATCCGCGCTATGCGCCCAGAAACGCCGGTCGATCCCCTGCAGGAAGGCGGGCACCGTGCCGCCGCCCAGACCCGAGCGGCCAGTGGCCAGCACCAGATGCCGGCAGTGTTCGACCCGCGTGCCCTGCGGCCCGCGCAGCGTCACCGCGATCCGATCATCTCCCGCATCGCGGATCTCGGTCACCTGCGTGTCATTGACCACCGGCAGCGCCAGAACCCGGCGATACCAGCGCAGATAGTCCATCCACATCCCCTTCGGGATCTTGTCGAGCGCGTCAAAGGCGGCCTCTCCCCATTGTGCCTCATACCAGGCGCGAAAGGTCAGCGCGGGCAGGCCAAGGCAGGGCCCCGCCAGCGTCTTGGGCGAGCGAAGCGTCTGCATCCGCGCGAAGGTTTCCCAAGGCCCCTCAAACCCCATGGGTGCCGCGTCATAAAGCACGACATTATCGACCCCGGTCAGCATCAGCTTGGCCGCCCCCGCCAGCCCGCACATGCCCGCGCCGACAAAGAGCACATCCCAGACGCGGCGTCCGTCATGCCGCATCTCGGGCACCCAGGCTTTGGCGGGCAGCTCCAGCAGGCTCAGATCTTTCGCAAGGCGGGCTTCGAGGGCGGGCAGGCCGGTGGGGATGCTCATATCGGTCACTCTTTGTCTTGCGGGGAGGGGGAGGGCGCGTCCAGACGGCGCACATCGGGCACCAGATCGAACAAGGCGGCCTCGCAATAGTCGAAGAAGGTCGAGGCCTCGCGTGAGGCGGTGGTGCCTTCGGCGGCGAAAAAGCCAAAGGAGAAGGGGATTTGTTCGGTCAGCGCGCGCAGGATCACGCCGCGCGGGGTGGCGCCATAGGCGGTGACCGGCTCGACAATCGCGGTGGCGCCGAGCAGGCGGGTGAATTGCAGCGCCGAAAGCGAGGCATTCGCCCGGATCACCTGCGCCGGATGCAGGCCCGCGTTTTGCAGCGCCTGCTGGATGCGGCCCTGCAGCCGCGTCTGGTCCAGCATGGTGACCAGCGTATCGCCCGCGACATCGGCCAGTGACACCGGCCGCCCTTCGGGAAATTCCGCCGCCCGTGCCTCGGGCAAAGCGGCGACCAGCGGCGCGCTGTAGCGGCGCTGACAGATGATCCCCGGCACATCGAGCGGCAGCGAGGCCAGCCCGATCCGCGCATTGCCGCTCAGAAGATCCTGCGCCACGCCATTCGGGGTGGTCTGCAGCAGCTTGACCTCGGCGGGCCGCTCGGCCTCGGGCCAGCGCGCCACGGCGTAGGGCACCAGCCCCGACCCCAAAGCATAGGTCGCCGAAATCGACAGCGGCGGCTTCAGGCCACTGGCGCGGGCGCGTGTGCGGGCGGGCAGGTCCTGCATCATCACCATCAGGCGCCGCGCCTCGTCTTCAAAGGCAACACCTTCGGCGGTCAGCGAAATGCGCCGCCCGACACGCTCGAACAGCGCGAAACCGATGCTGGCTTCGAGATCTTGCAGGCAGCGCGTGACGGAAGGCTGCGACCGTCCCAAAGCCTCGGCGGCCTGGGTGACAGAGCCGGTCTCGGCGACTTTCAGGAAGATGATGAGGTCTTTGTGATTCATACTCATATTCTTTTTGCATCTAATGTGATGATCAATACAAAAATGACATGAATCAAGTTTTATTATCGCAATTATGAATAATTAAATCTCCATGATGCGATTTTAGGCAGGTTCGGGCGGTGGGATGCCGCAGGCAGCAAAAAGGCCCGTGAAACACGGGCCTTTCCTGAGATGTCGCGCTGGGCGCGCCGGTGGGTTGGTCCGCGGCCTTACGGCAGCACCAGATCGCCGCCCTCCAAAAAGGTCTCCAACGCGCGTTTCCAGGGGGCCAGATCATAGCCTTTCGCATCCAGCCAGGCGTCGTTGTAATAGGTATCGGTATAGCGCGCGCCGCTGTCGCAGATGACCGAGACGAGCGAGCCTTCGCGCCCCGCCTTGCGCATTTCCGAGGCCACCCAGCACAGGCCAAAGAAATTGGTGCCGGTCGAACCGCCCACCCGCCGGAAGATCAGATCCGACAGGATCTGCATCGCGGCGATCGAGGCGGCATCGGGGATGCGGATCATATGGTCGATCACTCTGGGCAGGAACGAGGGCTCCACGCGGGGGCGGCCGATCCCTTCGATGCCCGAGCCTTGCGTGCAGGTCACCTCGCGGTCGCCCGAGCAATAGCTGTCGTAAAACACCGAATGCTCGACATCGACGACACAGAGCCGCGTCGCCAGATTGCGGTAGCGGATGTAGCGCCCGATGGTGGCCGAAGTGCCGCCCGTTCCCGCGCTCATCACCACCCAATCGGGGACGGGATGTGCCTCGCCCTCCATCTGGGCAAAGATGCTCTCGGCGATGTTGTTGTTGCCGCGCCAGTCGGTGGCACGTTCGGCATTGGTGAACTGATCGAGGTAATGGCCGCCGGTTTCCTCGGCAATCGCCTGCGCCGCCGCATAGACCTCCGAGGATTTCTCGACGAAATGGCAGCGCCCGCCGAACCGCTCGATCTCGCGGATCTTCTGCGGCGAGGTCGTGCGCGGCATCACGGCGATGAAGGGCAGGTTAAGCAGCCGGGCGAAATAGGCCTCGGAAACGGCGGTCGAGCCGGATGAGGCCTCGACCAGCGTCGTCGTCTCGCCGATGTGGCCGTTGCAGATCCCATAGAGCACAAGCGACCGCGCGAGGCGGTGTTTCAGCGAACCGGTGGGATGCGTGCTCTCATCTTTCAGATAGATGTCGATGCCGGTCAGCCCGCCGAAGACGGGCTTGATCAGATGGGTGTCGGCAGAGCGGCGCGCATCGCCCTGCAAAAGCGCGATGGCGCGGCGGGCCCAGGCGCGGCCCGCGCAATCGGGCAGCGGCAACAGGGCGCAGCAGGCGGAGGCGGGGGCGGTGAGGTTGGTCATTTCAGCAGGCGATCACAGCTTCAACTTCGACCAGCGCGCCCTTGGGCAGCGCCGAAACCTCATAGCAGGCCCGCGCCGGATAAGGGGCGCTAAAGGCCGCGCCATAGGCTTCGTTGATCTGGGCGAAGGGGCCAAGATCGGTCAGCAGGATCGTGGTCTTGACGGTGCGCGAGATGTCGGTGCCCGCCGCTGTGGCAATCGCCGCGATATTGGCCAGACATTGCGTCATCTGCCCCACGGCATCCTCGGCGGCAAAGGCGCCGGTGGCGGGGTCAATCGGCAGCTGGCCCGAGACGAAGAGCAGATCGCCGATGCGGATCGCCTGCGAATAGGGGCCGATGGCGGCGGGGGCATTCGGGGTGTCGATGGGGGTCATGAGAGCTGTCCTTCAGGTGGAATGGCCGAGGGGGTGCATCAGGCGGTTGGCCCAGCCAAAGATCGCGATGGCATGGATCAGATCAATTATTTCCGTATTGTCCATCCCTGCCGCCTTTAGCGCGGCCAGATGACGGGCCTCCGCGCGGGGCGGGGTGGCGGTCAGCGCCTCGGCAAAATCCATGATCGCGGCATCGCGCGGCGCCAAAAGATCGCGCCGCCCGGCATAAAGCGCCGAGATCACCGCCGCCGAGTCCCGCAGCCGGGAGTGCTGGCGGGCATGCACATTGGCGCAGTATCGGCAGCCATTGACCAGCGAGGCGCCCAGCGCGCCCAGCTCGCGGTCCTCGCGCGGCAGGCCGCCCTCCACATACATGATCGCATTGAACAACAGGGTGCGCGCGACATAGCTGTCGGGGTCATGCGCCAGCGTGCGCACATAGGGCGAGACCTTTTTGGCCGAAGGCGTCACCTGCATCGCTGCCAATTGGCGCGGCGTCGCCTCGTTGATCTCGACCGGGGGCAGATAGGGCGTCCAGGACAGCGGCTTCAGTTTGATCTGCGGGATTTCGGCGGTCTTGGTGCGGGTGTCAGCGGTGGTCATCCGGCGGCCTCCATCAGGGCCAGACCATGCGCGACGCGGATCTGAAAGCAGACATAGGCCAGAAGCTCCGACAGCGCGATGATCTGCGGCACGGTGAACCCCGCTGCTTGCAGCATGGCCAGATCCTGACCGCTGGCCTCTGCGGGCCGCGCCGCGATCATGTCGGCATGCCGCGCGAGCGCCGCGAGGGCCGGGTCGGCCGGGGTCTCGCCCCGGGCCAGCGTGGCCAGATCCGCGCCCTCCGGCACCCGGTAAACCCCGAGAAGGGCGGGGTTTTCCGCGCCCCGCGCCGCGCGGTATGCCACCGCCTGCCGCAGATCCTCCGACAGGCCCAAAGCCTCTTCGGGGCTGAGCACGGCGGCACGGCAGGCCTCGGCCCCGTCAACGAATTCCGGCCGAAAACGGCGCAAGGCGTGGATCGCCCCCTCGGGCGCCAGGCCAGCGGCCCGGTCAATGGCATCCGATTTCCGTGTCAAAAGAACCTCTTGAATTTTTCCCGCCCCAGTGATGGAGACATTCTGTATTCATAAAGCGCATAGTGCCGGGCTGTCTATGCTAAAATCGGATGATTTGGGTTTAATTATGTCAATCAAGAATAGTGATATGCCGGATATGCGCGGCATAGAGGCATTCGTAGCGGTGATGGCCTCGGGTTCGATGACCGCGGCGGCCAAGCGTCTGGGCATCGGGCAGCCGGTGATCACCCGTCTTGTGCGTGATCTTGAGGCGGTGCTGGGCTTTACCCTGTTTGAGCGCAACGGCCCCCGGATCTCGCCCAGCCCGAAAGGCGTGCAGTTTTACGAGGATGCGCAGCGCCTGCTGACCAGCTATGCTCAGGTGGCCGAGCGGGCCGCCAATCTGCGCGAAGAGCGGGTGCAATCGCTGACCCTGGCCGCGACCCCGGCGATGTCGGCGGGGATGGTGCCGCAGATGCTGCGGGCGCTGGGCGCGGAGCTTCCGGGGACAGTGGCCCTGCCGACGATGGATGCCGAGCATCTGGTGCAGGCGCTCTTGCGGGGCGAGGCGGATTATGCCGTCTCGGCGCTGCCTTTGGCGCATGCCGGGCTTGACTGTCTGGCGCAGGCCGAGAGCCATCTGGTGGCGGTGGTGGCCGAAGATCATGCGGGCGAGGTGGTCGCGCTGGACGCGTTCCGCGAGGCGCGGCTTCTGAGCGTCGGCAACAGCTACCGGATCCGCCACCGGATCGACGCGGCCTTTGGCGATCAGGGGATCGTGCCCATCGCCAAACTGACCACCAACAGCTCGCTCAATGCGATGCTGGCGGCGCGGGCGGGCCTTGGCATCGCGCTGGTTGATCCGGTCTCGGCGCGCGGGATCGCGTTGCAGGGCATCCGCATCCTGCCGCTGGCGGTGGCCATTCCTTATGAATGGGGCCTGTTCCGCAGCACACGCCCGGGTCTGGCCGAGCTGGAGACGGCGCTGACCGCCGCCTTCACCGATGTCGCCGCGGCGTTGCAGGGCTGAGCACCGCGCGGAGGGGGCGTTACTCGGGCTGCATCTGCCGCACAATGCCCGTCAGACGGTCGCGGGCCATCGGCGGCAGCGTGGCGGGGACGGTCAGATCCGCCAGCGCCACCGGTGCCACCGCAATCAGCATGACCATCCCCATCGTGTAATGCGGGCTGCATTTGATGCCGTAAAGGCCGGGGGTCTCGAAAGTGATCTCGATCTCCGCGTTGATCGGGGCTTTCACCTGCGCGGCATCCTCGGGCCAGATTTCGGGGATGCTGGCCACATTATGGCTGGGTTGGGTGGCGACAAAGCGGACCTTGTCGCCGGGGTTCAGCTGCAGGAAGGCGGGCTCATAGACCATGCTGCCGCTCTCGCCCCGGGTGAGCATTTTCACCTCATGGGTCGCGGAAGCCGCCGTCGCGGGCAGGATGATCATAAAGGTGATTGCGGAAAGTGCGTTTCGCATCAAAGGTTTCTTTCAATGAAGGGGGTGAAAGCGCATCAGGCGGCTGCCGTCTTGCGGATCAATCAGCGGGCTTGCGCGGACGCCAAAGACCCGGGCCAGCAGCTCAGGGCTCAGTACGTCTGAGGGCGGGCCGAGCGCCACCAGCACCCCCTGATGCAAGACCGCCACCCGGTCACAGCGCATCGCCTGATTGAGGTCATGCAGCGCGATCACGGTGGAGAGGCCGAGGGTGCCGATCAGATCGAGGATCGACATCTGATGGCGGATGTCGAGATGGTTCGTCGGCTCATCCAGCAGTAGGATCTGCGGGTTCTGCGCGAGAGCCCGGGCAATATGCGCGCGCTGCCGCTCGCCCCCCGAGAGGGTCGACCAGTCCCGCGCGGCGAGATGGGTCAGATCGACCCGCGCCAGCGCCCGTGTCACCTCGGCCTCATCCGCGTCAGACCAGGGGCGCAGCGCGTCCAGCCAGGGCGTCCGCCCCAGCGCCACCGCATCGCGCACCGGGATGCGGTCTGTGGTCTCGGCGCTCTGCGCCACCAGCGCGATCTGCCGGGCGATCTCGCGCTGCGGCATGTCCTCCATCGGCCGCCCGTGCAGCGTCAGATGCCCGCGGTCGGGGCGGATCAGCCGCGCCATCAGCCGCAGCAGCGTCGATTTGCCCGAGCCGTTCGGCCCGATCAGCCCCAGCATCTCGCCGGGGGCAAGGGTGAGGCTGACGGCGTCGAGCAGGGTGCGGCCCCGCACCCGGCGTGTCAGATCATGGGCGGAGAGGGTCATCGGCCGGCCCCCGCGCGGATCAGGATGATGGCAAAGGCCGGGGCCCCGACAAGCGCGGTGACCACGCCGATGGGCAGGGTCTGGCCCGGCACCAGCACCCGGGCGATGACATCGGCGGCGATCAGAAACACCATGCCGATCAGCGCCGAGACCGGCACCAGACGCGCATGGGCGCTGCCCACCAGAAACCGCGCGGCATGCGGCACCACCAGCCCGACAAAACCGATGGCGCCGGTGACCGAGACCATCACCGCCGTCGCCGCCGCCGTGGCAAGGATCAGCACCGCCTGCACCCGCCGCACCGGCACGCCCAGCGAGGCGGCGGATTCCGTGCCAAAAGTGAAAGCGTCAAGTGCCCGCACATGCCACAGCGCCGCGCCCAGCACGAGCAGCACCGCCACGAGGGTGAGGCCGACATCCTCCCAGCGCACCCCCGAGAGATTGCCAAGGAGCCAGAACAGGATGCCGCGCGCCTGTTCGGCACTGGCCGAGCGCGCGATGATAAAACTGGTCAACGCATTGAACAGCTGCGACCCGGCAATGCCCGCCAGCACGATCTGTGCCGCCCCGCGTGCCCCCGGCCCGCCGCCCGCCAGCCGCGCCAGCCCGACGACCAGCCCGAAGGCCGCGAGCGCGCCCAAAAGCGCCCCCGCCGACATCGGCAGGAAGGCCGCGCCGAGACCGGTCACCGCCACCAGCACCGCGCCGGTGGAGGCACCCGCCGAAATCCCCAGAAGATAGGGATCGGCCAGCGCGTTGCGCAACAGGGTCTGCAGCACCAGCCCCGAGATCGCGAGGCCCGCGCCGCAGCTCCCGGCCACCAGCGCGCGCGGCAGGCGGTACGACCAGATGATGCCCTGATCGATCGGGTCGATCAGATGGTCCGCGCCCCAGATCTGATTGGCCAGCGCCTGCCAGACCGTGCCGAGCGGGATCGGCGTCTCGCCCAGAGCGGTGCCGATCATCGGGGCCAGCACCACGAGGAGCGGCACCCAGAGCCAGGGCAGGGACCTGCGGCGCTGAGCCACCGCCACCGATGCACAATCGGTCATTGCGTCAGCCCGTCCATGCCCTCGGCCAGCACTTCCAGCCCGTCAATCAGCCGGATGCCGGGGTGCATCGCCTCGGCATCCAGCACAACGATGCGGCCTTCGCGCACCGCCGTCATCTGCCGCGTCACCGGGTCAGACTGCAAAAAGCGCAGCTTTTCCGCGACATCATCGGCGGGAAAGCGGCGGCGGTCCATCCGGGCAATGATCAGCACCGAAGGGTCGGCGCGGGCGATGGTTTCCCAACCCACCGTCGGCCATTCCTCATCCGACGTGACCACATTGCGCAGGCCGAGCCGCGCCAGCATCCAGGCCGGCACCCCCATCCCGCCCGCCATATAGGGGTCAAGTTCCAGATCGGCCGAGGAAAACCAGACCGCCGCCGAGGCATCGGGCAGCGCCATCGCCTGCGCCCGCGCCACGACCGCCGCATCGCGCGCCTGCAGATCGGCGATCAGCGCGGCACCCGCATCCTGCGCATCCATGACCTCAGCCATCTGCGCGATGCTCTTCCACAGGGTGCCGATGTCAAAGGGGGCCAGCCGGGTGCCATCGGCGCCGACCAGATTGTCCTTGCCCTCACAATCGGTGGGCATGACATAGGCCGGGATCCCCAGATCGGCGAATTGCGGACGGGTGCCGACCGCGCCCTGGGCGCCGATCATCCATTCAAACATCGTCGGCACGAAACCGGGGCGCTTGTTCACCACCGCTTCAAAGCTGGGCATGTTGTCGCTGATCCGCGCGACCCGGGCGTTTTGCGCCTCATAGGCGGGCAGCACCGCGTTGAACCAGAGCGCGGTGCCGGCCATGCGGTCCGCCTGTCCCAGCGCATAGAGGATTTCCGTGGTGGATTGCCCGATGGAGACCACATTGTCGGGGCGCGCCGGTATCGTCAGCACATGCCCGCAATTGTCGAGGGTCAGCGGATAGCGGGTCTCGGCGGCCCCGGCGGCGGTGGCCGCGGAGAGGGCCAGAACGGCGGTGATCATGGCCGTCAGCTTGGGGGTGAACCCCATGTTCAGCCCGGTTCCAGGTTTGGTTTTCAGGCCGGTTTTCGGTTCGGTTTTTGGTGCGTTTTTCAGCATCAGAGACGTCCTTCATGAAACGAAGGACGGGGTTGAAGAAGGCGCAACAAGGGTGTCCGGGCAAAAGCCCCGGCACCGCTGCATCTGGCGGTCAGGCTGGATGGATGCCGGTATCGGCACATGCGGTCTTTCTCCGGGGCACCCCGCCCGGTGTGGCTTCGATCATGATGGCAGGTCTCCTGACTCGCGGATCGTGGCCTTCCCCGCCTTCCCGGTGCAGGGCACCAGTGGCATATCGGGGTTGGCTACCGCTCACAGTTGCGGGGGCAGTCGCGGATTCGGCGCCTGATGGCTACTCCTCACCGCATTCCCTTTTCACCCGTTCGGAGCTTTTGCCGACGCGGGAACCATCAGCGTCAGAGATGCCGCCGAACGGCCGTGAAGTCAATCGCCGGTTGCGCGGCAGGACGCTGTTTGGGCGGATTTCGGTTTCCAGGGCTTTGCTGCGGGGGATGCGCTGTTCTGAATTTCCCGTGTTTTACATATGGATAGAATGATCTTCGGCGGTGAAGGATGCCGACCGGGACCACCGTGTGCCTGCAACCCTCGCATCACGGCAGGCGCGCCGCGCCACCGTCATCACCAGCGGCTGCAGCGGCTGCAGCGAGCATGAGGAGCGTGAGGATCACGGGCAGCGCGTGGCATGGCCGGTGATCTGCCCGCGCCCGTCAATTCGCTGCGGCCCGCCTATCCTGCCCGCGCGGGTCATTTGGGCCCCGTGCCCGTCAATAGTGCCGATAGACCAGATCACCGGGGTCGGGCCGTGCCGCCTGCGCGTCCAACCGGGCGCCCAGCCGCAGAGCCAGCGCGGCGGATCTGGCGTTTGCAGCGTCCATATAGCTGACCAGCGTGGCGAGATGCCGGCCCTCTTTCGCCCAGTCGCGCAGCGCCGATGCGGCCTCGCAGGCATAGCCATGCCCCTCCGCCTCTGGATAGAGGAACCAGCCAAGCTCATGTTCGGGAAAAAGGGGGCCGGTGTTGATGCCGACCTGCCCGAGGCAGTGGCCGCTTGCCCGGTCCTCGATCATCAGCGCCCCGAGGCCAAAGAGGCTCCATTGCGCGTGATCGCTGCAAAACATCCCCCAGGCGGCCGTGGGGGAGAAGGGCCCCCCCATATGCAGCGCGCGGTCCGAGGCCATCAGCGCATGGTAGGCAGGCCAGTCCCCGGCCTGCATCGGGCGCAGGATCAGCCTGGCGGTGGTCAGGGTTGGTATCGCGTCCATCGCATCCTGTGCTGCAGCGGGCTGGTGTCACACCATCCCACAATGCCGCCGCGCGCTGCAAGAGCCGCAACCGGGGACAGGGGCTGCCTCTGCCGACCCGCGCCACCCGCCCCGCGCCCTGTGCCCCCCCCTGTGCCACCTCAGGCCCGCGTCGCCTCAGGCCCCGCTGCGTTTGAACTGATAGGTGGAATCGACGCGGCAATCGGCCATGCCCAACATGGCGAGGGCGGCGGCATTGGCGCCCGAACCGGCCCCGACGCGCAGGTGAAAACGGGCGACCGCACTGTCTTCATCCACCAGCGATGAGGTCAGCGTGCCTGAGACACTCAGCATGTCATTCTGCACGGGCGCCACCAGTTTCCCCTGAAACATCGTCGGCCCGATCTCGGTCCAGTTCACCACCTGATCCGAGGGGTTCATGTTCAGCTGCGCCGGGTGAAACACCCCGCCCCAGGCGATGCGGCGGGCGAAAACCATGCCGCTGACCATGCCGGGCAGGGTCTGCGCCAGACCCTCCGGGCAACCCGCGATCTTCGTAGTGCGCACCTTGCCCGTCCAGGTGCCGTCGCGCGGCACCACCGGGGCGAAAACCTCCAGATCACAGCGCCCGTCGCCGCCCATGGCGCTGTCAATGTCCTCAAGGCTTTGCGCGCTCCAGAAATAGCTGTCGGCATAAGAGACCACGACCCAGTCGCGCGCCCCCTCGGGCGGCGCGGTGCCGATCAGCGCGCTCACCTCATCGGTGGTCATCGGGCTCAGCGTGCAGCGGCAGCCGCCGTCGCGGCAGTCTGCATAGACCGCCTTGCCGCCGGTGCCGAGGTTGGCTTCGGCGCGGGCAGGTGCCGCGAGCGGGACAGAGAGGCCGAGCGCGGCGATGACAGGCAGGAATGCAATGCGGGTCATTGGGTGTCCTTTGCAAGGCCGGGGGCCAGAAACTCTCGCAGATCAAGGCCTTCGGGTGCGGTGATCGCGATGCCCTGAAGGCTGCGCATCACCTCGGCCAGATCAGGGCCGGTGCCGGAGGCGGTTGCGGCCGATGGTGTCGCGGTGGGTGTCGTCGTGGCGGCGGCATCCTCAGCCCGTGCGGCGCCCAACGTGCTGCGCAACAGGGCGAGGGCGGCAGGGTCGGTGCCGGTCACCGCGCAGAGCAGGCCGACCGATACCGCCTCGCAGGGCCCGAGGCTGGCAGCCCATTGCCGCGGGTTCAGCGCCATCTGCACCGCCAGCGGCGTTCCGGTGTAGAATTCCGCGCTGGGCTGGGTGGCCGCGACCCCGGCAGCGGTTTCCATCCCATAGCCGGCACCGGAAGCCCAACCGGGCAGAAGGTGGTAGCGCAGCCCCGCCGCGGCATCGGTGACATAGCAGGCAGGCTCTGCAACGCAGCGCGCCAGGCCCTCGGCGCCATCGGGCAGGGCAAAGGCGCTGCGGTCCGCCGCCACGGTGCGGGGCAGGGTGATCGCCGCGGGGCCGTCCGGCGCCACCGAGATCACCGCGACATAGAGCGGGCCCTGGCCTCCCTCGGCCTGACCCTCGATCAGCCAGCGGCCGGGATCCAGCCGGGTGTCCCAGGCCTCGGCGGCAAAATCGCCGCTGCCGAGCATCAGGCTGTCCTGCCCCCCCGCCGGGGTGGCCTGCCAGCGGATGCGCATGCCCACATATTCCCCCGAGATCTTCAGGGCGACCGGATCACCCGGCTGTGCGGCGCCAGCCCCGGGCGCATCGGGCCCCGCCGGGCTTTGCGCCGGATCATAGGGGATCACGAAATGGTTCTCGGCCCCCGCCACCACGGTGATCCGCCCGGTGAAGACCTGATCGCCCGCCTCGCCGCGCACGTCATAGACGCCGGGCAGAAAGCTGGCCGCCACCGGGGCCGAGACGCGGTCGTTCAGCGCCCAGGCCTCGGGCGGCAGCGGGTTGGCGACATCCGTGGCGGGCACCGCCGACCATTGGACCGAGAGCTCCAGCCCCCCCTGATCCGCTTCAATCGTCACCGGCACCGGGCCGCCGGGCGTTGTGGCGGCGGGCATATCCGCCGCCACGGTCAAGGGCGCGCGGGCCAGCACATCCTCGGACTGGAAATGATAGATCAACTCATAGGTTCCGGGCGTCTCGGGCGCGGTCAGGCTGGCGGGGGTGCCGTCTTCCACATCGGCCGAGGCCAGCGCCCCGGCCTCGCCCGGGGCGCGGATCTCGATCCGGTCGCCCGCCGCGCGGGGGCCGGTCCAGCCGATGTAGAGATCTGCGCCCGGCGCCGCGCTGGCGGGGCCAGAGAGGCTCGCGGGGGCCAGCACCGGTGTACTGCCCGCGGGCAGCACGGTGATCGGCCGGGTGATCAGCACCTGCGCATCGTTGAATTTGTAGGTGAATTCGTAGTTGCCCGCGGTGTCGGGCATCCGCAGCACCACCGGATTGCCGCTGGCGACATAGGCATAATCGACATAGCTGTCGTCGCCCGCCAGACGCAGCTGGATATTGTCATAGACCGCGTTCGGTCCGTTCCAGCCGATCGGGACCAACTGCCCCACCGCGGCCTGATCGGGCGCCATCAGCGCCAAAGGCCCTTCGATGACGGTGATCGGCCGCGTGGCGACAATGCTGTGATCCTGATGCTTGTAG
The DNA here is from genome assembly GCF_052113705.1 of Phaeovulum sp. W22_SRMD_FR3. Lineage (NCBI taxonomy): Bacteria > Pseudomonadati > Pseudomonadota > Alphaproteobacteria > Rhodobacterales > Paracoccaceae > Phaeovulum > Phaeovulum sp. W22_SRMD_FR3. Next base: position 208,582 of record NZ_JBGQOG010000006.1, on the reverse strand, counting down.
CGCAGCTCATAGATCCCCGGCGTGCCCGGCATCTGCAGCGAGACCGGATTGCCCTCGGAGACATAGGCATATTCGAGATAGCTGTCATCCACCGGCGCGACGATCTCGATCGTGTCCAAATCCTCCTGCGGTCCGGTCCAGCCCACCTGCACCATGGTGCCAATGGCGGCCTCATCCGGCGCGGTCAGCCGGGCTTCGGGCAGGGGGGCGGCGGCGGTTTCGGGCGGGGCGGCCGGCGTGGTGACGGTGGCGGTCAGCGCCTCGGCAAGGCCCGCCGCATCGCCGGCCTGAATGTACTTGCCCCCGGTTTCCGCCGCGAGGCAGGAGACCTGCGCGCCCTCGGCTGCGGTCAGGCCAAAGCCGATGACATGGGCGGTAAAGTTCAGCCCGCCGGCCTCCAGCTCGCGCCCGAGCGCGCAGGGATCGGCGGCGCAGGTCTCCAACCCGTCGGTGACGAGCACGACAGTCGCGGCCTCTTCGCCATAGCGCAGGGCTTCGGCGGCCTGGCGCACGGCCTCGGACAGGGGCGTTTTGCCAAGGAATTTCATCGCGTTGACATCAGCGGCAATCGTGGGGGCGGTGCCCGCGGCGGGCGGCACCATCAGCTCGATATCGCCACAATCACCCTTGCGCCGATGACCATAGGCCATCAGCCCCAACGCCTGCCCGGCGGGAATTCCGGCGAGGACCGTCGCCACCGTGTCGCGGGCAATCTCAAGTTTCGGGCGGCCGTCGATCTGCCCCCACATCGAGCCGGAACCATCCATCACGATGATCGTGCGCGGGGTTTCGGCGGCCAAGGGCGTCGCCAGAAGGGTGAGGGCGGTCACGAAGACGCCAATCCAGGGTTTCATGCGGCATCTCCGGTGTTGGAAGAGGAAGTGGACCCGCGCCCCGTCCAGGACATTGCGCGGGTGCCGAGGGTCTTGAAACGCTCAGAAACCCCGTCCAGCTTGCGTTGCCACTCTGGATTGGGGCTCTGGCCCTCGGAAACGGTGAAAAACGCCTGCAAAAGGCAGGCAATGGCGAAAGGTTCGATCAGGGCGGCCTTCACCGCCCAGGCAAAAAGCACCGCAAAAACCAGACTGGCGGCCGAGGCCTGACCGGGCAGGAACCAGACCAGCGCCGCCGCGGGCGCCAGCATCAGCACAAACACCACCACTGACAGCAGCCAGATCAGCGCGGTGATCCAGGCGGCGCTGATCAGCAGGGGCCGGGCGTTTTGCGCGTAAAGCACCAGTGCCGTGCGCGCGGCGGCATAGGGGTTTTCGGCGCGGGTGCGCAGGACATGCGCCAGCATCACCTCATCCATCAGGCCGACGGCCACTTTCAGATAGGCGCGCACCAGCGCCATCACCCGCTCCAGCCCGGGAATCGGCAGGATGCTGAACAGCCCCTGCAAGAGGCCGGTCACCGCGCCGATCACCCCTTTGACCAGCTGATCAAGGCCGAACAGCAGGCTCGCCTGACCAAAACGCGCGGTCACAATGGCGCGGGCATAGGCGATCTGCCCTTGCCCCTCGGGCAGGGCGCGGCCCTGCAACGCCTCGACCATCACCGCGATATGGCCCGCTTTGACCAGATACAGGAGATATTCGCGCGCGAGATAGAGCAGGCCCGCGCTGAGGCCAAAGCCGCCGACGCCGCCCCAGACAGCCGCGCCCAGCCGGGTTTCATCGTCCCAAAAGCCGCCGATGCCATAGCCCAGACCGGCACCGGTGCCGGTGGCGAGCACAAAGCCCGCGGCGATGCCGAAATAGACCAGCACCCGAAACAGCAAAAAGGGCCAGGTTTGGCGCATCAGGCGCAGTGAAATTCCCAGACTGAAATGCGTCATCCCTGGCCCGTACCTCTTACTCACCGGTTTGGCGCGGCCGAAATTGCCGCGATCAATATGCTCAGGCTATGCGGAACGCCGCCGCTGTTCTTGGGGTGGGCGGCACTGATTGCGGGCTGGGCGGCACAAAGGGCGGTGCAGACGGATCAGCGCGCCCTCTGCGCGGCGGCGCGGCTGTCCGACGGCGTTTCGCCATAGAGCTGGCGATAGCATTTGTTGAACCACGACAGGTCGCCAAAGCCCGCCGCCATCACCAGATCACTGACCGAGCGGTGATCCTGCGCCGGATCCAGAAGCATCCGGTGCACCAGTTGCAGGCGCCGCCCTGTGACGTAATCGCGAAATGTCGTGCCCTCATCGGTGAAGAGGGCGCGGGCGTAACGCTCTGAAATCCCTTGCTTCGCGGCGATTTCCGCCAGGCCCATCCCCGGCGTCGCCAGATGCGCCGCGATGTCGGATTTCAGCGCGCGCAGGCGGGCGGCCCGCACCCCGCGGCCCTGCATCTGCAGCCGCTCATTCTCATCGGCACAAAGCGCCATCCGCGCCAATTCGTGCAGATGCGACGTGCAGAGGCCGATTTCATCCGCGCCGAGCGTCGCCGCTTCGCTGTGCAGCATCTGGGCATAGCCGACAAAAAGCCGCCATTGCGGCGTCATCTTCACCACTTCGCGCAGGCTGCCGTTCAGCGTGCGGGCGGGCAGGGCCAGTGCCGCGCGCGGGATCGAAATGTAGAACATCTCGGTCTGCGGCGCGCCGAACTCTGCGCGGCCCGCCACTTCATTGGGGTCAAGATAGACCTGACCCGCGCCACAGCTGACCTCCTGCCCGCCGAGTTGCGCCATCTGAAACCCCTGGTTCAGCGGCACATGGATCAGAAGATTATCCGCCTCATCCGCCGCCATCGCCCGCGTGCGGCGCGTGACCGAGGCGGAATGGCTGGTGCGGGCCGTCACCACCCCCGGCAGCAACTTGATGGTGGTATGCGAACTGTAACTGTCTTCATACGTCGGCTCGATCGCCAGCTTGCAGATGGAGGCGGCGGCCGCCTCAAACGCCGAGACGCGCTGTCGGGGCTCATAATCATTGGTCGAGAGGGTCACCACCATCAATGGATCACGCACGGCCCTGACATCTCCCATTGTCCGACAATCTCCGATTACACGGTGTGGCGGGGGCTTCTGTCAACCGCGGTGGTGCTGCGGGCGGGATGTTTCCACAATGTCCGCGCCTGCGCGGGGCGGGGGCGGGGGCGGCACGGCGCGGCGACCCGGGTCACAACGGCCCCGCGACGCCGCCCAAACTCTCGGTCAGGTCGCGGGCGGCCTGCATCACCTGTCGCCCCACAACCGGCAACCGCTCCGGCGTCAGCCGTGCGGCAAGCCCGGAGACCGAGATCGCGCAGGCGGCCTCGCCCTGCGGCGACCAGACCACGGCGGCCACACAGCGCAGCCCGGTCACATGTTCCTCATCATCCAGCGCCCAGCCCCGGGCGCGGATGTCCGCAATCTCCGCCATCGCGGTCGCCAGATCGCGGTGCGAGCGGCTGGTGAGCGGATGGAACCCGGTGCGCGCGGCAAAGGCGGCGATATCGGCATCGGGCCAGGTGGCCAAAATCGCCTTGCCCATCCCGGAGCAAAACACCGGCACCCTTCCGCCCGGGGGCGAAATGGCGCGCATGATTTCGCGGCTTTCCACTTGCGAGACGGTGACCAGCTGATCGGCATCCAGCAAGCCCAGATTGGCGGTTTCGCGCGTGGCATCGCGCAGGCGGCGCAGAAACGGCAGGGCGGGGGCCACGAAATTGCGCCGCCGCCCAAAGGCCGACCCCACGGCAAAAGCCTCGCGCCCGACATGCCACAGCGCGGTATCGCTCTCGAATTGCGCGAAACCCGCCACTTCCAGCGTGGTCAGAAGCCGGTGCGCGGTGGACACCGCCAATCCGGTCTGCCGCGCAATATCGCTGACCCGGCTGCCCTCATCATGCTGCGCCAGCACCTTCAGCAGGGTCAACGCCCGCGCAACCGACTGCACACCCTCGGATTTTGCCTGTTCCATCTGACTCCCTTTCCACATAGTGAAAAACATTTTTCCATTTCTCACAAGAGGCGGCAGGCTGCGTTAGGCAGGGGGCAACGCAGGCTGCCCCGGAGGCGCCTGAAACCGAGCCAATGACTGGAGGATCCCATGACCAACTATGTTGACCGCGCCGGGCTACAAGTGGCCGCCGAACTGGCCGCGCTGATCGAGACCCGCGTGCTGTTGGGCGTGAGCGCCGAGGATTTCTGGGCGGGCTATGCGGCCCTTCTGGCCGATCTCGCGCCGGTGAACGCCGCGCTTTTGGCCAAGCGCGCGGATCTGCAGGCGCAGATCGACGCCTGGCATCTGGCGCATCGGGCAGAACCGTTCGACGGCGAGGCCTACCGCGCTTTTCTGAGCGAAATCGGCTATTTGCAGCCCGAACCTGCGCCTTTCACGCTCGGCACCGAGAATGTCGACGACGAAATCGCGCGGATGGCCGGGCCGCAGCTGGTGGTGCCGGTGATGAATGCGCGTTTCGCGCTGAACGCCGCCAACGCCCGCTGGGGCAGCCTCTATGACGCGCTCTATGGCACCGATGCGATTCCCGGCGCGGCGCAGGGCAAGGGCTATGACGCCGCACGCGGGGCCGAGGTGATCGCCTGGGCGCGCGCGCATCTCGACCGCGCCGTGCCGCTGACCGCAGGGTCCTGGGCCGAGGTGACGGGTCTTGCGGTGGCAGATGCCGCGCTGAGCATCACCACCCCGGCGGGGGCGACCACGCTCGCCGATCCCGCGCAATTCGCGGGCTATACCACTGAGGGCAACATCTTCCTGCGCGCCAATGGCTTGCTGATCGAAGTGGTGATTGACCGCGCTTCGGTGATCGGCGCCGCCGATCCGGCGGGCATTGCCGACATCCGGCTGGAAAGCGCGCTGACCGCAATTCAGGACTGTGAAGACAGCGTCGCGGCGGTGGATGCCGAGGATAAATGCCTGATCTACAGCAACTGGCTGGGCCTGATGCGCGGCGATCTGAGCGAGAGCTTTGAGAAGGGCGGCCGGGTGATGACCCGCAGCCTGAACCCCGATGTGACCTATCTTGACCCGCAGGGGAAGCCGGTCACGCATCCGGGCCGCGCGCTCTTGCTGGTGCGCAATGTCGGCCATCTGATGACCACGGATGCCGTGCTCTGGCAGGGGCAGGAAACGCCCGAGGGGATCATGGATGCCATGGTCACCGTGGCCGCCGCCATGCATGATTTGGCCAAGTCCGGGGCCAAAAACTCGCGCGCAGGGTCGATTTATGTGGTGAAACCGAAGATGCACGGGCCGGAAGAGGTGGCCTTTGCCGATACGCTCTTCACCCGGGTGGAGGCCATTCTGGGCCTGCCGCAGAACACGGTGAAGATCGGCGTGATGGATGAAGAGCGCCGCACATCGGCCAATCTGGCCGCCTGTATCGCGGCGGTGAAGGATCGCTGCGTCTTCATCAACACCGGTTTTCTGGATCGCACGGGGGATGAGATCCACACCTCGATGCAGGCGGGGCCGGTGGTGCCGAAAGCCGAAATGGCGACCTCGCTCTGGCTGCCGGCCTATGAGGCGGGCAATGTCGATGCGGGTCTGGCCGCGGGCATGGCCGGGCGCGGGCAGATCGGCAAGGGCATGTGGGCGAAACCCGATTGCATGGCCGAGATGCTGAGCGTGAAGATCGGCCATCCGAAAGCGGGGGCGAACACCGCCTGGGTGCCCAGCCCGACGGCGGCGACGCTGCATGCCACGCATTACCATCAGGTCGATGTGGCGGCGCTGCAGGAGAGCCTGAAATCCCGCCCGAAAGCCTCGCGCGCGGATCTTTTGACGCCGCCGGTGATGTTTGGCCGCAACCTCTCGGTCGAGGAAGTCACGCGAGAGCTGGACAATGCCTGCCAGTCGATCCTCGGCTATGTGGTGCGCTGGGTCGATCAGGGGGTAGGCTGCTCAAAAGTGCCGGACATCAACGATGTGGCGCTGATGGAGGATCGGGCAACCCTGCGGATTTCCTCGCAATATCTGGCGAACTGGATCCTGCACGGCATCACCACCGTGGAGGCGGTGGAGGCGAGCCTGCGGCGGATGGCGCCGAAGGTCGATGCGCAAAACGCCGGGGATGCCGCCTATGTCCCGATGGCGCCGGGCTTTGACGGCACGGCCTTCAACGCCGCGCGCGATCTGATCCTGCAGGGCGTCACCCAGCCCTCGGGCTATACCGAACCCCTGCTGCATGCCGCCCGGCGTGCGGTCAAAGCTGCCTGAGGATTGAAAATGCTGACAGTACAAAGACTTGATCTTGCCGATGCCGGGGTGCTTCTGGCAGGCGCCCGGACGAAAGCCGCGGAGATCGGCGTGCCGATGTGCATCGCCATCACCGATGAGGGCGGCAATCTGATCGCCTTTGAGCGGATGGATGGCGGCAAGGTGACCTCGATCACCATTGCCATCGACAAGAGCTACACCGCCTCGGCGGCGAAAAAGGCGACGCATGAATATGGCGCGGCCAGCCAGCCCGGTGCCCCGGCCTATGGCATCGCCTCGGCGATTGGCGGGCGGCTGATGGTGGTGGGCGGCGGCCTGCCGGTGCTGGTTGCGGGCGCGGTGGTGGGGGGGATCGGCGTCTCCTCCGGCACGCCCGCGCAGGATCAGGCGGTGGCGCAGGCGGGGATCGACGCCTTTCTGGCCACGCTCGGCTGAGGCGTTTTCGGGGCGCGCCATCCCGGCTTCCCGGATCCGGGGGGATGGCACGCGCCGGTGATCGGGTTCTTCTGCAGCTGCACAGCGCCCGTCCGCCGCGCTCAAACCCCGCCCGCGCGCGGGATTTTCTGGGTGAGTCGCCGCGCGGAACCATCATTTCGCGATAAAACCCGGCAAATACCACTTTTGAGAGGTCGGGATATGGGCGATGGGCGGATTTCATGCGGTGGTGCCTGAGCATTGCCCCGCTGTCGTTGACCGGGACAATGCTGCGGCGCAGAATGAACATGCAGACCATTTTGATAAAGTTCGAACCCCGCTTCCGACAGAGCCACCTCTCCCGGGTCTTGTCTGAAGGAGCGGGGTTCTTTTTGCGCATCAACTGGCCACGGCCCCGATGGGACTCGGTTGATGTGGCTGGGGCGAAGCGGCGGGGCATGCGTCATCGGGCGCGGAACGCAAAACCCCCGGCGCATCTGAGCCGGGGGTGACGTTCGAGGGGCAGGGGATCAGCGGCCGCGAATGCGGGGGTCGAGCGCGTCGCGCAGCCCGTCACCGATGTAATTCACGCTCAGCACCACCAGCGAGATCGCGACACCCGGCATGATCACCCGGCTGGGGAACAGGCGGATCTGGTCCACCGCATCAAACAAGAGCCGTCCCCAGGTCGGGAAATCCGGCGGAAAGCCGAGGCCGAGGAAGGAGAGCGCACTTTCGGTGATGATCGCCGAGGCGATGCCCAAAGTGGCCGAGACCATGATCGGGCTCATCACATTGGGCAGGATATGCCGGGTGATCATCCGCCGCGAGGGCGTCCCGATGGAGCGGGCGGCCAGCACGAACTCGCGCTCTTTCACCGCCAGCACCTCACCGCGCACGATGCGTGCGGTCTGCATCCAGCTGGTCGCGCCGATGGCGGTGACGATCAGCAGGAAAATCCCGGTCTCCGGGCCAAATGCCTTGGACAAAGGCTCGCGGAAGAGGGTGACCATCAAGAGGAGCAGGGGCAGGAGCGGCAGCGCCAGAAAGAGGTCGGTCAGCCGCATCAGCAGGTTCTCCAACCGTCTGAAATAGCCCGCCAGAACGCCGACAAAGGTGCCAAGAACAATCGCCAGCGCCATCGCGGTGATGCCAACGGCGAGACTGACCCGGCCCCCCACCATCAGCCGCGCCAGCATGTCGCGGCCCAGCTGATCGGTGCCCAAAGGATGCGCCATCGAAAAGCCCTTGTTGCGCATCTTGAGGTCAACAAAGGTCGCGTCAATCTTCCAGACCAGCGGCCCCAGAAAGATCAGCACCAGAATGGTGACAAAGACCGCAAGGCCGACCAGCGCACCCTTATGCGTCTTGAACTGGTCCCAGACATCCCACCACTGGCTGCGCGGCGGGCGGATTTTCACGGCGGTGACCTCAGTCATAGCGGATCCTCGGGTCGAGAATGCCGTAGAGCAGATCGGCAATCAGGTTGAAGACAACGATCAGGATGGCAAAGATGAAGGTCAGCGTCATCACCATCGGCAGATCGTTGGAATGGATCGAGGTGATCAGCTGCTGGCCGAGGCCATTCACCTTGAACACCTGCTCGGTGATGATCGCGCCGCCAAAAATCGTCGGCACGCCGAGCGCGATGACGGTGACCACCGGGATCATCGAATTGCGCAGCACATGGCGCAGCACCACCACCTTTTCGCCCATGCCCTTGGCCCGCGCGGTGCGCACATAATCCTGGCCGAGGTTGTCGAGCATCGAGGCGCGCATGAAGCGGCTGATCTGGCTGGCGTTGTAAAGGGCGAGCACGGTGACCGGCATCACCATCTGCCGGATCTGCATCCAGAAACTCGACCAGTCGGTGACCTTCAGCGTGGTGTCATAGACCGAGGGGAACCACTGCAGCTTGACCGCGAAGAGGATGATCATCACCACGCCGGTGAAGAAGGTCGGCACCGAAAAGCCGATCATGCTGACAAAGGTGCCGATCTGGTCGAACCAGCTGTATTGCTTATAGGCCGAGATGATGCCGATCGGCAGCGCGATCAGCACGCCCAGCAGATAGGAGAGCCCGACCACGAGCAGCGTCTGCGGCATCCGCTCGGCGATGATGTCCATAACCGGTTGCCGCGACTGGAACGAGATCACCCGTTGCATGCCATCGCCGAAATGCGTGCCGGCGTAATGGTCGAACAAATGCAGGGGTTCGACCCAGAAAAACTGTTTGAGCCACAGGAAGTAGCGAACGTACCATGCGCTGTCGAGGCCAAGGGCCGCGCGCATTTTCTCTTTCACTTCCGCGGGAATCGTCAGCGGCAGCTCGCCCAGCGGGTCGCCGGGGGCGGCTTCGAGCAGAAGGAAGATGACAAGACTGATGACCAGCAGGGCCGGTATCGCGGTCAGCAATCGTCGGAGGGTAAAGGTGAGCATCGGCGCCTCGGATCTTTGGCAGGGCCTTCGGGGTATATCCCCCCCGGCAGGGATGCCGGAGGGGACAAGGTCAGGTCAGATCACTTGATCCGGTACCAGTCCGAGGCATTCCAGATTTCCGAATCCCAGGTGTTCAGCACAACGCCGCCCAGGGTGTTGGAATGCGCCGAGAGACGACCACGGTCGACCAGCGGCACGATGACCATGCTGTCCTTGGTGACGGCATCGTTCATTTTCTTGGCCAGAGCGGCGCGTTTCTCGATATCGCCGGTGGCGCCCAGTTCCGCGACCATCGCGTCATAGGCCGGATCGCAGAAGCGGTTGATGTTCTCGCCCTGCCATTGGTTTTCCGGACGCGGTGCCTTGTCGCAGGTATAGGCGGCCAGATAGGCCTCCGGATCGGTGCCGTCGAAGTTGTTGGCGTACATTTCCACGTCGGCATAGAACTTCTGGAACGTGTCGGGCGAGCCCGCATCGCCGCCAAAATAGACCGAACCGTCGATGGATTTCAGCTCAACCTCGACGCCGATGTCGTTCCAGTATTGCTTGATGATCGACTGGAAGTCCTGACGCACGGCATTGACCGAGGTCTGGAACAAGAGGCTGAGTTTCTTGCCGTCTTTGTCGCGGATGCCGTCGCCGTCGCTGTCGGTCCAGCCGGCTTCGTCCAGCAGGGCCTTGGCGCCTTCAACGTCCTGCGGGATGCAGTCCTTGTTGTCGGAGGCATAAAGTTCCGGCGCGGGCACGAGGTTACAGGTCGGGCGACCGGCCTCGCCATAGCCGATTTCCACCAGCGTTTCGCGGTCGATGGCCTTGGACAAGGCGGTGCGCACGCGGATGTCCGACAGGATCGGATGCGGGTGCTTGGCGGTCGAACGCTCGCCTTCCGGCAGATCCGGCGAAGGATCGGTCAGGTTCATCTCGATGCGTTCCACCAGCGTGCCGAAGGAGCTGACAAAGACGCCCTTGCCGCCCTCAACCATCGTCGCCTGCACTTCCGGCGACAGCTGGGTGTTCCAGGCATAGTCAAACTCGCCGGTTTCCATGACCGAACGCGCCGCCGAGGTGGCATCGCCGCCGCCTTTGACCATCGCAGTCGCAAAGGCCGGTTTCGCCGGGTCGCGGTAGTTCGGGTTGGCCTCGAGCAGCACCACGTCATTGGTGCGGAATTCGGTCACGCGGAACGGGCCGGTGCCGATCGGCTTGAAGTTCTGCTCGGTGCAGGAGGACGCCGCAGCGCCGGTGCAGTTCTCAAACTGTGCCTTTTGCAGCAGCGGCGATTGCGCGCCGACAAGGGCCAGGAACGGGTTCGGCTTCGGTTCCTTGAAGGTGATCTTGATGGTGGTTTCGTCCACCGCTTCGACCTTTTCCACGCCTTCATAATGCGCGAGCTGCGCGCAGCCACCGGCCGGGTCCATGCAGTAACCTGCGGTAAACACCGCATCTTCTGCGGTGACCGGGGTGCCATCGGACCATTTCAGCCCGGGGATCAGTTTCCAGGTGATCGAGGTGCGGTCTTCCGAGATGCCGCCGTTCTCGATGCTCGGCACTTCGGTGACCAGACGCGGGATCACTTCGCCTTTTTCGTTGAAGCCCGCCAGCGGTTCCAGCACGAGGCTGCCCACTTCAATGTCCTTGGTGCCGCCCGAGAGATAGGCGTTCATCGTCGATACAGCCTGGCTGTAGATGATTTTCACTTCGCCATCCGTGCCGCGTTCGGCAAAGGCGGCGGGGGCAAAGGCGAGGGCCGCCGCTGCACCCAAAAGGGCGGTTTTCAGTTTCATGGGTCTTCTCCTTGTTGGACTTTCCCTTTGGAAATCCTTGGGAAATGTTGATTGTGCCGAAGGGGTTTGCCTGAGGTTACACTGCGCTCAGTTATGGGCTCAGCCCTGCCACCGTGGGATCGGTGGTTCTGCTTTTTGTATCGGGGGCGGGAAACAGGTGGCAGGCCACCTGCCGCCCCGGGGCCACTTCCACGAGTCGCGGTTCGATCTCATGGCAATGTGGCATGACTTTCGGACAACGGGTGCAGAAATTGCAGCCCTTGGGCGGATTGGAAGGCGAGGGGACATCGCCGGTCAGAATGACGCGGCGGCGGTTGGCCTCCAGCTCCGGATCGGGTTCGCAGACCGCCGAGAGCAGCGCCTGGCTATAGGGGTGCAGCGGCTCGGCATAGAGGTCATCGCGCGGGGCGAGTTCGATGATCTGCCCCAGATACATCACCGCCACCCGGTCCGCGATATGGCGCACCATCGACAAATCGTGGCTGATGAACAGATAGGTGAGGCCCAGCCGGTCCTGCAATTCCTCCAGAAGATTCACCACCTGCGCCTGGATCGAGACGTCGAGCGCCGCGATCGGCTCGTCACAGACGATGAATTTCGGATTGAGCGCCAGCGCGCGGGCAATGCCGATCCGCTGCCGCTGGCCGCCGGAAAATTCATGCGGATAGCGGTTGGCAAAATCGCGGTTCAGCCCGACCTGATCCATCAGCTCATAGATCCGCGCCAGCTTCTCGGCCTTGGACAGTTTGGTGTGCTCATCCAATGGTTCGCCGATGATGGCGGCGACGGTCATCCTTGGGTTGAGGCTGGCCTGCGGGTCCTGAAAAACCATCTGCATGGCGGGGCGCATCTGGCGCAGGGTTTCCGGGCTGGCCTTGGCAATATCGGTGCCGCCGATCTTGATGCTGCCCGCGGTCGGATCGTAAAGCCGGATCAGCGCGCGGCCGCAGGTGGATTTGCCGCAGCCGGATTCGCCCACAAGACCCAGGGTTTCCCCCTCATAGATATCGAAAGAGACATCATCCACCGCCTTCACATCCCCCACTTTCGTGCGGAAGATCCCGGCGGTGATCGGGAAATACATCTTGAGGTTCTTCACCTCAACCAAGGGTTTGCGCCCAGAATTTCGCTCAGACATTCGCTCAGACATTCAGGGCTCCTGCCCGCGGCGCGGGGGTGGTTTTCAGCGCCGCGGCGCGCGGCGCATTCGTGGAGAAGTCCCACCAGCAGGCGGCGGTATGGCCGGGGCCTTCGGCGAAGAGCGGCGGATTTTCGATGCTGCAATGCGCGAAAGCCAGCGGGCAGCGGGCGCGGAAGGCGCAGGCCGCAGGCTCTTCGCGCTGGATCAGCGGCTGGCCCTCGATGACGTTCAGCTTGTCTTCGCGCGGGCCGCGGATCGAGGGGATGGTCTCCAGCAAGGCGCGGGTATAGGGGTGGCGCGGCTGGGCGAAAAGCTCTTTCACCGGGGCGTTTTCCACGATCTGGCCGCCGTACATCACCATCACCCGGTCGGCGATCCCGGCGATCACGCCCAGATCATGGGTGATCCAGATGATCGCCATCCCCAGCTTTTGCCGCAGGTCGCGCACCAGTTCGAGGATCTGCGCCTGAATCGTCACGTCGAGCGCGGTGGTCGGCTCATCGGCGATCAGCACTTTCGGATCGCAGGCCAGCGCAATCGCGATCATCACCCGCTGCCGCATCCCGCCCGAGAATTGGTGCGGGTAATCATCGAGACGCCGTGCGGCATCTGGGATGCCCACCAGCTCCAGAAGTTCCCGCGCCCGCACTTTTGCGGCGGCCTTCGACAGGCCCATATGCTTGCGCAAAGGCTCCATCAGCTGAAAGCCGATGGTGAACACCGGGTTCAGCGAGGTCATCGGATCCTGAAAGATAAAGCCGACGCCGGGCCCGCGCACCGCGCGCAATTGCGCCGGTGTGGCCTTCAGCAGATCAAGCCCGTCAAACATCACCTGGCCGCCGCGCATTTCCGCTGGCGGCGAGGGCAAAAGGCCGATCAGCGACATCATCGTCACTGATTTGCCCGAGCCGGATTCACCCACCACGCCCAATAGTTCGCCGGGACGCAGCTCAAAGCTGACGTCGTTGACGGCATGTACCTCGCCGCCGCGGGTTTTGAAGATGCACTTCAATCCCGAGACCGCCAGGACGGGTGTTGCCCCATCTGGCATTATATTCCCCCAGTTGGTTGTTATTGCAGTGTTTTTATTGCTTTTGGCCCGGACCTTTGGCCCGGAATTTGACCAAGTGTTAGGGATTTCCCAGAGCCACGCAAGACGGATTTTGAGGCCGGACCCCTGCGGCGCCGTCAAAGGCCGGTGCCGGGGTCTTTTGGGTCCGCTTTGGCGGGGGCGCGGAAAACTTCGGATTCCGGATCGTCGAAATTTCCGAAATGGCTCGAAAAACCCAATATTCCCAAGGTTTCCCCGGCCAAGGCCGATGGGAAATCGTTCCTGAAACCCCGCCATTTCCCGGAACAATCGCCGCAATATTGTGCATCTGCGAGCACGTTCGGCATTTTGAAAATTTCGCCGCATGTTTTTCTGGCGGGCGTTTGGGACGTTACGTCACTTCGGCCGCGAGCTTCGATTTTTCGGGGGAAACGATGGGCTTGGCCGGGGAGGTGGGGCTCCTGCCGGATTGACCAGCGGGTAAAATTTCGCCCCCGGCCGATGATCGGGGCCTTGAAGCCGGGGTCGGTTTGTAACAGGCTTTGCCGATCTTGGCCCGCCCCCGGGCCGTTTCCCCCAAGGAGCGAACCATGCCCGTGAAGAACCGCTTTGCCGAAATGTTGCCCGAAATCACCGAATGGCGACGCGATTTCCACCAAAATCCCGAGCTGCTCTATGATGTCCACCGCACCGCGGGCAAAGTGGCGGGCCTGCTGCGCGATTTTGGCTGTGACGAGGTGGTTGAGGGCATTGGCCGCACCGGTGTCGTGGGGGTGATCCGCGGCAAAACCGACAGCGCGGGCAAGGTTGTCGGCCTGCGCGCGGATATGGACGCGCTGCCGATCTTTGAAGCGACGGGCCTTGACTATGCGTCGAAAACGCCCGGCAAGATGCATGCCTGCGGCCATGACGGGCACACGTCGATGCTGCTGGGTGCCGCGAAATATCTGGCCGAGACGCGGAATTTCGACGGCACCGCGATTGTCATCTTTCAGCCCGCCGAAGAGGGGGGCGGCGGCGGGCGCGAGATGGTGCAGGACGGGATGATCGAGCGATTCGGCATTCAGGAGGTTTATGGCATGCACAATATGCCGGGGATTCCGGTCGGCCATTTCGCGATCCGGCCCGGCGCGATGATGGCCGCCGCCGATCAGTTCGACATCGTGGTGACCGGCAAGGGCGCGCATGCCGCGAGCCCGCATCTGGGCGTGGACACGACGCTGGTGGCGGCGCATATCGTGGTGGCGCTGCAATCCATCGCCTCGCGCAATGTCGATCCGCTGAAACAGGTGGTGGTTTCGGTCTGCACCTTCCGCACCGAATCCGAGGCGCATAATGTGATTCCCGAAAGCGTGCTGCTGCGCGGCACGGTGCGGACGATGGACCCCGAGGTGCAGGATTTCGTGCAGGCGCGGGTGAGCCAGGTGGCCGAGGGCACGGCGCTGGCGCTCGGCGCCCGGGCTGAGGTGAATTACATGCGCGGCTATCCGGTGACGATGAACGCCCCGGTGGAAACCGGCTATGCGGTGGAGGTGGCGCAATCCGTCTCCGGGCAGGTCAATGCCGATGCCGCGCCGCTGATGGGGGCCGAGGATTTCAGCTATATGCTGAACGAACGCCCCGGCGCCTATATTTTCCTCGGCAATGGCGACACGGCGGGCCTGCACCATCCGGCCTATAACTTTGACGACAATGCCGCGCCCTTTGGCGCCAGCTGGTATGCGGGCATGGTCGAAGCGCGGATGCCCGCCGCCTGATGCCCACCATCTGAAGCGCGCTGCCTGATGGGCGCGCTCTGACCCGACAAGGCTGCGCCCGTCAAAACAGCGGGCGCAGCTCGATATGGTCCGGCTCCAAGGCGCCGATCTTGGCCAAAGCCAGCGGATCGGTGACATAAAGCCGCCCGCCGCGCCAATCGGCGATCCCGGCGCCGCGCAGCTTGGCCAGCGTCTTGTTGGTGTGCACCAGCGACAGCCCCACCGCATCCGCCAGATCCCGTTGTCGGTAGGGCAGCGGCACCGAACCGTCGCGCACCATTTCCATCGCCGCCAGCCGCGACCAGATGCGATAGAGCGCCCAGGCCACCCGCTCATAGGCTTCGCGCTGGCCCAAAGTCGCCAAAGCATCCGACAGGAAATGCTCCTCGACCGAGCCGAGCCAGGTCAGCGAAAACGCCCGTTCCGGGTGGTTGCGGAAAATCTCCCACAGGTCGGTGCGGTTGAACACGCAGAGCACCATCGGCGTCGAGGCTTCGATCGAATGCCGCATCTCGCCCATCACCGCCGATTGCAGGCCGAGGTAATCGCCCGGGAAAACAAAGTTCACCACCTGCCGCCGCCCATCTTCCAATGTCTTGTAACGCAGCCCCATGCCGCTCAGCACCGTGTAAAGCTGCGGGCTGGAGGCGCCTTCGACGAACAGCGTGGTGCCCGGGTCCACCACCATCTCGCCGCGTTTGAGGACCTGCATGAACTCAACATCCGCCTCGCTCATCGGCTGGAATTGCGGCAGGCAGCGGAGCGGGCAATGGGCGCAGGCGGTTTTCATCTCTCGGACCTTCCTATGTCACAGTTAACTGCGCGCCGGTCCGGCAGGCGTTAACCTTCAGGGGGCAACGCGGCCCCCGTGGGGGCGGTTCCTGCCGGTTTCAAAAAGGATTTTCAGGATGTTGACGCAGGGAGACCACCGCCCGGATGTGTTGGTGGTCGAGGCTAATATGATTGTCGCGGTTGATATCGCCGAGACGGTCGCCCTGCATCTGCCGCAGGCCCGCGTCACCCGGGTCAGCAGCCCGGAGGCGGCTGTGTCACGGCTGACCCTGGCGGATATGCCGCCTGATCTGGTGCTGGTGGGGTTTTCGAGCGAACGGTTGCGGCAGTCGGGCCTGAGCGATGTGCTGCGCGCCCGCGCCACGCGTGTGGTGCTGATCGGCGATCAGGACCTGCAACGCGACCCCGCGCCGGAGGGCTGGCTGACGCTGGAAAAACCCTTCACCACCGACATGCTTGAGGCTGCCTTGCGCCGGGCGCTGGTCTGCGCCTGAAGGGTCAGCCGCCGGTATGGCTCATGTGGCGCGGCATCTGCCCGGCCACATGCGCGCGCGAATAGTCAAAATCATGCCCCTTCGGCTTGCGCGCAATCGCCGCGCGGATGGCCTCGACCAGGGCGGCATCCTCTGCGCTCGCCCGCAGCGGCGCGCGCAGATCGGCGCGGTCTTCCTGCCCCAGACACATGTACAACTCGCCCGTGCAGGTCACCCGCACCCGGTTGCAGCTTTCGCAGAAATTATGCGTGAGGGGGGTGATAAAGCCGATCTTCTGCCCGGTTTCGCGCAGCCGCACATAGCGCGCGGGGCCGCCCGAGTTTTCATCCAAGTCTTCCAGCGAGAAGCGCTCCGCCAACCGCCCGCGCAGATCGCTCAGCGCCCAATATTGGTCGAGCCGCAGCTCTTCGCCCATCTCGCCCATCGGCATGACCTCGATGAAGGTCAGATCATGCCCCTCGCCACCACACCATTCCACCAGCGAGAACAACTCCGCCTCGTTGAAACCTTTCAGCGCCACGGTGTTGATCTTGACCCGGATCCCCGCCTGTGTCGCCGCGCGGATCCCCTCGAGCACGGGCTCCAGCTTGCCCCAGCGGGTGATCTCGGCGAATTTGCCCGGCTCCAGCGTGTCGAGCGAGACATTGATCCGCTTTACACCACAGGCCGCCAGATCATCGGCAAAGCGCGCCAGCTGGCTGCCATTGGTGGTCAGCGTCAGCTCTTTCAGCGCGCCGCTTTCCAGATGCCGCGACATGCCCTGAAAAAAGGTCATGATCCCGCGCCGCACCAAAGGTTCCCCACCGGTGATCCGCAGCTTTTCCACCCCCAGCCCGATGAAAGTCGAGGCCAGGCGGTCCAGCTCCTCCAGCGTCAGCAGATCCTTTTTCGGCAGGAACTGCATCTGTTCGGCCATGCAATAGGTGCAGCGAAAATCACAACGGTCGGTGACCGAGACCCGCAAATAGCGGATCGGCCGGGCGAAAGGATCAATCAGGGGCAGGGGCGCGCGCGTGTTCATCGCTCAGAGGTAAGCCGTGCCGCCCCCCTCGGCAAGAGAGGCCACCCCCGGTCGCCTCTCAAAACTGCAAAAAGATTGCCGCAAGGCAGAGGGGCCGGTCACTTTCCCGGCCCCCCTTTGCCTGATCTTAAATATCCCCGCCGGAGGCTTCCGCATCCGTCACCGGCGCTGCGTCATCAATGGAGTCCTCCGCCGCCAAGGCCTCTGCCGGCACCGCCAGCACTTCCGGCAGATATTTCGCCGCCTCGATCCGGGCGAATTTCTTCAGATCCGGCCCATAGCCGCGCAGCCATTGCGCCACCCGCGCCGGATCGTGCTTGGACAGATCCCGCAGCCAGCCCGCGATGGCCTTCTGAATGAACCAATCCCGGTCCTCGGCGAGGAACACACACCAGCTCAGCACCCGCTCGCGCGCCGCCAGTTCCGCCGGTTTCGGGTTGTTCGATTTGGTGAAAGGATGCGTCATCACCAGCGCCGCGCGCCGGGTCCACATGTTCTCGCTCTCGAGCCAGTCTTCCAGCGCATCCAGCCGCTCCGGATCGGCCTCCAGCCGCTTTTCCCCCGCCTTGCAGGCGTGATCGGCAATCGCCCAGGCGTCAAAGCCCGGCACCCAGGAGGCGATCAGTTCCCAGACCGGTTCATCCCCCTTGATCCGCGCCTGCGTCAGCAGTTTCGCGGCGGCGACTTTCGCCTCATGGATATCGCTGTCCCAGAGCGCCGAGGCGAGATCCACCCGTTCCTCCAGCGTCAACTCCGGCCGCCAGGCCTTTGCCAAAGCGTCAATTTCCGGCACGGTGACGCCCCAGTAGATCCGGTCCACCTTGTGATAGGCGGCGGCCTCTGTGGCGCGGGTCGCATCGCCCAGAGCCTTCAATTGGGTCAGGGCAGTTTCGATCGTGATGCTCATGGCAAATTACTCAACGGTCACCGATTTGGCGAGATTGCGGGGCTGGTCCACATCGGTGCCTTTGGCGACCGCCGTATGATAGGCCAGAAGCTGGGCGGGTATCGTGTAGAGCAGCGGCGCGAAAGGCTCGGCCACGGCGGGGAGTTTCAGCGTGGCCCAGGTGCCCTCGGCCGCCTCGGCAAGGCCGCGCGCATCCGAGATAAGCAGCACCTTGCCGTGCCGCGCCATCACCTCCTGCATGTTGGAGACGGTCTTGTCGAACAGGCGGTCATGCGGCGCGATCACCACCACCGGCACCATGCGGTCGATCAGCGCGATGGGGCCATGTTTCAGCTCGCCCGATGCATAACCTTCGGCGTGGATGTAGCTGATTTCTTTCAGTTTCAGCGCGCCCTCAAGCGCGATCGGATACATCGGCCCACGCCCCAGAAACAAGATGTCCTGCGCCTCGGCCAGCCGCTCGGCCAGGGTCTCGATCTCGCCCGAAAGCGCCAGCGCCTGGTTCATCAGCCCCGGCATCAGCCGCAGGGTTTCCAGATGGCCCGCCAGATCCGCCTCGCTCAGCACGCCGCGATCCCGGCCCGCCTTCAGCGCCAGCACGGCCAGCACCAGCAGCTGGCAGGAGAAGGCCTTGGTCGAGGCGACACCCACCTCAACCCCCGCCAGAATCGGCAGCGCCAGATCCGCTTCCCGCGCGATGGAGGAGGTGGGGACATTGACCACCGCCAGCGTCTTTTCCACCCGCGGTGCGGCATAGCGCAGGGCGGCCAGCGTGTCCGCCGTCTCGCCCGACTGGCTGACAAACAGCGCCCAGCTTTTCGCGGGCAAGGGCGGCTCGCGGTAGCGGAACTCGGAGGCCACATCGATCTCGCAGGGCAGATGCGCGAGGCTCTCGAACCAGTATTTCGCCACATGGCAGGCATAAGAGGCCGTGCCGCAGGCCACGAGGGTTAGCCGATCGAGGTTGGAAAAATCCAATTCCTCCGGCAGGTTGAGCGCGGAACCTTTCAGATAATGCGCCAAAGCGTCGCCCAGAACCGCGGGCTGCTCGGCGATTTCCTTCGCCATGAAATGCTTGTAGCCCGCCTTTTCGATCCGCGCCTGACCAAGGTCGATCTGGTGGATCTCACGGTTGGCGGGGCGGCCCTCGCGGTCAAAGATTTCGGCGCCCTGCCGGGTGACAAAGGCGTAATCGCCCTCTTCCAGATAGGTGATGCGGTCGGTCATCGGCGCCAGCGCGATGGCATCCGAGCCCACGAACATCTCGCCCGTCCCATGGCCAATGGCCAGCGGGCTGCCCTTGCGGGCGGCGATCAGCAGGTCTTCCTCGCCCTCAAAGAGAAAGAGCAGCGCAAAGGCCCCCTCCAGCCGCGCCAGTGTCGCGGTGGCCGCCTCGCGGGCGGATTTGCCCTGCTCCATGTAGTGCCGGGTCAACATCACAACGGTTTCGGTGTCGGTCTCGGATTCCTGCGTCAAACCGAACGTGGCAAGTTCGGCCCGCAACTCCTTGAAATTCTCAATAATTCCGTTGTGCACCACCGCAACGGGGCCCGAGCGGTGCGGGTGCGCATTGCCCGTGGTCGCCGCACCATGCGTGGCCCAGCGGGTATGGCCGATCCCGGCTTTGCCCGCCAAAGGCTCATGCACCAGCAGGTCCGAGAGGTTCACCAGCTTGCCCACCGCGCGGCGACGGTCGAGGACGCCCCCGTTCACCGTGGCGATGCCCGCGCTGTCATAGCCGCGATATTCCAGCCGTTTCAGCGATTCCACCAGCTGCGGCGCGGCTTCGTGATTGCCCAGAACACCAATGATTCCACACATTTACTGTTTCCCCGCCCGGCGGGCTTTCTCGGCCCGCAGCATATCCATCAGTTTCACCGCCAGACCCGGCTTGGTCACCTGTTTCGCGCGCCCCAAGGCCACCGCGCCCTCGGGCACATCCTCGGTGATGACCGAGCCGGAGCCGGTCAGCGCATGCGCCCCCACATTCACCGGCGCCACCAGCATGGTCGAAGAGCCGATGAAGGCATGCGCGCCAATCGTCGTGCGGTGCTTCATCACCCCATCGTAATTGCAGGTGACGGTGCCCGCGCCGATATTGGTGTGCTCGCCCACCTGCGCATCGCCGATATAGGTGAGGTGACCCACCTTAACCCCTTCATCCAAAATGGCATTCTTGATTTCAACGAAATTGCCCACATGCACATCTTCGGCCAGTTCAGCGCCGGGACGCAGCCGGGCAAAGGGCCCGACGGTGGCGCCACGGCTGACATGGCAGCCTTCCAGATGGCTGAACGGCAGGATTTCCGCGCCGGATTCCACAGTCACGCGCGGGCCAAAGACCACATGCTGACCGATCACCGCATCGCGGCCAATCGCCGTGTCCAGCGCGAAATAGACCGAGGCCGGATCGCTCAGCGTGACGCCATCTTCCATCGCCTGCGCGCGGGCGCGGGCCTGAAAGGCGGCCTCGGCGCGGGCCAGTTCGGCGCGGGTGTTGATGCCCAAGGTCTCCGTCTCGTCGCAGGTGACGGCGGCGGTGGTCAGCCCCATCGCACGTGCCCCCGCGATCACATCGGTCAGGTAATATTCCCCCGCCGCATTCTCATTCTTCAGCCCGGCGATCAGCAGTTTCAGATGATCGGCATCTGCGCAAAGAAGGCCTGAGTTACAAAGCGTTACCGCGCGTTCCTCATCCGTCGCATCCTTGAATTCAACGATGCGTTCCAGCCCCATCTCATCCTCGATCAGCCGGCCATAACGCGCCTCGGGATCATTGACGTGAAAGCCGAGCACGGTGACATCGGCGGGGCTTTCGGCCAAAGCCTCCAGCGTTTCCCAGCGCACGAAGGGCGTGTCGCCGTAATGCACGATCACGCGGCCCTCAAAGCCCTCCAGCAGCGGCAGCGCCTGCGCCACGGCGTGCCCGGTGCCCAGCTGCTCTTCCTGCAGCGCCACCTCGACATCGGCGTCAATCGCGCTCAGCGCCTTTTGCACCGCCTCGGCCCCGTGGCCCGCGACGAGGATCACCCGCTCAGGCTCCAGCATCCGGCCCGCCGCCAGCGCATGGGCAAACAAAGGCACCCCGCCCAGACGGTGCAGGACCTTGGGAAGGTCGGAATTCATGCGGCTGCCTTGTCCGGCGGCAAGGAGGATAACGGCGAGGGCCATGATGATGCCTTTTCTTCTGCTCTTGCCCGTTTTACGCATGGGGCGACCAGCCGCAAGGGGCCGCTCTTCACCTATTCTTGCCGCAGGTTACAACGAGACCGGTTCTTGAGACAGGCAGGATGGCAATGCGCACGGTGATTTTCGATCTGGATGGCACGCTGGCGGACACTTCCGCCGATCTGATCGCGGCGGCGAATGCCTGTTTCCGCGCCCGGGGGCTGGGCGATCTTCTGGACCCGGTGGCGGATGCGCTGGTGGCCTTTCACGGCGGACGGGCGATGCTGCGGGCGGGATATGCGCGCTCCGGCCACACGGAAACCGAAGTTGAGGCGGATTATCCCGAACTGCTCGCGCATTACGCCGAGCATATCGACACCCACACCCGGCTCTATCCCGGCGCGATGGCGGCGGTGGCGGCGCTGAAGGCGCGCGGCTTTGCGGTGGCGATCTGCACCAACAAACCGGCGGCTCTCGCCGAGGAACTTACCCGCCGCCTCGGCATCCGCGACCATTTCGCGGCGCTGATCGGCGCCGATACGCTGTCCACCCGCAAACCCGACCCCGCGCCCTACCTCGCGGCGGTGACCGGGGCAGGCGGCGCGGCGCATCGCTCGATCCTGATCGGCGATACGGTGACCGACCGTGATACCGCGCGCGCCGTGGGCGTGCCGGTGGTGCTGGTCAGCTTTGGCCCCGAGGGGGAAGGGGTGGCGCGCCTCGCCCCGGATGCATTGCTCGCGCATTACGACGATCTGCCGGATCTCGCCGAAAAACTGCTGGGGGCCGCCTGATGGAAATCTTCACCGGCAATTTCACCCAGCAGGAACCCCTGCCGCGGGCGGCGCTTGATGCGGCACTGGCGGTGCTCGGCCACGGGCGGCTGCACCGCTACAATGTGGCGCCGGGCGAGATCGCCGAAACCGCGCTCCTTGAGGAGGAATTCGCCGCCTTCACCGGGGCGCGCTATTGCCTCGCCGTGGCCTCGGGCGGCTATGCTCTCGCCTGCGCGCTCCGCACGCTCGACCTTGCGCCGGGCTCGGTGGTGCTGACCAATGCTTTCACTCTGGCCCCGGTCCCGGGGGCGATTGCCAGTGTGGGTCTGGTGCCCGCCTATGTCGAGGTGACCGAGGATCTGACGATTGATCTCAAGGACCTCGCCGCAAAGATCGATACCACAGGCGCGCGGGTGCTGATGCTCAGCCATATGCGCGGCCATCTGGCGGATATGGAAGCGCTGATGGCGATCTGCGACGCGGCTGGGGTGCGGGTGATCGAGGATTGCGCGCATACGATGGGGGCCTCCTGGGCGGGGACCGCCTCGGGCCGCCATGGGGTGATCGGCTGCTATTCCACCCAGACCTACAAACACATGAATTCAGGCGAGGGCGGTTTTCTGGTCTCGGATGACGCCGATCTGATGGCCCGCGCGATCCTTCTGTCCGGTTCCTATATGCTCTACCCGCGCCACCGCGCCGCGCCGTCGGCCGAAGCCTTTGAGGCCGCCCGCTGGACCACGCCGAACATCTCGGGCCGGATGGACAATCTGCGCGCGGCGATCCTGCGGCCGCAACTGGCCGATCTGCCGCGCCAGATTGCCCGCTGGAACGCGCTGTACCAGACCGCAGAGCGGGGCCTCGCCGAAACCCCCGGGATCCAGCTGCCGCACCGCCCGCAGGCCGAGGCCTATGTCGGATCTTCGATCCAGTTCCGCCTGCCGGGCTGGCCACCCGCCCGTATCCAATCCTTCGTCGCCGCCTGCGCCGCCCGCGGGGTTGAGCTGAAATGGTTCGGCGCGCCCGAGCCCGTCGCCTTCACCTCCACCCATCACAGCTGGCACTATGCCCCGGCGCAGGCGATGCCCGAAACCGACCGCATCCTCTCCACGCTCCTCGACATGCGGCTGCCGCTGACCTTCAGCACGGAAGATGCCGCGCAGATCGCCCGCATCATCACCGACGAAGTGTCCCGCGCCTGATTTCTCTGTTTCCGCGCAGGGGCTTGCTTCGGGAAAAATATCCTCGGGGGTCCGGGGGCAGACAGCCCCCGGGGGTCCCGCCCTCACTCCGACCCGTAGAGGGGCACCGTCGAGATTGCCATCTTCGCCGACCCATCGGTCAGCTCATTGGCATGGGTCAGGTAGATCAGCACCTGATGTTCCGCGTCATAGATCCGCGTCACCCGCAGCGATTTGAACACCAGCGAGCGGCTTTCCGAGAAAACCTTTTCCCCCTTCGGCCCCTTGGCAATATCGCCCAATGTGATCGGCCCGGTCTGCCGGCAGGCGATGGAGCCGTTCGAGGGATCCTCAAACCAGTTGCCCTTGCTCAGCCGGTCGATGAGCGAGCGGTCGAAATAGGCGACATGGCAGGTCACGCCCGCCACCTTGGGGTCGGGGATCGCCTCGATGACAATGTCATTGCCCACCCAATCCACGCCGACCCGGCCCACCTCATCTGCCGCCGCAGCGGTCGACAAGAGTGCCGCGGCGCTGACCGCAAGAGCGGTGCATGCCGAAACCGCCCGGCATGCCGACAGCGCTGCGCCCGCGACGAACCTTGCGCCCGCGGTGGACCATGCGCCCGCGATGGACCATGTGCGGGCCATCTCCGGCGCAGCGGCACTGCCGCTTTGTCCAGGGCCGCCTGTCAGCGCGGCGGATGCCGGGCGGGCTCTTGTGAAGTCGATGCGCATCCTGTGATCCCTTGCTGCTGATTTGGCGCCATCTTGCCGGGGGCGGGCGGTGCCGTCACCCCGCTTTGCCGCAAAACCAACCGATCAGAGCCATGCCGGTTCCGGCCCGCGCCGCCCGAAAAGTGCAAAACGGATGAAAACGGCGGACCCGGAGGCCCGCCGCATCTCGTTTCATCCCGCCGGTATCGCTCAGAACCGGTAGACGTAGGAGACGCCCGCCACGACCGGGTCGATGTTGACGGTGCCGATCTTGGCGCCATCCAGCTTGACGCTGGTGTCGATGTCCATCCAGCGCAGATCGGTGCGCAGCGCGCCATGATCCGAGACCTTGTAGTCAAAGCCCGCATGCAGCGCGAGGCCCCAGCTGTCTTTCAGCTCCAGCTTGCTGCCCGCCAGCGCGCCCGAGGTCTTTTCGCTGAAGAAAGCCGTGTAGTTCAGGCCCGCGCCGATAAAGGGGCTGAAGGCGCTGCCGGTCTGGAAGTGATATTGCAGCGAGATCACCGGCGGCAGGTGCTTGACCGTGCCGACCTGGCCCAGGCCGTCGATGTTCACCGAATGCTTGAACGGCAGCGCCGCCAGCAGTTCGATCCCCAGATTGTCGCGGATGAAATATTCGGCGGTGAAGGTGGGGCGGGCCGAATTGCCGACGCTCACCGGCAGCGTGCCACCGACGAGCGCCCCGTTGTCGGATTTCGGCATGACCTGATGAAAGCCAAAGCCCAGCGTGATGTCGCCCGCCGATTGCGCGGCGGCGGGGGCGGCGATTCCGGCGCTGGCGGCCAGAAGTGACAGGGTGAGAATGCTGTGTTTCATGGGAAGTCCCTCTGCTTTTATTGCGGCGGAACCTGCGCCCGATGGCGGAGCAAAACTTTGATTTGGATCAATTAATCGCGGCACGGGCTGCGGCGAACCGCCGCGCCCCAGCGGAGGTGCTCCACCACAAGCGCCCCGCCCGAAACGCCCCTCTGGCCGCGCCCCGATGGCAGCCGCCCCGCAAAACCGGCTTTCGTGTCAGGCGGCTGACCCAAGTCCTGCGCTTTCAGAAACCATGGCAGCTTTGCCCCGTGGAGCCGGTGATCGTAGGCTCCAGCCAATCCAGCCCGCCTGATTGCGCAAGCCTCTCCTCGCACAAAGCCTGTCTGCCATGCTGTGAACGCAGTTCCCGCAGGTGCCGCTGACGGAGCCGCCTGCCGCATGCGGGACGGCTGCTTCCTTGTCCTCTCGGCTTGCGGCCGGGAGCGGCGCCATCTCGGGCTGTGGAGGGCGCGGCTGGGCGGTCATTTCGTCTGTCTGTCTTCAGCGGTCCGGGCGGCCGGAAAGCGGCGGGGCCTGCCTATTCCGCGGCGGGCGCCAGTTCGCGAGCATTCACCGGGTCAAAGAAGCGTCGCACGACATGTTTGGTGGTCCTCCGGGCAGGCATCAGGCGCGGCACAGGCGGGTGACACCGGCAGACCCGCATCGCGTCCGGCATCCAGCCCCCGGAACGGCAAATGGCGGGCTGAGACGGGATGTTGCCTTGGGCAAATGCGCCGCGATCAGCGAACAGGCGCAGCTTGGCGGCGCTTTTCGCGCTGACCTGCGGGGTCATTGCCACGCTCGCCGCCCCTTTGGGAGGTGGCACCACAACCGTCACGCAGTCGCCCATAGGCACATGCGCACAGCTCAACCCGTCGTTCTGAATGCAAGGCGTATCGCCGCCCAAGCTGTTGCCCGACGCGACCGGCCTGCCGCTGTCGCCCTGCCACGGCGCGGACAGATGCGCCACGAGTCCCATGGAGCGCTCACCTGCGGCAATCATGCCGGAGAGTGGCTCATGGCCCTGACCGGGATACAGGGTCAGGTTGCGGCCGGACATCAGACCGGTAGGCTGGCGGAGGAGGATAATGTCAGCAAGGGAGCCGTCGTCGAGGGGCATCACACCATTGGCCTCAGCTTCCTGCCACCACATATCCCGCAGTTCACGGATATTCCGCACGCCACCGTGGCCAGCCGTTCCGGACGGCGCGTCATCGGGCGGTTGAGAGGGCAGGATGTCCTCCGCATGCAGGGCCGGTTGCACCGCCATGACCCGTTCCCGGCACGGGTACTTTTGATCCGAGAGATGCGCGCTTTGGGCGTGGGAACATTGATCCTGTCCAATGCCTGTGACCGCGATGTGCGCACCAAACTGCAGGAGATTGCGGCTTCCGGGGGCATTGATCTGCGAAAAGGGGACAGTTTCCGGTCCACGGGTCCGAATTTTGAAATGTCTGCGGACATCCGCGCCTTCAGGATACGGGGGGCGATGCGGTGGCAATGTCGGCGGTGCCGGAAACCATCGCCGCCGTTCCTTGCGGCATGAAGGTCGTCGCGGCCTCCGCCATCACCAATCTCGCCACAGGCCTTGATGCCAGAGGCGTTCTCAGCCACGAGCAGAAACGGGCGCACAGCACGGCGACTTCCGAGCGGTTCTGCCGGTGGGGCACGGCGTTTGTGGCCCAAAGCGACCCCGGCCGCCTCCTGACTGCTGTCAGGAAAGGACGTCCCCAAGCCGCGCGCCTTTCCTTTTGTCCTTGAGGCCCTTCGGATCTCTGCTGCCCCCGATGACGGCGATGCGGGCGCCCCCGATGGCAGCACGGACTTCGTCAATATCGTCGCGTTTGACAGCGAGGGGGGGGCATGGCCGCGATGTCGCAGGCCATGCAGATGCATTGGAACGCGTTGACCGTCCTGTGCCCGAAGTTCGGAAGATCATGGAGGCGAATGACCTGCTGCGGATCACGGAAGTTAATGGCAATGACCTGACGTGGCTGTGGAGCGGTCAGCCTCCGGTGCCCGGCTGGAGGTCCGGAGGCGAGGCCCGCGCCGCAAACCGCGCTCAGGATCCGGTTTGGGCCGGGCGCGCCGGGCACTTCGGGCGGAAGGATGCGGCAGGACCCACTGGCACGCTTCAGAAAATGCGCGAAGAAGAGGCGACGTTGCGCGGCATTCGATGGGCAAAAGCTGCCCCGGCAGGCCGCCATGCCTCCGCCCGCGAAGGGCGCGCTGGCGGACACGCCGCGCGCTGGTCGGCGCCCAGCACGGACGCTCGGCCGCGTTGGTGACCTGACACGCAGGCGGCTGCGCGGTGGCATGTGACCGCGCCTGTGGAATTCGCTTGCGGCCCGGGCGGTGCTGGCAGCTCAGGCGGGGCATGGCAGGGCTTCAGGGGCAGGGGTGAGGGGAGGGCGGCGCAGGGGCGGCAGGGCGCTGCCCGTCCAACCCCGGGAGGCGGGCCTTGGCGCTTCTTGCCGTCGCGGCAGCGGCGCGCGGGTGCGCCCCGGGCCGCCAGAGGTCGGGAGGGGAGAGACTCAGTCCCGCCGCCCGCCGCTGTCCCGGTGCCGCCGCGGGCGCCGATGCTGCATTTGCAGCATCTGACCGCGCTTTTGCCGGTGCGGGGGAATCATCCGGCGCGGCGATTTGGTTAAGGCGGCAGGCGGCATTGGTTAAAAAAGCCGCAGTTCCCGCGCAGATGCACAGAGCAAACCTCTCTCAAAGCACCAAAATCCGTGCTGGGTTCGGTTGACCCGGCAAACCTTGGGGAGTAAACCCCCAAATAGCCAGAACCTGCGCGCAACGCCGCGAACCGAGGGAGCCACCAGTGGACACACTGCTGAGAGAATACCTTCCCATCCTCATTTTTCTTGCGATGGCCATTGCCCTGGGTCTTATCCTGATCCTCGCCGCGGTGATTGTCGCGGTGCGGAATCCGGACCCGGAAAAAGTGTCGGCCTATGAATGCGGCTTCAACGCATTCGACGACGCCCGGATGAAATTCGACGTGCGTTTCTACCTCGTCTCCATCCTCTTCATCATCTTCGACCTCGAGGTCGCCTTCCTGTTCCCCTGGGCCGTGGCCTTCGGCTCGATCAGCATGGTCGCCTTCTGGTCCATGATGGTGTTCCTGGGCGTGCTGACCGTGGGCTTTGCCTATGAATGGAAGAAAGGGGCGCTGGAATGGGCGTGATGACCGGAGCCAATACCGCAGGCGCGGACCGTGAAGTGGCCACGCAGGCCCTGAACGCCGAACTGCAGGACAAGGGCTTTTTGCTCACCTCGACCGAGGATATCATCAACTGGGCGCGCAACGGCTCGCTGCACTGGATGACCTTTGGTCTGGCCTGCTGCGCCGTTGAGATGATCCACGTCGCCATGCCGCGCTATGATGTTGAGCGTTTCGGCACCGCGCCGCGCGCCTCCCCGCGCCAGTCTGACCTGATGATCGTCGCAGGCACGCTGACCAACAAGATGGCCCCGGCGCTGCGCAAGGTCTATGACCAGATGCCCGAGCCGCGCTATGTGATCTCGATGGGCTCCTGCGCCAATGGCGGCGGCTATTACCACTACAGCTATTCCGTGGTGCGCGGCTGTGACCGGGTGATCCCGGTGGACATCTATGTTCCGGGCTGCCCGCCGACCGCCGAAGCCCTGCTCTACGGCATCTTGCAGTTGCAGCGCAAAATCCGCCGCACCGGCACGCTGGTTCGCTGAGGGAGATGCGAGCATGACCCAAGCCCTTCTGGAACTGGCCGCGCATATCGAGATGAAACGTCCCGACGCGGTACTGGCCACCGAGGTCGCCTTTGGCGAGCTGACGGTGACCATCACGCCCACGGCGATCGTCGAATTTGCCGAGTTTTTGCGCACGGATGCGACCTGCCGCTTTTCCTCGCTGGTGGACATCACCGCGATCGACTGGCCGCAGCGCCCCGCGCGGTTCGACGTGGTCTATCATTTCCTGTCGATGTACCAAAACCAGCGGATCCGCGTGAAAGC
The DNA here is from genome assembly GCF_052113705.1 of Phaeovulum sp. W22_SRMD_FR3. NCBI lineage: Bacteria > Pseudomonadati > Pseudomonadota > Alphaproteobacteria > Rhodobacterales > Paracoccaceae > Phaeovulum > Phaeovulum sp. W22_SRMD_FR3. Next base: position 179,975 of record NZ_JBGQOG010000006.1, on the reverse strand, counting down.
GGCGATCCGCGAAGAAGATTTCATGCCCTCGATCACCTCGGTGCATCCCTCCGCGGATTGGTTTGAGCGCGAAGTCTTCGACATGTTCGGCATCCTGTTCTCGGGTCACCCCGACCTGCGCCGCATCCTCACGGATTACGGCTTCCGGGGCTTTCCGCTGCGCAAGGATTTCCCGACCACCGGTTATGTGGAAGTGCGCTATGATGACGTGCAAAAGCGCGTTGTCTATGAGCCGGTCCAGCTGGTGCAGGAATACCGCCAATTCGATTTCATGTCCCCCTGGGAAGGCGCGCAATACGTGCTTCCCGGCGACGAAAAGCAGGCCTGAGCCCCGGGGCCGGTTGATCCCGGCCCTGACCGCAAGGAAAAAGGTGAGACTATGGACGGCAGCTTTGACGACGTTCTGACGGGCGAACAGAAGATCCGCAATTTCAACATCAACTTCGGGCCTCAGCACCCCGCGGCACACGGCGTGCTGCGTCTGGTGCTGGAGCTGGATGGCGAGATCGTGGAGCGCTGCGATCCCCATATCGGCCTGCTGCACCGCGGCACCGAAAAGCTGATGGAAAGCCGCACCTATCTGCAGAACCTGCCCTATTTCGACCGGCTCGACTATGTTGCGCCGATGAACCAGGAACATGCCTGGTGTCTGGCCATCGAAAAGCTGACCGGCACCGTGGTGCCGCGCCGCGCCAGCCTGATCCGGGTGCTCTATTCGGAAATCGGCCGGATTCTGAACCACATCCTCAACGTCACCACGCAGGCGATGGACGTGGGCGCGCTGACGCCGCCGCTCTGGGGCTTTGAAGAGCGTGAAAAGCTGATGGGCTTTTATGAGCGCGCCTCGGGCGCGCGTCTGCACGCAGCCTATTTCCGCCCGGGTGGCGTGCATATGGACCTGCCCGAGGGCCTTTTGGAAGACATCGACCAATGGGCGGTGGAATTCCCGCGCGTGCTCGATGACATCGACGGCCTCTTGTCGGACAACCGGATCTTCAAACAGCGCAACGCCGACATCGGCATCGTGACCGAGGATGACATTCTGAAATGGGGCTATTCCGGCATCATGGTGCGCGGTTCGGGCCTCGCCTGGGATTTGCGCCGCTCGCAGCCCTATGAATGCTACAATGAGTTCGAGTTTGACATTCCGGTCGGCAAGAACGGCGATTGTTTCGACCGCTATCTCTGCCGGATGGAAGAGATGCGCCAGTCGACCAGCATCATCCGTCAGGCTGTGGCCAAGCTGAAGGTGGAAAAGGGCGATGTTCTGGCCCGTGGCAAGATCACCCCGCCCAAACGCGGTGACATGAAACGGAACATGGAAAGCCTGATCCACCACTTCAAGCTTTACACCGAAGGTTTCCACGTCCCCGCGGGCGAGGTTTATGCCGCGGTGGAGGCGCCGAAGGGTGAGTTTGGCGTCTATCTGGTCGCCGATGGCACCAACAAACCGTACCGCAGCAAGATCCGGGCCCCCGGTTTCCTGCATCTGCAATCCATGGATTACATTGCCAAAGGCCACCAGCTGGCCGACGTCGCGGCCATCATCGGCACGATGGACGTGGTGTTCGGGGAGATCGACCGCTAATGCTTCGCCGCCTTCATCCGGTTCAACCCGAGAGCTTTGCCTTCACCCCCGCCAACCAGGCCTGGGCCGAGGCGCAATTGACGAAATATCCCGAGGGCCGTCAGGCTTCGGGGATCATTCCGCTGTTGTGGCGCGCCCAGGAACAAGAGGGCTGGCTGTCGCGGCCCGCGCTTGAATATGTCGCGAATATGCTGGGCATGCCCTATATCCGCGCGCTGGAAGTGGCGACCTTCTACTTCATGTTCCAGCTGCAGCCGGTCGGCTCGGTGGCGCATATCCAGATCTGCGGGACCACGTCCTGCATGATCTGCGGTGCCGAAGACCTGATGAAGGTCTGCAAGGAAAAGATCGCTGCCAACCCGCATGAAATCTCGGCCGATGGCAAGTTTTCGTGGGAAGAGGTTGAGTGTCTGGGCGCCTGCGCCAATGCGCCGATGGCGCAGATCGGCAAAGATTACTACGAAGACCTGACGCAGGCTGGTCTGACCGCGCTGATCAACGATATGGCGAACGGCTATATTCCGCGTCCGGGCAGCGAAATCGGCCGTTTCTCGTCGGAACCGGCGAACGGCGCCACCTCGCTCACCCAGTGGGTTGAGGGTCGGGCGCAAAACAACGCTTCGGTCGCGGCGGCGCAAAGCATCGGTGACGGGATCAAACGGATTGATGGCACCGAAGTGCCGCTGCGTGCGCCCTGGCAACAGGGAATGAACCACGGTCAGGGCGATGTCGATGCCCCGATGGTGACCGAGCCGAAACCGGCGGCGGGCGTGCCTGTCAGCCCGACGGGCGTGACCGTGCAAGAGGCGCCGGTGGCGTCGGTGGCCGAGCCCGAAGGTGTTATGCCCGCGGTCATGGCGGAAAAGCCGGTCTCGCTTTTGGCAGCGCGCGACACGGGCGCGGACAATCTGAAGCTGATCAAAGGCGTCGGTCCGAAACTGGAAGCATTGCTGAACAGCATGGGCTTTTACCACTACGATCAGGTTGCGGCCTGGTCGGAGGCGGAACTGGCCTGGGTGGATCAGAACCTCGAAGGCTTCAAGGGCCGGGCCAGCCGCGACAATTGGGTCGGGCAGGCGCAGCAATTGGCCAACGGTGCCGAGACGGAATTCTCGGCTCGTGCGAAAAAAGACGGTATCTACGACGCAGAGTGAGCCTGCGGGCCAAGCATGAGGTCGTGGGAATGATAAGCGGGGCGGAACGTCAGCAAAGTTGGATCATCGCAGGGGCGGTGGCGGTGCTGGTGCTGGCGGTGGTCTACGGCGCGGGGGCAAGTTTCCTGTTGGCGCTGTTCCTCGCGATCACGGCCTGCGGGCTGATCGGGTCTTTTCTGACCTGGTTCGCGGGGGTGAAGGCAAGCAAGAACCGGGCCCGGCATCGGGTCGCAGGCAAGAAGAACGACGGAAGTTAAGTGGGACGGAATGAAGAAACCGCAACCTGAGCCGCAAAATATGGCCCGCGAGGGGCGCATTGTCGCCCTTGTGATCGCGGGCACGATGCTGCTCTGGCTTGCGGTACAGGCCTTGGGGGCAAAACTGGGCTGGGAAGCCCGCTATGCCTTTCTGGCCGATCTGGCGGCAATCGCCGGTTTTATCTGGGCGCTGGTTGTGACCTGGCGCATCTGGCAGCGACAAAAGGCCCAACGGGGCGATTGAGGGAAAAGACATGCTGAAAGATCAGGATCGGATCTTCACCAACCTCTACGGGATGCATGACCGCACCCTCGCAGGCGCCCAAAAGCGTGGCCATTGGGATGGCACCGCCGATATTCTGGCGCGCGGCCGTGACACGATCATCGATCAGATGAAAGCCTCGGGCCTGCGCGGCCGGGGCGGGGCGGGTTTCCCGACCGGTCTGAAATGGTCCTTCATGCCCAAGCAATCGGATGGCCGCCCCTCGTACCTCGTGGTGAACGCCGACGAATCCGAGCCGGGCACCTGCAAAGACCGCGAAATCATGCGCCACGATCCGCACACGCTGATCGAAGGCTGCCTGATCGCCGGTTTTGCGATGAATGCCGTCGCCGCTTACATCTACATCCGCGGCGAGTACATCCGTGAGAAAGAGGCGCTGCAGGCGGCGATTGACGAGGCCTATGATGCGGGTCTGATCGGCCGCAACGCCTCGAAATCCGGCTATGATTTCGACATTTACCTGCACCACGGGGCAGGGGCCTATATCTGCGGCGAAGAAACCGCGCTGCTGGAAAGCCTTGAGGGCAAGAAGGGCATGCCGCGGATGAAACCGCCGTTCCCGGCAGGCTCGGGCCTTTACGGCTGCCCGACCACGGTGAACAACGTGGAGAGCATCGCCGTTGTCCCGACGATCCTGCGCCGGGGGCCGGAATGGTTCGCGGGCTTTGGCCGTCCGAACAACGTGGGCGTCAAACTCTTTGGGATGTCGGGCCATATCAACACCCCCTGCGTCGTCGAGGAATCGATGTCGATCTCGATGAAAGAGCTGATCGAGAAGCATGGCGGCGGTGTGCGCGGCGGCTGGAAGAACCTGAAAGCCGTCATCCCCGGCGGCGCGTCCTGCCCGGTGCTGCCCGCCTCGATGTGCGAAGATGCGATCATGGATTTCGACTGGATGCGGGAAAACAAATCCTCGTTCGGGACCGCCTGCATGATCGTGATGGATCAGAACACCGACATCATCAAAGCGATTTGGCGTCTGTCGAGCTTTTTCAAACACGAAAGCTGCGGCCAGTGCACGCCCTGCCGCGAAGGCACCGGCTGGATGATGCGGGTGATGAAACGTCTGGTGACCGGCGACGCGGAAGTCGAAGAGATCGACATGCTGCTCGCGGTGACCAAACAGGTCGAAGGTCACACCATCTGTGCGCTCGGCGATGCGGCCGCCTGGCCGATCCAGGGCCTCGTGCGGCATTTCCGCGAAGAGATTGAAGACCGTATCAAAGCCAAGCGCACCGGGCGCATGGGCGCGATGGCGGCGGAGTAAGAACATGAGCAACCTGCGCAAACTCCTTATCGACGGCATCGAAGTCGAGGTTGATCCCAACCTCACCCTGATCCAGGCCTGTGAGCAGGCCGGGGTCGAAGTGCCGCGTTTTTGCTACCACGAACGCCTGTCAATCGCCGGTAACTGCCGGATGTGTCTGGTGGAAGTGGTGGGCGGCCCGCCGAAACCGGCGGCTTCCTGCGCGATGCAGGTCAAGGATCTGCGGCCCGGCCCGGATGGCGCGCCTTCGGTGGTGAAAACCAACTCGCCGATGGTGAAAAAGGCCCGCGAAGGGGTGATGGAGTTTCTGCTCATCAACCACCCGCTCGATTGCCCGATCTGCGATCAGGGTGGCGAATGCGACCTGCAGGATCAGGCGATGGCCTATGGCGTTGATTTCAGCCGTTACCGCGAGCCGAAACGCGCCAGCGATGACCTTGATCTGGGGCCGCTGGTCGAAACCTCGATGACCCGCTGCATCTCGTGCACCCGCTGCGTGCGCTTCACCTCGGAAGTTGCCGGGATCACCCAGATGGGCCAGACCGGGCGCGGCGAAGATGCGGAAATCACCTCGTATCTTGGCGGGACGCTCGACAGCAACCTGCAGGGCAACATCATCGATCTCTGCCCGGTGGGCGCGCTGACCTCGAAACCCTATGCTTTCACCGCCCGTCCGTGGGAGCTGACCAAGACCGAAACCATCGACGTGATGGATGCGCTTGGGGCGAACATCCGTGTGGACACCAAGGGCCGCGAAGTGATGCGCATTCTGCCGCGCAACCATGATGGCGTGAACGAAGAGTGGATCTCGGACAAAACCCGTTTTGTCTGGGACGGTCTGCGCCGCCAGCGTCTCGACACGCCCTATATCCGCGAAAATGGCCGCCTGCGCAAAGCGGGCTGGGGCGAGGCTCTGGCTGCCGCAAGCGCCGCGCTGAAGGGCAAGAAAGTGCTGGGCCTCGTGGGCGATCTCGCCCCGGTTGAGGCGGTTTTCGCGCTGAAAAATCTGGTTGAGGGTCTGGGTGGCACGGTGGAATGCCGCACCGATGGCGCGCGTCTGCCGATCGGCAACCGCTCGGCCTATGCCGGGACCGCGAAGATCGAAGACATCGACAGCGCCAAGCATATCCTGTTGATCGGGACCAACCCGCGTCTTGAATCGCCGGTGCTGAACGCGCGGATCCGCAAGGCCTGGGCCGCGGGCGCGCATGTCGGGCTGATCGGTCAGGCGGCTGATCTGACCTATGATTATGATCACGTCGGCACCGACCGCGCCGCACTGGTCAATCTGGAAAATATGGCCTTTGGCAAGGTGCAGGACGAAGCCTCGATCATCATCATCGGGCAGGGCGCGCTGCGCGAAGCCGATGGCGAAGCGGTGCTGGCGCATGCGATGAACCTCGCGCAGACCACCGGCTCGAAACTTCTGGTGCTGCACACCGCCGCCGCCCGCGTGGGCGCGATGGATGTGGGCGCTGTGACCGAAGGCGGTCTGATCGCGGCGACGCAAGGGGTTGAGGTGATCTACAACCTCGGCGCCGATGAGGTCGAGATCACCCCGGCGGCTGAAGGCGGCCCCTTCGTGATCTACCAGGGCTCGCACGGCGACCGCGGGGCCAACCGCGCCGATATCATCCTGCCGGCGGCCGCCTATACGGAAGAAAACGGCCTCTTCGTGAACACCGAAGGCCGCCCGCAGCTGGCGTTCCGCGCCGGTTTCGCGCCGGGCGAGGCGAAAGAAAACTGGGCGATCCTGCGCGCGCTGTCGGCGGAACTGGGTGCCGTTCAGCCCTGGGACAGCCTTGCCGCGCTGCGTCGGGCGCTGGTCGCGGCGGTGCCGCATCTGGCCAAGATCGACACCGTGCCGGAAAACGACTGGGTGCCGCTGGCGCTCCGCGATCCGGGCGTGGCCGATTTCCGCAATGCGGTGACCGATTTCTACCTGACCAACCCGATCGCCCGCGCGAGCACGCTGATGGCCGAACTCTCGGCCGGGGCGAAAGCACGCGGCGCGACCGCACTGGCGGCCGAATAATGATCCGGCGCCCGCCTCTTGCCCTGGCCCTGCTGGTCGCCCTTCCGGGCGCCCTCTCGGCCTGTGCAGAGGCGGGGGCCACCGCGCCCGAAAAGCCGTTCACCCCGATCTATCAAGGGGTGGAGACGCGGCTGCTGGAGGGCAATCTGGTGAATTTCCACGTGTCGATGAAGGGCGCGCGGAATGAGCAGGATGCGGCGGATTATGCGAAATGTGCGGCGGCGCAATATGCGCTGATCCGCGGCTATGGCTTTGCGCGCCACGTGCGCACGGCTGTTGATCATCAAGGTGGCGTCTGGCGGGCGGATGCGGTTTACACCATATCGCCCGCCTTGCCACGCGGCCTGCGGACCATCGATGCCGAAGTGGCAGTGGCCGATTGCGCTGAACTGGGAATACCGACGGTCTGAGGGACAATGGCAAATGGCTGACTTTCTATCCACACCTCTGGGCACTTTTCTCCTGATCGCGGTTCAGGGGCTCGGGGTCATCGCCTTCGTGATGATCTCGCTCTTGTTCCTGGTGTACGGTGACCGCAAGATCTGGGCGGCGGTGCAGATGCGCCGGGGCCCGAACGTGGTAGGCCCCTGGGGCTTGCTGCAAACCGTGGCCGACGCGCTGAAATATGTCGTCAAGGAAATCGTGGTCCCGGCAGGCGCGGATAAATTCGTGTTCTTCCTGGCGCCGGTGGCCAGCTTTGTGCTGGCGATGGTCTCCTGGGCGGTGATCCCGATGAACGATGGCTGGGTGCTCTCGGACATCAACGTCGCCGTGCTCTTCGTGATGGCCGTCTCCTCGCTCGAGGTTTACGGCGTGATCATGGGCGGCTGGGCCTCGAACTCGAAATATCCCTTCCTCGGCTCGCTCCGCTCGGCGGCGCAGATGATCTCCTATGAAGTCTCGCTGGGTCTGATCATCGTCGGCATCATCATCTCGACCGGCTCGATGAACTTTGGCGATATCGTCATGGCGCAGAAGGGTTCGTACGGTCTGTTCAACTGGTACTGGCTGCCGCATTTGCCGATGGTGGTGCTGTTCTTCATCTCGGCGCTGGCCGAGACGAACCGCCCGCCGTTCGACCTGCCGGAAGCGGAATCCGAACTCGTCGCCGGCTATCAGGTGGAATATTCCTCGACACCGTTCCTGCTGTTCATGGCGGGTGAATACATCGCCATCTGGCTGATGTGCGCGCTGATCACCTTGCTGTTCTTCGGCGGCTGGCTCTCGCCGATCCCGGGGATCCCCGACGGGTTCCTGTGGTTCGTGGTCAAGCTCGTCTTCTTCTTCTTCCTCTTCGCCATGGTGAAGGCCATCGTCCCGCGCTACCGCTATGACCAGCTGATGCGGATTGGCTGGAAGGTGTTCCTGCCGCTCTCGCTCGGCTGGGTGGTGATCGTGGCATTCCTCGCGAAATTTGAAATCCTCGGCGGCTTCTGGGCCCGCTGGACCATGGGGGGCTAAGCGCATGGCACTCGACTATTCCCGCGCGGCGAAATATTTCTTCATGCTGGATTTCATCAAGGGCTTTGGCCTTGGGATGAAATACTTCCTCGCCCCGAAGGCGACGCTGAACTACCCGCATGAAAAGGGGCCGCTGTCCCCGCGTTTCCGGGGCGAGCATGCGTTGCGCCGCTATCCCAGCGGTGAAGAGCGCTGCATCGCGTGCAAATTGTGCGAGGCGATCTGCCCCGCACAGGCGATCACCATCGACGCGGAACCCCGCGAAGACGGCAGCCGCCGCACCACGCGCTATGACATCGACATGACGAAATGCATCTACTGCGGTTTCTGCCAGGAAGCCTGCCCGGTGGATGCCATCGTCGAAGGGCCGAATTTTGAATTCGCCGCCGAAACCCGCGAAGAGCTGTTCTATGACAAGGAAAAACTCCTGTCGAACGGCGACCGCTGGGAGGGTGAGATCGCGCGCAACCTTGAGATGGATGCCCCCTACAGATGAATGAAGAATTCCAGAAACTCTTTAAGTCGATGATGGAGCAGGGGGCCGAAATGGCCCGTGCTTTCAATCCGGCGCTGGAAACCTTCAATCCGGCCGCCTTTGAAAAGCTCTTCCCCACCATGTCGAAAGACATGCTGGAGATGTTCTTTGGCAAGACCTTCAACCGCGAGGGGCTGGATGCGCGCACACGCCTTCTGGTCACCATCGCGGCGCTGGTCGTGCTGGGGGCGCAGGCCGATGCCCAGCTGCGGCTGACCATTCGCAATGCGATGGCCGCCGGGGCGACCGAACGCGAGATCGCGGAAGTGATCTTTCAGATGAGTATGTTCGGCGGGGTTCCCGCCATGACCAAGGCGCTGGAAATCGCGCAAGGCGTGTTCGCAGAACAGGCCGACAAATCGGGAGAGACCGCATGACGGTGTTTGCATTCGCCTTCTATCTCTTCGCCATCTCGGTGGTGGTATCGGGCTTCATGGTCGTGGTCTCGAAAAACCCGGTCCATTCGGTTCTCTGGCTGATCCTGGCCTTCCTCTCGGCCTCGGGGCTCTTTGTGCTGATGGGGGCGGAATTCGTCGCCATGCTGCTGATCATCGTCTATGTCGGCGCGGTGGCGGTGCTCTTCCTCTTTGTGGTGATGATGCTCGACATCGACTTTGCCGAGCTGAAGGGCGAATTGGCGCGCTTCATGCCGCTGGGTCTGTTGATGGGCGTGATCATGCTGCTGATGCTGGGCATGGCCTTTGGCGTGTGGAAAACGTCGGAACTGGCGATGAACCTGCGCGTGGCACCGATGCAGGACGGGGTGAGCAACACCGAAGCGCTGGGGCTGCTGCTCTATGACAAATATCTCTTCCTGTTCCAGACCGCGGGTCTGGTGCTGCTGGTCGCGATGATCGGGGCCATCCTTCTGACCCTGCGCCACCGCAAGGACGTCAAGCGTCAGAATGTTCTGAGCCAGATGTACCGCGACCCGGCGAAACAGATGGAACTGAAAGACGTGAAACCGGGGCAGGGGCTCTAAGGCCGCCAGGGCGGCGGTCCCTTCGGGGGCCGCACAATATAAAGACATCGGGCGGGCGCCCGGAGGGACCAAATGATCGGATTGACACATTACCTGGGCGTGGCGGCGGCATTGTTCGTCATCGGCATCTTCGGCATTTTCGTGAACCGCAAGAACGTCATCGTCATCCTGATGTCGATTGAGCTGATGCTGCTGGCGGTGAACATCAACATGGTGGCGTTTTCGGCGTCGCTCGGCGATCTGGCGGGGCAGGTGTTCACCATGTTCATCCTGACCGTCGCAGCGGCTGAGGCCGCGATTGGCCTTGCCATTCTGGTGGTCTTCTTCCGCAACCGCGGCACCATCGACGTCGAAGACGTCAACGTGATGAAAGGGTAAGGGCAAATGGAGCAGATCATTCTTTTTGCCCCGCTTCTGGGGGCGCTCATCGGTGGCTTCGGCTGGCGGGTGATCGGGGAAAAAGGCGCGCAGGTGGTCACCACCGGGCTGTTGTTCCTCGCCTGTCTGCTGAGCTGGATCGTCTTCCTGACCTTTGATGGCACGACGCAGCACATTCACCTGCTCGACTGGGTGCAATCGGGCGCGCTCGACACCTCCTGGGGCATCCGCGTCGACCGTCTGACGGCGATCATGCTGATCGTGGTCACCACCGTCTCCTCGCTCGTGCACCTCTATTCCTGGGGTTACATGGCGCATGACGACGCCTGGGGCCACCACGAGCATTACAAGGCGCGCTTCTTCGCCTATCTGTCGTTCTTCACCTTCGCCATGCTGATGCTGGTCACCGCCGATAACCTCGTGCAGATGTTCTTTGGCTGGGAAGGGGTGGGCGTTGCCTCCTATCTGCTCATCGGTTTCTACTACAAGAAACCCTCGGCCAATGCCGCGGCGATCAAGGCCTTTGTGGTCAACCGTGTGGGCGACTTCGGCTTTGCGCTGGGGATCTTCGCGCTCTTCTATCTGACCGGCTCGATCGACATGGATGTGGTCTTTGGCGCCGCGCCGAAGCTGGCCGAAACGCAGCTGCATTTCCTGTGGACCGAGTGGAACGCCGCCAATCTGATCGGTGTGCTGCTGTTCATCGGCGCGATGGGGAAATCGGCGCAGCTGATCCTGCACACCTGGCTGCCGGATGCGATGGAAGGCCCGACCCCGGTGTCGGCGCTGATCCACGCCGCAACCATGGTGACCGCGGGCGTCTTCCTCGTCTGCCGGATGTCGCCGCTGTTTGAATATGCGCCGGAAGCCAAGGCCTTCATCGTCTATCTCGGTGCCACCACCGCCTTTTTCGCGGCCACCGTCGGTCTCGTGCAGAACGACATCAAGCGCGTGATCGCCTATTCGACCTGTTCGCAGCTGGGCTATATGTTCGTGGCCGCGGGCTCGGGCGTTTATGGCGCGGCCATGTTCCACCTGCTGACCCACGCTTTCTTCAAGGCGATGCTGTTCCTCGGCGCCGGTTCGGTCATCCATGCGATGCACCATGAGCAGGACATGCGGAACTACGGCGGTCTGCGCAAAAAGATCCCGGTGACCTATTACGCGATGCTGATCGGCACGTTGGCGATCACCGGCGTGGGCATCCCGCTGACCCATATCGGCTTTGCCGGCTTCCTGTCGAAGGACGCGATCATCGAGAGCGCCTTTGGCGGCGGCAACATGTATGCCTTCTGGATGCTGGTCATCGCTGCGGCCTTCACCTCCTTCTACTCGTGGCGGCTGATGTTCATGACCTTCTTCGGCAAACCGCGCGGCGATCATCATGCGCATGATCACGCGCATGAAAGCCCGATGGTCATGCTGGTGCCGCTGGGCGTGCTGGCGCTTGGTGCGGTCTTCTCCGGGATGGTCTGGTACAACAGCTTCTTTGGCGATCATGCGAAAATGTCCGAATTCTTCGGCATGCCGCATCACGCCGAAGCCACGGCCGAAGGCGCTGCTCCCGAAGCCGGTCACGCTGCGGCCGCCACCGAAGGGGCCAGTGCGACCGTTGCGACCGAAGCGGCCGCGACCGAGGCCCATGCTGCGGCCACGCATGCCGAAGCCGGGGCGGCACCGCAGGGTGCCATCTATATCGGCGCCGACAACCATGTGCTGGAAGCCGCGCATGAAAGCCCGGCCTGGGTCAAGGTTTCGCCCTTTATCGCCATGCTCGGCGGTCTGATCGCGGCCTGGATCTTCTACATCCGCAGCCCGGCCACCCCGCGCCAACTGGCCGAAGCGCAGCCCGCGCTTTACCAGTTCCTCCTGAACAAATGGTACTTCGATGAGATCTACGACTTCCTCTTCGTGCGTCCGGCCAAAGCTCTCGGGGCTTTCCTGTGGAAACGGGGGGATGGCGCGGTGATTGACGGCACCATCAATGGCATCGCGATGGGTCTGATCCCCTGGGTCACCCGCCTCGCCGGTCGCTTCCAGTCGGGTTATCTGTTCCACTACGCCTTCGCGATGGTGGCGGGGATGGCACTTCTGATGCTCTGGGTGACGCTCGGAGGGTCGAACTGATGCAAAACCTGCTCTCCATCATCACCTTCCTGCCGCTGGTGGCCGCCGCGATCCTCGCGCTGTTCCTGCGGGGGAATGATGCGGCGGCCCAACGCAACGCCAAATGGCTTGCGCTGATCGCCACCACGGCCACCTTCCTCGTCTCGCTCTTTGTCCTCTTCGGCTTTGAACCGGCCAACACCGGCTTCCAGTTCGTCGAGGATCACGCCTGGATCATGGGCCTGCATTACAAAGTCGGGGTCGACGGCATCTCGGTGCTCTTCGTCATGCTGACCACCTTCATGATGCCGCTGACCATCGCCGCCTGCTGGGGCGTCGAGACGCGGGTCAAGGAATATATGATCGCCTTCCTCGTCCTTGAGGGGCTGATGCTCGGCGTGTTCGTCGCGCTGGATCTGGTGCTCTTCTATCTGTTCTTTGAGGCCGGTCTGATCCCGATGTTCCTGATCATCGGCATCTGGGGCGGCAAAGACCGGATCTATGCGGCGTTCAAATTCTTCCTCTACACCTTCCTCGGCTCGGTGCTGATGCTGGTGGCGATGATCTACATGTATCTTGATGCGGGCACGACCGACATGGTCGCGCTGATGGGGCATGAATTCGCGCATGAAACCATCAAGGTGCTGGGCTTCAGCGTGGTCGGCGGCGTGCAGACGATGCTCTTCCTCGCCTTCTTCGCCTCTTTCGCGGTGAAGATGCCGATGTGGCCGGTGCACACCTGGCTGCCCGACGCCCACGTTCAGGCGCCGACGGCGGGCTCGGTCCTGCTGGCTGCGGTGCTGCTGAAGATGGGGGGCTATGGCTTCCTGCGCTTCTCGCTGCCGATGTTCCCGGTGGGGTCCGACGTGATGTCCTCGCTCGTGCTGTGGATGTCGGCGATTGCCATCGTCTACACCTCGCTGGTGGCGCTGGCGCAGTCGGATATGAAAAAGCTGATCGCCTATTCCTCGGTCGCCCACATGGGCTATGTGACCATGGGGATCTTTGCGGTGAACCAGCAGGGCATTGACGGCGCGATCTTCCAGATGCTGTCGCACGGCTTCATCTCCGGCGCGCTCTTCCTGGCCGTTGGCGTGATCTACGACCGCATGCACACCCGCGAGATTGACGCCTATGGCGGTCTGGTGAACCGGATGCCGGTCTATGCGCTCTTGTTCATGTTCTTCACCATGGCGAACGTCGGCCTGCCGGGCACCTCGGGCTTTGTCGGTGAATTCCTGACGCTGATGGGGATCTTCCAGGTCAACACCTGGGTGGCGGCCGTGGCCACCACCGGCGTGATCTTCTCGGCGGCCTATGCGCTCTGGCTCTACCGCCGGGTGGTGATGGGCGATCTGATCAAGGAAAGCCTGAAGACCATCACCGACATGACCACCCGCGAGCGGGCGATCTTTGCACCGCTGGTGGTGATGACCCTGCTCTTGGGCATCTACCCGAGCCTGGTGACCGATATCATCGGCCCCTCGGTCACCCAGCTCGTCGCTGACTATCATGCAAGCCTGCCCGCGGACGCTGTTGCCGCCGTGGCCGGCCACTAAGGGAGAAACCTGATGACTTCCGCTGATTTCTCCACCGCCTTGCCCGAGTTCCTGCTGGCAGTCTATGCGCTGGGGGCCCTCCTGGTTGCGGTCTACACGGGCAAGGACAAAGTGGCGGGCTCCGTGCTCTGGACCACCGTCGCCGTCTTCGTGGTGATGGCGGCCTGGATCGGCCTCGGGGGGCAGGGCAGCCGCCCGGCCTTCGGGGGGCTGTTCGTCGATGACGCCTTCGCGCGCTTTGGCAAGGTAACCATCCTGCTCTCGGCCGCGGCCGTGCTGGCGATGAGCGCCGAATACATGGCGCGGCGTGACCTTCTGCGCTTTGAATATCCGGTGATCGTCACCCTGGCGGTGATCGGGATGATGATCATGGTCTCGGCGGGCGATCTCATGTCGCTCTACATGGGGCTCGAGCTGCAGTCGCTCTCGCTCTATGTTGTCGCCGCCATCCGCCGCGACAGCGCGAAATCGACCGAAGCCGGTCTGAAATATTTCGTGCTGGGCTCGCTCTCTTCGGGGATCCTGCTTTACGGCGCGTCGCTGGTTTACGGCTTCTCGGGCACCACCGGTTTCGCGGGCATCATGTCGACGCTGCAGGGCGGCGAGATCCAGACCGGCGTGCTCTTTGGTCTGGTGTTCATCCTGATCGGTCTGTCGTTCAAAGTTTCGGCCGTGCCGTTCCACATGTGGACGCCCGACGTCTATGAGGGCGCGCCGACCCCGGTCACCGCCTTCTTCGCCACCGCGCCGAAAGTTGCCGCGATGGCGCTGCTCGCGCGGGTGATGCATGACGCTTTCGGCGCCGTGCCGGGGCAATGGGGGCAGATCGTCGGCGTTCTCGCCGTGGCCTCGATGTTCCTCGGTGCCTTTGCCGCCATCGGCCAGACCAACATCAAACGCCTGATGGCCTATTCCTCGATCGCGCATATGGGCTTTGCCCTGCTGGGTCTGGCCTCGGGCACCGAAGCGGGCGTCAAGTCGATGCTGCTCTATATGGCGATCTACGTCACGATGAACGTCGGCGCCTTTGCCTTCATCCTGTCGATGGAGCGCGATGGTCAGCCGGTGACCGACATCGCCAGCCTCGGCCAATTGGCCAAGCGCGAGCCGGTCAAGGCGCTGGCGATGCTGATGCTGATGTTCAGCCTCGCCGGTGTGCCGCCGATGCTCGGCTTCTTCGCCAAGCTGGGCGTGCTGGCGGCGGCGCTGCAGGCGGGCATGACCTGGCTGGTGGTGCTGGGGGTGATCGCCTCGGTGATCGGCGCCTATTACTATCTGCGCATCGTCTATGTCATGTATTTCGGCACCGAAGGCGCGCCGCTGACGCTGCGCGCGAACATGGTGCAGAACATCATGCTGGTCGGCGCGGCGGTGGTGATGCTCGCGGGGATCGTGAACACCTTTGGCGTCGAAGGCGCGGCCTCTGTCGCGGCACAGGCGCTTGTCCGCTGAGGGCGGCACATCCGGGGCAGGGGATCTGATCCCCTGGCCCGCAGGCGTGGCGCGCCACATCCTGGCCGAGGTGGACAGCACCAATTCCGAAGCGGCCCGGCTTGCGCCGGGCCTCTCCATGCCGACCTGGGTCCTGGCCCGCAAGCAGACCGCCGCCCGCGGGCGCCGTGGCCGCGCCTGGGCCAACCCCGAGGGGAATTTCGCGGCCTCGCTCGTGCTTTACCCGCAGGGCGGGCCGGCGGCAGGCGCGCTTTTTTCCTTTGTCGCGGCTTTGGCGCTGGATGCGGCTTTGGCCCGCGTCTGCCCGCCCGCCACCCGTCTCAGCATCAAATGGCCGAATGACGTGCTGCTGAACGGCGGCAAGATCGCGGGCATCTTGCTGGAAAGCGCGGGCGGTCCGGCCCCCGCGCCGCTGATCATCGGCATTGGTGTCAATCTGGCCGAGGCGCCCGACCCGGGACAGCTCGAGACCGGGGCCATGGCCCCCGTTTCGCTCAAGGGCGAAACCGGGGTGCAGCTCAGCCCCGAGGAATTCCTGCCTTTCCTCGCCACCGAATTTCAGCGCTTTCAGGCGCAATATGAGACCTATGGTTTCGCGCCGATCCGCAATGCCTGGCTGGCCCGCGCGGCGCGGCTTGGCACGCAGATCACCGCCCGCACGGTGCGCGAGAGCCATGAGGGTATCTTTGAGACCATCGACGATCAGGGCGCGCTGGTTCTTGTGACACCGAAAGGGCGCATCGCGATTTCGGCGGCGGATGTGTTTTTCTGAAAGGGGCGCGCATGCTGCTCTGCATCGATTGTGGCAATACCAATACCGTGTTTTCGATCTGGGACGGGAGCGCCTTCCGCGCCACTTGGCGGATTGCGACCGACCATCGCCGGACGGCGGATGAGTATTTTGTCTGGCTCTCCTCGCTGATGATGCTGAACAAGATCGAGGCGGTGATCTCGGATGCGATCATCTCCTCGACCGTGCCCCGGGTGGTGTTCAATCTGCGGGTGCTCTGCAACCGCTATTACGACTGCCGCCCGCTGGTGGTGGGCAAACCCGATTGCGATCTGCCCGTCGCCCCGCGCGTCGATCAGGGCACGACCGTTGGCCCCGACCGGCTGGTGAACACGGTGGCGGGGTTTGACCGTCACGGCGGCGATCTGATCGTGGTGGATTTCGGCACCGCCACCACCTTTGACGTGGTGGCTCCGGATGGCGCCTATATCGGCGGCGTGATCGCCCCCGGCGTCAACCTCAGCCTTGAGGCACTGCATATGGCCGCCGCAGCGCTGCCGCATGTGGATATTACCAAACCGCAAGCTACCATTGGCACCAACACCGTCGCCTGTATCCAATCGGGCATCTATTGGGGCTATATCGGGCTTGTGGAAGGTATCGTCCGGCAGATAAGGAACGAGAGAGAGCGCCCGATGAAAGTGATCGCCACCGGCGGCCTTGCGGCGCTGTTCGACCAGGGGTTTGATCTGTTCGCCTCGGTCGAGGATGATCTGACGATGCATGGGCTGGTGCTCATTCACGACCATAACATGAAGAGGCACGCGGCATGACGAAAGACCGGCTGATCTACCTTCCCCTCGGCGGCGCCGGCGAAATCGGGATGAACGCTTATGTCTATGGCTACGGCCCCGAAGGCAAGGAGCGGCTGATCCTGGTGGATCTGGGCGTGACCTTCCCGGATATGGACAGCTCGCCCGGCGTGGATCTGATCCTGCCCGATACCGCCTGGCTCGAGGCCAATGCGCATAGGCTGGAGGCGATCTTCATCACCCACGCGCATGAGGACCATATCGGCGCCCTCGCGCATCTCTGGCCCCGGCTGAAGGCCCCGGTCTACGCCCGTCGTTTCACCGGCCGCATCGCCGAAATGAAGCTGGATGAGGCGGGCATTGCCACCGACATTCTGCACATCGTCGCTCCGCGCCCCGATACCGTGAACGTGGGGCCGTTCAAGGTGCAATTCGTGCCGGTCAGCCATTCGATCCCGGAAAGCTCGGCTTTGGTGATCGACACACCGGCGGGCCGCATCGTGCACACGGGCGATTTCAAGCTCGACGGCAATCCGATCGTGGGCGAGGCCTTTGATCCGCTGCTCTGGCACGAGATTGCCAAAGAGGGCGTGCGGGTGATGACCTGCGATTCCACCAACATCTTCAACCCGAACCCGGGCCGGTCGGAGGCGACCCTCGCGGTCCCATTGGGCGAGTTCATCGCGGCACAGACCGGCATGGTGGTGGCGACGACCTTCGCCTCCAACGTCGCCCGGCTGAAGACCCTGGCCGAGGCCGCGCAGGCCTCGGGCCGCTCGATCTGCATGTTGGGCCGGGCGATGAAAAAGATGCTCTCGGCCGCGGTGGAAAGCGGTGTGCTGACCGATTTCCCGCCGATTGTGACGCCGGAAGAGGCGGTGCATATCCCGCGCGAAAACCTGATGCTGATCGTGACCGGCAGCCAGGGCGAGCGGCGGGCGGCCTCGGCGCAGCTGAGCCGCGGCAAATATCTGGGCCTCTCGATGAAGGATGGCGACACCTTCCTCTTCTCGTCGAAGACCATTCCGGGCAATGAGCGCGGCGTGATCCGCATCATGAACGCCTTCTCTGAAATGGGCGTGGAAGTGGTGGATGACCGCGGTGGCCTCTATCACACTTCGGGCCATGCCAACCGCCCGGATCTGGAAGCGGTGCATGATCTGCTGGCGCCCGAGATCCTGATCCCGATGCATGGCGAGCATCGCCATCTGCGCGAACATGCCAAGATTGCCATGGCCAAGGGGATTGCCTCGGATGTGGTCACCAACGGCATGATGATGGATCTGACCACATCGCGCCCGCAGGTGGTGGAATATATCGAGACCGGCCGCACCTATCTGGACGGCACCGTGCTGATCGGCGCGCTGGACGGTGTCGTGCGCGACCGGATCCGCATGGGGCTGAACGGCCATGTGCTGGTGACGGTGATCATCGACGAGGATGACGTGCCCTTGGGCGACGCCTGGGTCGAGACGATGGGTCTGGCCGACAAGGGCCGCTCGGGGTCGAGCCTGGGTGATCAGATCGAGGATGAGCTGGCCGAGTTCCTTGAGCGCGCCAACAACAAGCTGGTCGCCTCGGATCAGAAGCTGGACGAGGCGATCCGCCGGATCGTGCGTCAGGTCTCGATGGAAGAGATCGGCAAGAAGCCGGAAGTGTCCGTGGTGATCAGCCGTCTGGCCGCGGAATAAGTCAGCGGCCCCCGGGCCGCAGACAGTTGCACGAAAAAGCCCCGGATCGCAGAGCGGTCCGGGGCTTTTTCATGTGTCACAGCTGCTGAAGAGGGCAGGCAGGTCCGGTGGCGCGCGATGCGCCGCCGGTGCTTTGCCTCAGGCTTCGGCGCTGTCGGTCTCGGTTTCGCTCTCGTCGCGGGAAACCGCCAAGGTGCGGAAGCTGCGCAGGATGAAGTCCGGCACATGGTCGCCCATGCCGATCACCGGCGCGCCATTGCCACGGCCATCTCGCTCGCGGCGGTCGTCCCGACGATCATCCCGGCGCGGCTCACGGCGCTCTTCGCTGCGGCGCGGTTGCTCCGAACGGCCATTGTCCGAACGGTTGCTGTCCGAACGGGTGCTTTCCGAACGGTTGCTGTCGCCGCGATAGCTGTCGGCACGCGAGGTTTCGGCGCGCGGCTGTTCCGAACGCGGGGTTTCCGCACGGGGCTGCTCCACACGCACTTCGGCCACCGGCTCCGCCCGTTTGGTCTCTTCGCGCGGGGCGGCGGCTTCCACGGCCACCGGGGCCATGGCGGCGGTGCCACCGTCGAGGATTTTCAGCTCCGAGGCCGGACGCTCACCGCGTTCGCGGTCCCGATCCCGGCCACGCGAGCGCGAGCGGCTGCGCGAGGAGGAGGATTTCTCGCCACCGCGTTCGCCGCCACGCTCTTCCCGACGCTCGGGCGCGGGACGCAGGGCGGCTTCGGACAGCTCAAACCCTTCGGGCATCTCAACCCGCGGGATCGGCTGTTTCACCAAAGCCTCAATCGCGGCGAGGTATTTGTCATCGGCGGGCGTGGCGATCGTATAGGCGGTGCCCAGACGACCGGCGCGGCCGGTGCGGCCAATGCGGTGCACATAATCTTCGGCATGGCTCGGCACGTCGAAGTTGAACACATGGCTCACCGCCGGAATGTCGAGGCCGCGCGCGGCCACGTCAGAGGCGACGAGGAAGCGCAGGGTGCCCTCGCGGAAACCGTCGAGCGTGCGCATCCGCTGGCTCTGCTCCAGATCGCCATGGATCGGCGCGGCATCAAGGCCGTGTGCCTTCAGCGACTTCGCCACGATATCCACTTCCGTCTTGCGGTTGCAGAAGATGATCGCATTGGTGCAGGCCGCGGCCTCCGAAGCGATGATCGCGCGCAGCAATTCGCGTTTTTGCTTGGCGGCCTGATCGCGGCGGGTCGGGGTGATCGACACCAGACGCTGGGTGATGGTTTCCGAGGTGGTCGCTTGACGCGCCACTTCGATCCGCACCGGTGCATGCAGGAAGGTGTTGGTGATCCGCTCGATCTCGGGCGCCATCGTGGCCGAAAAGAACAAAGTCTGCCGGGTGAAGGGGGTCAGCTGGAAGATGCGCTCGATATCCGGGATGAAGCCCATGTCGAGCATCCGGTCGGCCTCATCCACCACCATGATCTGCACGCCGGTCAAGAGAAGCTTGCCACGCTCGAAATGGTCCAGCAGGCGGCCCGGGGTGGCAATCAGCACGTCAACGCCGCGGTCGATCAGCTTGTCCTGTTCGGCGAAAGACACGCCACCGATCAAGAGCGCCTTGGTCAGACGGGTGTTCTTGGCATAGGTGTCAAAGTTTTCGGCCACCTGCGCGGCCAGTTCGCGCGTCGGCGCCAGCACGAGGCTGCGCGGCATGCGGGCGCGGGCGCGCCCCTTCGACAACATGGTGATCATCGGCAGGGTAAAGCTGGCGGTCTTGCCGGTGCCGGTCTGGGCGATGCCCAGAACGTCTTTGCCTTCCAGCGCCGGGGGGATCGCGCCCGCCTGGATCGGGGTCGGCGTTTCATAGCCGGCTTCGGCGATGGCGGTCAGGACCTTGGGGTCCAGTTTCAGGTCGGAGAACTTGATCATCAGCGTCCTTGGATGCGGTATCGGACCGCATGGAGTGAAGGGACGCAGGGTATCGGGCGCCCCAGGGCAAAAGGCCGCATTTTGCGACCCCCCGTCCCCTACTCCAAAAGCGGGCAAAGGTCAATTGCGGCGCGTGTTTGCGCCTGATTTGCCGCTATTTGCCGGGCGCTTTGCCGGATTTGCCCTGCCGCATCCTGGCCAGACGCCGGAAAACCGTCCGGTCCGAGGCCTCAAGGCTGCGCAAAAGCTGACGCGCGAGCGCTGCGACCGGCGAGGGTTCGGCCGCCTCGGCCCGCCGCCAGATCCGCGCCAGAAGGTTGCGCGCAAGGTCGCCGCCTTCAATCGCAAAGGCGCTGAGGCCGAGGGGCAGGGGGCCGGGATGCGGTTTCGCGGCGGGGTGGATCTGCCAGGCGGGCAGGCCGGAGAAGCGCCGTTCGCTCTCGTGCAGTTTCACCAGCCCGAAGAGGAGGGCGATTTCCGCCCCGAGCATACGCTCCTCCACCCCCGTGCCATGATCGGCAAAGACCTGCGCGGACGAGACTTGCCAGCGGATCGGCAGCTCCTGCGACAGCCTGGCGCCCTCGTCGCGCCAGATCCGGTGAAACAGCGGATAGGCGGCGGGGTCGGGCGCGCGACGGCGCAGGCGCATGATGCAGCAGGCCAGATCGTGGTGCAGCTGGCGGGCGTCGGGGTTTTCGGCGGCCATCTCGCGCGCGAGGTTGCGGGCGCGGGCCGCGAAATCCGAGAAATCCGCCGGTTCCGGCGGGCCAGCGGGGGCCACAAGCGGGGCTGCCGCGCGGGCCGCCAGATCAAGCTCCGCATCAAGCGGCGGGGCGTTGACAAAGGGCGCCTCGCTCTGCGCCAGCGCGGCGCAGGCGGCGGTGAAGCCGCCGGGCAGGCTTTCGCCCGGATGGTCATATTCGCCGGGGGCGCCGAAGCGCGGGAAAGGGTCTGTCTCGCTCATGCCGGGCAGAGTGCCCCGGCGCGGCGTCGGAGGGAAGGGGGGAGTGGGAAGGGCCTCTGGCGCTGTCACAAGCGCTGCCGCCCGGGGGGCCAAGCATTGACGCCGTGGCGCGGCTCTGGCAGGGAGATGGGCAACAAGAGGATGTGACGGATGAACCTTTTTGCCGATATCCGCGCCGGTGTGATCGCGGCGCTTGATGCGATGGTTGCGGCGGGCGTGCTGCCGGCCGGGCTTGATTTTGCCAATGTGACGGTTGAGCCGCCGCGCGACGCTGCGCATGGCGATATGGCCACCAATGCCGCGATGGTGCTGGCCAAGCCCGCAGGCCTCGCGCCCCGCGTGATCGCCGAGGCTTTGGCCGCACGGCTGACCGAAGATCCGCGCATCGCGCTGGCGGAAGTGGCGGGGCCGGGCTTTCTCAACCTGCGGCTTGCGACCGATGTCTGGGCTGAGGTGGCGCGTGCCGCCCTGCACCAGGGCCGCAACTTTGGCCGCTCGACGCTGGGCGGCAAGGCCAAGGTCAATGTCGAGTTTGTCTCGGCCAATCCGACCGGGCCGATGCATGTGGGCCATACCCGTGGCGCGGTTTTTGGCGATGCTTTGGCGGCGCTGCTGGACTTCGCGGGCTATGATGTCACCCGCGAATATTACATCAACGATGGCGGCGCGCAGGTCGATGTGCTGGCGCGCTCGGCCTATGAACGCTACCGCGAGGCGAATGGCCTGAGCCCGGAGATCCGTGAAGGGCTCTATCCCGGCGACTACCTGATCCCGGTGGGCGAGGCGCTGAAGGAAAAATACGGCGCCAGCCTGATCGATCAGCCGGAATCCGTCTGGCTGGCCGATCTGCGCGACTTCGCCACCCATGCGATGATGGAGATGATCCGCGACGATCTGGCGCTGCTCGGCGTCAAGATGGACGTTTTCTCCAGCGAAAAGGCCCTCTACGGCACCGGCAAGATCGAAGCCGCGATCGAGACCCTGCGCGGCATGGATCTGATCTATACCGGCACGCTGGAAGCGCCGAAGGGAAAGCTGCCCGAGGATTGGGAAGAGCGCGAGCAGACCCTGTTCCGCTCGACCGCGCATGGCGATGACGTGGATCGCCCGGTGCAGAAGTCGGATGGCAGCTGGACCTATTTCGCCCCCGATATCGCCTATCACTTTGACAAGGTGCAGCGCGGCTTTGACCAGCTGATTGACGTTTTCGGCGCCGACCATGGCGGCTATGTCAAACGGATGAAAGCGGCGGTGTCGGCGCTCTCGAACGGCCGGGTGCCGCTTGATATCAAACTGATCCAGCTGGTGAAACTCTTCAAGAACGGCGAGCCGTTCAAGATGTCGAAACGCGCGGGCACCTTTGTCACGCTCCGCGATGTCGTCGAGCAGGCGGGGGCGGATGTCACCCGTTTCGTCATGCTGACCCGCAAGAACGACGCGCCTTTGGATTTCGACTTTGACAAAGTGCTGGAGCAATCGAAAGACAACGCGGTTTTCTACGTGCAATACGCTCATGCGCGCGTCTCCTCGGTGATCCGCAAGGCGGTTGAGGCGGGGATTGCTGTCGATGATGCCACGCTGGCGGGCGCCAATCTCAGCGGCAACACCCATGAGGCCGAGCTGGCGCTGGCGAAGAAAATCGCCGAATGGCCGCGTCTGGTCGAGATTGCTGCGCGCGGACATGAGCCGCACCGGATCGCCTTCTACCTCTATGAGCTGGCCTCGGATCTGCACGCGCTCTGGAACCGCGGCAATGACGATGCCTCCCTGCGTTTCGTTCAGGAGGATCCGGCGGTGACGCAGGCGAAAATCGGCCTTGCGCGGGCGGCGGGCGTTGTCATTTCGGCGGGTCTTGCTATCCTAGGTGTCACCCCCGCGGAAGAAATGCGCTGATCAAGGCGTAACGGGCAGCGCCCCGGACACGCGACGGGCAGGCAGGAAACAGGCCGGGAACTCCCGGTGCAAGGCAAAGTCGGTACCCCGGCGGCGAGGCAGGCATGGCAGGCTTCAATCCCCGTGAAAACGGAGACGATGGCTATGGCGCGGAAACGCGGCGTGGCCCATCTGGCCATGCGCAGTACCCCGCCTATGATGTGCCGGGCGATGACGTCGATGCGGGCCCGCCGCGCGTGGCGGTGGCCTCGAAATGGGTGACCTATGCGGGGGCGGCCACCTCGGTGGCGTTGATCCTCGGGCTGGCGGTCTGGGGCTATAAACTCGCGGTGCGCGATGTGAACGGCGTGCCGGTGATCCGCGCGCTCGAAGGTCCGGGGCGGATGGCGCCCGAGGATCCGGGCGGCGATCTGGCGCGGCATGTCGGCCTGTCGGTGAATGCGGTGGCGGCCGAGGGTGTGGCGGCGCCCGCGCCCGATCAGGTGATGCTGGCCCCGCGCGCCGATGAGCTGACCGACGAAGACATGCCGATGGCCGGGGTGGGGGCGATCACCGCCCCCGACAGCGTGCCGAGCCGCGACAGTTCCACGCGCGAGACGGTGTCGCAGGTGCCGGGCGAGCTGCCGGTGCCGGACAATGTGCGCAAGGCGCAACTGGCCGCCGCCGAAAAGGCGCGCGCCGAGGCCTTGGCCCGCGCCGCCGAGATGGCCGCAAAACCCGCCGCGCCCGCGGTTGTGGATGAGCGGTTTGACCCCACGGTCGAGAACCCCGCCGAGGCTGAGGCGGGCCCCGGCGCCACGGCCACCGCGCCGGAGATTGCCGCCGTCGGAACTCCGGGCGCCGCCGAAGCGCCCGTGGTGGAGGAGACCGGATCTGATGAGGCGGCCTCTACGCCGATCATTGCCGCCGATGTGCCGGGCGTCAGCGTTTCGCCGCGCCCCTTGCCGAAACCCGAAGGTGATTTGATGGCGCAGGCCGCCGTTGATGCGGTCACTGCCGCTTTGGCCCCGGCCCCGGCGGTGGATCTCTCGCCGGCCGATGTGCCCGCGGGCACCAGGCTGGTACAGCTCGGCGCCTTTGACGACACCGAGGCGGCGCATCGCGAATGGGACCGCGTCGTGGAGCGTTTCGACGCGCTGATGGCGGGCAAACGCCGGGTGGTGGAAGAGGCGGTCTCGGGCGGGCGCACCTTCTTCCGGCTGCGCGTCGAAGGGTTTGAAGATCTGAGCGACAGCCGTCGTTTCTGTGCGGCATTGGTGGCCGAGGGGCAGAACTGCATTCCCGCCACGGCCCGCAAGTAACGCAGGGCCACGCCCTGTCCCGTTGAAATCACGTTTATTCCATCTCAGGACCGCGGAGCAGCTATGACCGGATCGGCAACCATCCTCGGGCTGGCAGGCCCCACGCTCGGCCCCGATGAGGCGGCGTTTTTCCGTGCAGCTGACCCTTGGGGTTTCATCCTCTTCGCCCGCAATGTCGAAGATCCGGCGCAGCTGACCCGGCTGACCTCTGATCTGCGTGCGGCGGTGGGCCGTGACTGCCCGATCCTCGTCGATCAGGAGGGGGGGCGGGTGCAGCGCCTGCGCGCCCCGCATTGGCGCGACTATCTGCCGCCGCTGGATCAGGTCGCCGCGGCCGGGCCGCATGCCGCCCGCAGCCTGTGGATCCGCGCCCGGCTGATCGCCGAAGAGCTGCGCGCCGTGGGGATTGACGCCAATTGCGCCCCCACCGCCGATATCGCGGGGGCCGACACGCATCCTTTCCTGCGCAACCGTTGCTTTGGCAGCGATGCCGCCACGGTCATCGCCCATGCCCGCACCACGGCCGAGGGGCTCTTGGCGGGGGGCGTGCTGCCCATCGTCAAACACATGCCGGGCCATGGCCGCGCCACGGCGGACAGCCACCATGACCTGCCGCTGGTCGACGCCGATGCCGATACGCTTTTTGCTACCGATTTCAAAGTGTTCGAGGCGCTTGCTGATCTGCCTTTGGCGATGACCTCGCATGTCTGCTACACCGCCTTTGATGCGGCTCCCGCCACGCAAAGCGCGGTGATGGTGGATCTGATGCGCGGAAAAATCGGCTTTGACGGCCTCCTGATGACCGATGATCTCTCCATGCAGGCGCTGGCGGGCAGCATTGGCGAGCGTGCCGCGCGGGCGATGGCGGCAGGCTGCGATATCGCGCTGCATTGCAACGGCAAGATGCCCGAGATGCACGAGGTCGCCGCCGCCGCCGGGACGCTCTCGCCGCAGGCCGAAGCCCGTGCGGCCCGCGCGCTGACCTGGCGCCGCGCCCCGGAACCCGCGGATATCCCGGCACTTTTGGCCGAACTTGCAGAAATGCTGCCCGCGCATGTCTGACTCGAGCGACCTCTTCGGCGCCGAACCCGAGGTGCCGCTGACCGTCGCCGACCGGCTTGAAGCCGAGGCGCTGATCGTCGATGTCGAGGGGTTCGAGGGGCCGCTCGACCTCCTCCTCATGCTGTCGCGGACGCAAAAGGTCGATCTGCGCCGGATCTCGGTGCTGCATCTGGCCGAGCAATATCTGCGTTTCGTCGAAGAGGCCAAGGCGCTTCGGATCGAGCTTGCCGCCGATTATCTGGTGATGGCGGCCTGGCTTGCCTTTCTGAAATCGCGCCTGCTGTTGCCGCCCGATCCCACCGATGCCGGCCCCTCCGCCGAAGACCTCGCCGCGCATCTGGCCTTCCAGCTGGAACGTCTGGCGGCGATGCGCGAGGCGGCGGCGCGGCTGATGGCCCGCGATCAAAAGGGCCGGGATTTCTTCGTGCGCGGCCATATCGAAGAGGTGACCCGCACCCGCAGCGTCACCTATACCGCCAGCCTGCTGGAGCTGATGCAGGCCTATGCCCGCATCCGCACCCGCGATGGTTTCCGCCCCTATGCCTTTGACCGCGTTGACATTTACACGATGGAACAGGCGCTGGAACGGCTGCGCGAGATGATCGGTTTCGCGGGCAGCTGGACCGAGCTGATCACCTTTCTGCCCGAGGCCTGGGTGGATGACCCCATCCGCCGTCGCTCGGCGCTGGCGGCGAATTTCGCGGCCAGCCTTGAGATGGCGAAACAGGGGCAGATCGAGATCCGGCAGGGCGAGACCTTCGCGCCGATCTCGATCCGCCGCAAGACATGAGGCCCCGGTGAGGGAAATGCGATGAGCGACACTGACGAGACCCGCCACCCCCGCGCCCGCGACAAGGGCGAGCCCACGCTTTTTGCCGCGCCGCCGATGGCCGAGCAGGAACGGATGGTCGAGGCGATCCTCTTTGCCACCTCCGAGCCGGTGACGGTGGCCGAGCTGCACGCCCGCCTGCCACATGGCTGCGACGCGGTCGAGGCGCTCGCCTATCTGTCTCGCCGCTATGAGGGGCGCGGGGTGCGGGTGGTGCGCATCGGCGATGCCTGGGCGTTCCGCACCGCGCCCGACCTCGGGTTTCTCATGCAAAAAGAAACGGTTGAGCTGCGCAAACTCTCCCGCGCTGCGATCGAGACCCTGGCGATCATCGCCTATCACCAGCCGGTCACCCGCGCCGAGATCGAAGAGATTCGCGGCGTCGCCGTGTCGCGCGGCACGGTGGATCAGCTCCTCGATCTGGAATGGATCCGCTTTGGCCGCCGCCGGATGACCCCGGGCCGCCCGGTGACCTATGTGGTCACGCAGGGCTTCCTCGATCATTTCGGCCTCGAGACCGCCCGCGATCTGCCGGGGCTGAAAGAGCTGCGCGCCGCGGGGCTTCTGGACAACCGGCCCTTGCCGGGGGGGATTGCACAACCCGACGAAGAGGCAGAGGATCAGGGCGCACAAACCGAGATGTTCGAGGATTGATCCCGATGAATGCCAACCAGATTTTCAACCTGTTCATGCGGTTTTTCGGGCGCAAGCTGCTGAACCAGGGCATCAGCAAAGGCGTGCAACTTGCGGCAGGCAAAGGCAAACCGGCGCATCAGATGACGCCCGCCGAACGCAAACAGGCGCAGGTCGGCCGCGAGGCGATCAAACGCGCGCGCCAGGCGGCCCGCGTCACCCGCCGCCTGGGGCGCTAACCGCGCCTCCGCCCGCCGGGCCGCTACGCCACCCGCCCGCAGGCCAGCGCCCGTGCCCAGTCCATGCGCCCCTGTCTCTCGGCCCGCGCGATCATCCGCGCCGGGTCATAGGCCACCGCCCGGAAACGCGCCCGCCACCCTTCCGGCGCTTCCTGCAGCAGCGCATAGCGGGCCTCCGGTGCGCCGGTCTCCACAAGGTGCGGCACCGGCGTGCTGTCTTCATAGGCCGGACAGCCCACCGATCCGGGATTGAGCAGCATCTGCCCGCCCGGCAGCCGCATCAGCCGCGGCAGATGGCTGTGCCCACAAAGCAGCACCGGCGCCGCGATCCCCGCAGCCTCGCGCGCAATCGCCGCCGCCCCGCGCAACACCACCGCACCCCCGGCCGTCACCGCTTCCATCCAATAGCGGTCATCCGCGCGGGGCGTCGCATGGCAAAGATAAAGCCCGCCGACCTCGCACACCGGGGGCAGGGTCGCCAGCCAATCCAACGCCTCCGGCGGCAACTCATCACGGGCCACCGCATCTGACGGGCCCATCACCGCGCGGTCTTGCTCCAGCAGATAGCGGTCATGATTGCCCCGCACCGTCGGCATCGGCCAGTCGCGCAAGATCTCCCAGGTTTCCGCGGCTGCCAAAGGCCCGGAAAAGCAATCCCCAAGGTTCACGCAGTCGGTCACCCCCTGCGCCGCCATATCGGCCAGCACCGCGCGCAAGGCATCGGCATTCCCGTGAATATCGGCCAGCACCGCAAGCGTTCTCATCGCACCACCCTGCCCAAAGCCACCACCGCCGCCAAGCCCCGGCGCTTTCTTCTTGGCAAAAATACCTCGGGGGAATCGCCGTCAGGCGATGGGGGCAGCGCCCCCGCTTTCCCGCCTGCCACCACACGCATTCCCACGCCGTGCACTGCCACCAAACGCGTTGCCCGGCGCCACTGCACTTTGCATGGGGCGCCGGATAGGATAGGCGAGAGCCCGGGCCCCATGGCCCGTCGCATACGAGGGGCAGACAGGTGCAGCCAGACGAGATTACCGTCATTTCGGTGACCCACAACAGTGATCATGTCCTGACCGGCATGCTGGCCTCGGTGCCCGCTGAAACCCCGGTCATTCTGGTCGATAATGCCAGCAGCAAGGGCGCCCCGGCCCTCCCGGCAGGCCGCCGCATCACGCTGATTGAATCCCGGGTCAACCACGGCTTTGGCTGGGCCTGCAACGCCGGTGCCGCCGCTGCGCGCACCCCGTATCTGTTGTTTCTGAACCCCGATGCCCGGCTGACGCCCGATTGCCTCGCGCGGCTGATGGCGGCGCGGCGCAGCTATCCTGAGGCCAGCGCCTTCAACCCGCGGCTCGAAGATCATGATGGGCAGCTCTTTTTTCGGCGCGCCACCCGCCTGCGCGGCAACCGGGGCCGGGTCCGGGGCAAACCTGACCGGGACATGCCGGTGCCGGTGCTGAGCGGCGCCGCGCTTTTCGTCTCCAAAGCGCATTTCGACGCGGTGGGCGGCTTTGACGATGGCATTTTCCTTTATGCGGAGGATGACGACCTGTCGGTCCGCCTGCAGGATCAGATCGGCCCCCTGATGCTGATCCATGATGCGCTTGTCGTGCATGACGTTGGCACCTCGACCGAGCCCACGCTGGAGGTGATCGCCTTCAAGCAATACCATCTGGCCCGTGCGACCGTGTACACGATGCACAAACATGGCCGCAGAATGGCGTTCTTGCAGTGTCTGCTTCAAGCTCTGCGGCGGTTCGCCAAGCGGCGGACCTACCGCAGCGCCGAGGCGAAACGCAGCGCAGTGGCCTATCTGAAGGGCGTCTGGAGCACACGCAGGGACGGGGGGCGCTACACTCCGGCATCGTGATCAGACACCAAATGCGGCACAGAGATCCGGCACCGTGATCCTTTGCCGTGATTCCGTGCCGCGGGCCCGGCGGGCAGGCGCCCGCGGCACGGGCCCCCGACAGCCATCACCCCGCGCGGAAGTGTTTCGAGAGTTTCAGACCCTGGCCCTGATAATTCGACGCGATTCCCGCGCCATAGAGCCGCTCGGGTTCCGCCGCCATCCGCTCATAGACCAGCCGCCCGACGACCTGCCCGTGCTCGAGCACGAAGGGCGCCTCGTGGCAGCGCACCTCCAACACCCCGCGCGACCCTTCACCGCCCGCCGCGCCATGGCCAAAGCCCGGGTCAAAGAACCCGGCGTAATGCACGCGAAACTCGCCGACCATCGCCAGATAGGGGGCCATTTCGGCGGCGCAATCGGGGGGAATCGTCACCGCTTCCTGGCTGACCAGAATGTAGAAGGCCCCGGGATCAAGGATGATCCGCCCCTCCGTCGTGCGGATTTCCTCCCAGAATTCCGAGGCGGGGTAATGCGCCAGACGGTCAAGATCGATCACCCCGGTATGGGGTTTGGCGCGGTAGCCAACCAGCCCGTTCTCTCCCGGCCGCAGATCGACGGAAAAGCCCAGACCATGGTCGATCACCGCCTCGCCGGAAACCAGCGGCTCCTCGGCATGCAGCGCGCGCAGTTCGGCATCGCTCAGCACGGCCTGTCCGGCACGAAAGCGGATCTGGTTGAGCCGCATCCCCGGCCGCACCAGCACTGAGAAACTGCGCGGGCAGATCTCGGCAAAGAGCGGCCCGTGATAGCCCTCGGGGATGCGGTCGAACTCGACCCCTTCATCCGAGATCACCCGGGTCAGCAGATCCAGCCGCCCGGTCGAGGATTTCGCATTGGCGACGGCGGTGATTCCCAACGGCAGCGCCAGGCTTTCCATCAGCGGCACCAGATAGACGCAGCCCTTTTCCAGCACGGCCCCGGCGGAGAGATCCATCCGGTGCATCTCAAACTCTTCCAGCCGGTCGGTGACCGCACGGCCCCGGCCCGCAAGGAACGAGGCGCGCACGCGGTAGGCGGTGCTGCCCAGCCGCAGATCAAGGCTGGCGGGTTGGATCTGTGCATCGGTGATGGGAAGGCCGGCGCCAATCTCGCCACGCTCGATCATGGCTTTCAACGCGGTGTCGGACAGAACGCCGGTGGTCATCGTCAGGCTCCCCATAAGCGAACGCCCACCCCGAGAGCGGGATGGGCGTTTCGTTTTGGTCGGGCCGGAGAGATTCGAACTCTCGACCTTCCGCCCCCCAGACGGACGCGCTAACCAGGCTGCGCCACGGCCCGACACAGGGGGGATATAGAGCGAAGTTGCGGCCGGGGGCAAGCGCCAAAACGCATCTTTTTGATCCGCTTGCCGGAAAATCTGACGGCCCGGCGGCGGCGGCGGGAATGGTGCGAAGGCGGCCGGTACTCGGGCAAGGGGCCGGGGTTCGGGCGAGGGCCGGGACGCGGTCACAGGTCGGGGAGGGCGGCGGGCACCGCGCGGGCCGCAGATGCGGTATGCGCCTTCGCGCCGTCGGTCGGCGTGAGAGGGCAGGCCGACTGCGTCGGTTGGTTGACCCTCATCCCGCGTGTGCCGCGCGGCGCTCCCGGCATCGCGCCCGACAGCGCACGGGTCTTGGGGGCGCGGCGGTGCGGCAGGCGATCTTGTCCGCCCGGGGGAACATGCCGCAGTTCGCTACGGCCTCGCACGCGCCTGCACGCTTGCCTGCTTTGCTGGTTCAGCGCTCATCGCCCAGGCGGCGGTGCAACTCGGCCAAGCGGGTCTTGATGCTGCTGATTTCCGCGCGTTCGCGGGCCGAGAGGGCTTTGCCCTCAGCGAGGCGCAGACGGGCGGCCAGACGCGGGATCTCATCGGCCGAGGCTTCTGCGGGTGCCGCGCCGAAAAGATCGGGCTGGGCGGCCGAATCGCTGCGCGGCCGCGGGCTGCGCCGCGCGGGCTCCTGCGCGGCGGCGGGGCGCGGTTGCGGCGCCGCATCCGGCAGCAGGCTGGGATGTTCTGCCGCGACGGTCGATGTCGGGGCAGGGACAGGGGCAGGCGGAGCAACCACGGTTGCGGCCGCTTGCGGCGCGCTGGCCGCCGCCTGCGAAGGCTGCGCTGGTGCTGCTTTGGCTGGTGCCGGATCGGCCATCTCGGGCGCATCGGGGTCGCTGGCCGCGTCGGTGGCCTGCGTGGCTGCCCACCCGGCATCCTCCGCCGCGGCGGCAGATGCCGGTGCCGCCGACCACATGGTCTCCTGCGGCGCGGTCACGGCCAGTTCATCACCCGAAGCATCAGGCAGGGCGTCCCGATCCGGGATTTCCAGCGGCATGTCCTGCGGCAGTTCATCCGGGGCCGCCGCCGGGATCTCGGGGGCGGTGGCTGGGAATTCCCGCGGCGGCGCTTCGGGCACGAAGATATCGGGCACCGGCACCTGCCGACCCGGCACTTCCGGTTCGGGCGCGCTCGGTGCGGGCAGGTCGGGCACGGGGATTTCGTCCGGCTGCGCCGGGACGGGCGCGTCCGGTTGCGGTATCTCCGGCCCCGGCACCGCGGGTTCCGGCATGTCCGGTGCAGGTTCGTCTGGCCCGGGTTCATCCGGCCCGGGTGCGTCGGGCGCAGGGGGGGGCGTGTCGTGCAGGATCGCGGTGCTGGCTTCGGCCACTTCCGCCATGCCCATCACATCCGCCGCGTCGCCACCCTCGTCATCGGGCAGCCGCGCGAGGGACGAGACATGTTTCACGCCCTGATCCTTGAGGATCTTTTGCACGCCGCGGATGGTCAGCCCATCTTCATGCAAGAGCTGCTTGATCCCACCCAAAAGCGCGACATCGGCGGGGCGGTAATACCGCCGCCCGCCCGCCCGCTTCACCGGCTTGATCTGCGTGAACTTGCTCTCCCAGAATCGCAGCACATGCGCCGGGGTTGCCAGCACATCAGCCACTTCCGAGATGGTGCGGAACGCATCGGCGGATTTGCTCATCGCCCGGCGTTACCCTCAGGCCTTGTTGCCAGCCGCCACGCGATCTTTCATCAGATGCGAGGGACGGAACGACAAAACCCGGCGCGGTGAGATCGGAACCTCTTCGCCGGTTTTCGGATTGCGCCCCATGCGCGACGCCTTTTCGCGCACCGAGAAAGTGCCGAAGGAAGAGATCTTCACCATCTCGCCCTGCACCAAGGCATCGGACATATGGGTCAGCACCGATTCCACCAATTGCGCGGATTCATTGCGCGAGAGACCCACTTCGCGGAACACCGCTTCGCTCAGGTCCATGCGTGTCAAAGTCTTGTCGCTCATCACGATCCCCCCGGATGGTTGTGGGGGCAGGATGGGGGCAATAGATTCCCGAGTCAATATCAATGACTTGCCGGGCCTAGTTCATATGGATGATCCGCGCGGAATGGTTACCAGCGCAGAACGACCGAGCCCCAGGCCAGACCGCCGCCAATCGCTTCGGTCACCACGAGGTCGCCCTGTTTGATCTGGCCCCGCGCCTTGCCCACCGACAAAGCCAGCGGGATCGAGGCGGCCGAGGTGTTGCCGTGATCCTGCACGGTCACCACCACATGGTCCATCGAGACCTGCATCCGCTCCGCCGTGGCGGTGATGATGCGCAGATTGGCCTGATGCGGCACGATCCAATCCACGTCCTGGCTGGTCAGTCCGGCCTTGTCCAAAGCCTTGTGCGCGGTTTCGGCCAGCTTGACCACCGCATGTTTGAACACCGAATTGCCCTGCATCTTCAGCACGCCCGCCGTGCCGGTGGTGGAGACACCGCCATCGACATACAGCAGATCGCGGTGGCGGCCATCGCTGTTGAGATCCGAGGAGAGAATCCCGCGGTCCGCCGAAGTGCCATTGCCCTCCTGCGCCTCCAGGATCAGCGCGCCCGCGCCGTCACCGAACAAAACGCAGGTGGTGCGGTCATTCCAGTCCATGATCCGGCTGAAGGTTTCCGCGCCGATCACCAGCACGCGGTTCGCCTGACCCGAGAGGATCATCCCATTGGCATTGGCCAGCGCGAAAACGAATCCGGCGCAAACCGCCTGCACGTCGAAGGCAAAACCGGAGGTCGAGCCGAGGCCCGCCTGCACCATGGTGGCGACAGAGGGGAAGGTGAAATCCGGGGTAGATGTCGCCACGATGATCGCGTCGATCTGATCGACGGTCATCCCGGCATCGGTCAGCGCGGCCTGGGCGGCGCGGATCGCCAGATCCGAGGTCGTCTGCCCCTCGGCGGCGAAATGGCGGCGCTCAATCCCGGTGCGGCTGCGGATCCATTCATCCGAGGTGTCGACTTTGGCCTCAAACTCGGCATTCGGCACCACACGTTCGGGCAAATAATGCCCGACACCACGAACCACGGCGCGCATTGTCATGAAGATATCCTGTTTCCTGCTTCGCCGGGGTCGGCGGCGGCATCCTGCCCGCTGGCCTGCACCGAGGCAACCCGTGCCGCAAGCCGCTCCTG
This sequence comes from Phaeovulum sp. W22_SRMD_FR3, assembly GCF_052113705.1. NCBI lineage: Bacteria > Pseudomonadati > Pseudomonadota > Alphaproteobacteria > Rhodobacterales > Paracoccaceae > Phaeovulum > Phaeovulum sp. W22_SRMD_FR3. Next base: position 146,513 of record NZ_JBGQOG010000006.1, on the reverse strand, counting down.
AAAACCTGATTGCGCCAGCTGGAATGCCAGGCGGATCGCGGCGGAGACGCCGGTCGCATCGGCCGAGCCATGCGATTTCACCACCGTGCCGTTCAGCCCGAGGAACACGCCGCCATTGGCGCGGCGCGGGTCCATGCGCTTTTTCAGCCGGTTCAGCACATTCATCGCCAAGAGCGCCACCACCTTCGACAGGAAGGTCGCGGTGAAGGATTCGCGCATGAATTCCGAGATCAGCTTGGCCGTGCCCTCGCCGGTTTTCAGCGCGACATTGCCGGTGAAACCGTCGGTCACGATCACATCCACCCGGTCGGAGGGCAGGTCATTGCCCTCGACAAAGCCGATATAGTCAAACTGGCCCAGTTCCGCCGTCTGCCCGATCATCTCATGCGCCAGCTTCAGCTCGGCACGGCCCTTGTGCTCTTCGGTGCCGACATTCAGCAGACCGACGCGGGGGCGGGCGATGTTCAGACCGTTGCGGGCATAAGAGGTCCCCATCAGCGCATATTGCACGAGGTCGGGGGCATCGGCCTTCACATCAGCGCCCACATCCAGCATCACGTTGAAACCAGAGGGATTCCGGGAAGGCCAGAGGCAGGCAATGGCGGGCCGGTTGATGCCGGGCAGCTTGCGCAGCCGGATCATCGACAGCGCCATCAGCGCGCCGGTATTGCCGCAAGAGACGGCCACGGTCGCCTCGCCATCGCGCACGCTTTCGATCGCGGACCACATCGAAGTGCCCCGGCCGTTGCGCATCACCTGGCTCGGCTTGTCGTTCATGGTCACCACGCCCTCGGCATGGCGAATTTCGCAGCGCCCGGCCAGGCCGGGCTCTTTCGCGATCAGCCGCGCAAGGTCGTCTTGCGGGCCGTGCACGATGAATCGGATCGCCGGGTTCTTTTCGGCAGACGCGGAAATGCCGGCGACAACCGCCGCCGGCCCCTTGTCGCCACCCATGGCGTCAACGGAAATGACGACGGCGCCCGCAGTTTCCTGCGCCTGGGCCCGGAGCGTTTGGTCCTGCACAGACGACATGAGGAGCGGGGCGACCCGGCTTACGCCGCGTCGTCGTCCAGATCGACCTCGGCGGCCTGAGCCACCACTTCGCGCTCATCGTAATGACCGCAAGCGCCACACACGTGGTGGGGGCGCTTCAACTCGCCGCAGTTCGGGCATTCTGCCGGATTCGCTGCGACCAGGGAATCGTGCGAACGACGCATGTTACGGCGGGACCGCGTTACTCGGTTCTGTGGGACTGCCATGTCTCAACCTCGGGCTTGGGGGGCCGAAGGCCCTGATTTCTCTGGAATTTCAACACTGATTTCCGAATGAAACCGGGTGTGAATCCACGATCTGAATGAGGGCGGGAACATAGTCAGATTCTCTCGCGGCGCAAGTGCTTTCTTCGGTGCGCCGGGCGGGATTTCTGCGAATGCAGCCAAAGCCGCCACGGGACGCTGAATCTGCCTGCATTTTTGCCAGCCGCCACCCGCCCGTGTCGCCCGCCAGCCACCACCCGCCCGCGTCACCTGGTCACCGCCCAGTCGCCACCTAGTCGTTGCCGGTCTCTTTCTTTTTCAGCAGATCCCCCAGCGCGGCGAAAGGCCGGATGGTTTCGTCGTTCAGTGCTTCGGTGCCGGGCTCGGAGAATTGCGCCGCCCCAAGTTCCGCCCCTTTGGCGCGCGGATAGAGCGGCAGCGCCAGCTCCAGCGCCTCGATCATCACCGCGCCGACGTCAATGGTGCCGGTCAGCTGCTCGATCGTGTCGTCTTCGGGCATTTCCTCTTCATCGCCGGTCACCGCGGGCATTTCGGTCAGAAAGGTGCGGCGGACTTTTTCCTGCAACTTGGCGGGTACGGGTTCCAGCGTGATGATGCATTCCTGCACGACATCGGCGCGCAGTTCGCCCTCCAGAATCCAGTCGCTGCGGCCCTTCGGGGTCAGCGATCCGGCAAAGGACAGGCTTTTCAGCTTGGGAAAGTCGAGGAATTTGGCAATGGCCGCGCGGATATGGCCATCGGGGATCACGTTGAAATGCGTGGGCTTGCGGCCGGGCAGGTCGGTGATCCGGTAGGGCTGCGAATAGGGCAGCGGATCCACGGGCAGCATCGGGTCTTGCGACATCGGGGTATTCTCCTGGGTCTGGCGCGACAGGGTCGGGCCGGGACAGAATTTGGGGCCGGGCGGGCAGGGCCGCCGGGCAGAATGCGAAGGCCGGGCAGGGTCGGGTCGCCGGATCGGGCAGCGGTTCGGCGCTGGCCTGGGCACCCCGAAGAGGCACGGGCGGCGTTTGCGTCCTTGAGGGTCGGGCGCGTCTGATGTAATCGGGATAAAAGGCTTCGCGCCGCATGACAAGAGGGGGCTTTCGGGTGAGCAAAGGTTCGGTTACGCGCCGTGGGGCTTTGGCAGTGGCGCTGTCGGGGGCTGCCGCTTTGGCGCTCGGCGGCTGTTCGCCAATCTACGAAAACCACGGGTATATTCCGACCGATCTCGAACTGGCCTCGATCACGGTGGGCAAGTCGACCCAGGCCGATGTGACCGAAGCCATCGGCCGCCCCGCCGCGACCGGCGTGCTGGAAGGCTCGGGCTGGTATTACATCGGCAGCCGCTGGAAGCGCTCGGGCATTCGGGCCGCGCAAGAGATCGACCGTCAGGTGGTGGTGGTGCGCTTTGATCAGGCTGGTGTGCTTGAGAATGTCGAGCGCTTCGGTCTGGAGCGGGGCGAGGTCGTGGTGCTGTCGCGCCGCGTGACCGACAGCGGGATCAAAGGCGTCGGTCTGGTGCGTCAGCTGATGGGCAACCTGGGCCGTCTGGACGCCAGCCGCATCGTCGACTGAGCACGGTGGCGGGCAGGCGCGCTGCGGCGGCGGCCATCCGCGGCTGCGCTCGGAAAATGCAAAAGGGCAGACCCGGCGGTCTGCCCTTTGTCGTTTCGGCGCCTCGTGTGCCGGCAGGCCGTGTCGACGGCGCTCAGCTTTCGGGTTCGAAATCCAGCGCGACGCCATTGATGCAATAGCGCAGCCCCGTCGGCCCGGGGCCATCGTCAAACACATGTCCCAGATGCGCGTCGCAATCGGCGCAGCGCACCTCGGTGCGCACCATGCCATGCGTCACATCGCGCAGCTCGCGGATCGCTGCCTCATCGGCGGGCGCGGAAAAGGCGGGCCAGCCGCAGCCGGATTCGAATTTTTGATCTTTCTCAAAGAGTTCCGCGCCGCAGCACACGCAATGGAACACGCCCGGCCCCGGGGCGAAACCCGGATGGCTGAACGGACGCTCGGTCGCGCCACGGCGGGTGACCTCATAGGCCAGAGGGGTCAGTTCTTCGCGCCAGTCGGCGTCGGTCTTGCGGGGTGTTTCGCTCATGGGCGCTCCTCTTCCTCATATCCTTTTTCGCCAATCCGTCATATCCTGTCGGTACGTTGACGGCGGATCTTCTGCCCTAATATAGGACGTCGCCGCGCGTCTGCCAGAAGCGAGGAGCGAATGCTTTCATTGCGCAAGGGACGCTATGCCGCGCGTCTGGCCGAGACGGCCGCGGATCTGGCTGCGGCACAGGCACTGCGGGGCCGGGCCTTTCGCGGCGCCGGGCAAGACGGGCCCGTGTCAGGCGGCGGCGCTGCGGCGCAAGGGCCCGTGGACCGCGATGCTTTCGACGCCGACTGCCGGCATGTGCTGGTCGAAGAGACCCGCAGCGGTGCGCTGGTCTGTTGCTTTCGCCTCTTGCCGCTGCGCGATGGGGCCGAGCTGCACAAAAGCTATTCGGCGCAGTATTATGAATTGTCCGCCCTGGGCAGCTTCCCCGGCAAGATGGTCGAGATGGGCCGTTTTTGCCTTGATCCCGACTGGCATGACCCCGACATCCTGCGCGTGGCCTGGGGGGCGATGACGCGCTTTGTCGACGAGGAGGGGGTCGAGATGTTGTTTGGCTGTTCTTCCTTTCTCGGCACCGAGACGGAGGCCTATCTGGATGCTTTCGCCATGCTGCGCGCGCGGCACATCGCGCCGCGCCGCTGGCTGCCCCGGGTGAAGGCGCCGGACGTCTTCCGCTTTGGCCGCCTGCTGCGCGGGCGGCAGCCGGATGCGAAACAGGCGATGCTGCGCATGCCGCCCCTGCTGCGCACCTATCTGATGATGGGCGGCTGGGTCTCGGATCATGCGGTGGTCGACCGGGACCTCAACACGCTGCATGTTTTCACCGGGCTGGAGATCCGGGCCATCCCGCCCGCCCGCGCCCGGCTCCTGCGCGAGGTGGCGGGCTGAGGGAGCCTCCGGCGGGGATATTTTTACCGAAGCAAGCTGAAAGCGGTGCACCCTCAGTGGCATGGATCATGTCAACTTGCAGGCGTTGTGCCGGCTGCGCGTTGAGTGGCCGCGGGCGCACAGCTTCGGTTTTGCTTCGTTCAAAATATCCCCGCCGGAGGCCTCCGCCGATCCCGGCCGCGACCGGGCGGGTGGGAAAACCTGCGGTTTCCGTTCTTCCCCGTTGACGCCGCGCTGCGGCGCGGATAGCTGGCACTCATGGCACGCGCACCCCTTCTCCAGCTCTCCCGCATCGGTCTCACCTATGGTGGCAATCCGATTTTTGATGGTCTCGATCTCGTGGTTCAACCGGGCGACAGGGTCGCGCTGGTCGGGCGCAACGGCTCGGGCAAATCCACCTTGATGAAAGTCATGGCAGGTCTCGTCGAACCCGATATGGGCGACCGCGTGGTGCCGCCGGGCGTCCGCGTCGGCTATATGGAGCAGGAGCCCGATCTCTCGGCTTTCACCACCTTGGGCGATTACGCCGCCTCCGGCCTTGATATTGGCGAGGAGTACAAGGTCGAGATGGTCGCCGAAGGGCTGAAATTTCGGGCCGAAACGCTGGTCTCCAGCGCCTCGGGCGGTGAGCGGCGGCGGGCGGCCTTGGCCAAACTGCTGGCCGAAGCGCCCGAGCTGATGCTGCTCGACGAGCCGACCAACCATCTGGACATCGAGGCGATCGGCTGGTTGGAGCGCGAGTTGAAAGAGACCCGCACCGCTTTCGTGCTGATCAGCCACGACCGGGCCTTTCTGCGCGCGCTGACCCGCGCGACGCTCTGGGTCGACCGGGGTGCGGTGCGGCGGCAGGAAAAGGGGTTCGACGCCTTTGAAGAATGGCGCGAAACCACCTGGGCCGAGGAAGATGAGGCGCGCCACAAGCTGGACCGCAAGATCAAGGCCGAGGGCCGCTGGGCGGTCGAGGGGATCTCGGCGCGGCGCAAGCGCAATCAGGGGCGGCTGCGGGCGCTGGCCGATCTGCGCGCCGAACGCTCAAGCCAGATCCGCCGTCAGGGCACCGCCCTGATGGAGTTTGACAACAGCGCCAGCACGTCGGGCAAACGCGTGGTCGAGGTGCAGGGGATCGAGAAACGCTTTGGCGACAAGATCATTCTGAAACCCTTTGATCTGCGGGTGCTGCGCGGTGACCGTGTGGCCTTTGTTGGTCCGAACGGGGTGGGAAAAACCACGCTTCTCAAGATGTTGACCGGCGAAGTTGAACCGGATGCCGGCAAGGTGCAATTGGGCACCAACCTCGAGGTCGCGGTTTTCGATCAGGCGCGCGCCACGCTCGATCTGTCGATGACGCTTTGGGATGGCATGGTGAATGACCCCGATATGCGGGTTTCGGGGCGCTCGGATCAGGTGATGGTGCGCGGCACGCCGAAACATGTGGTGGCCTATCTCAAGGACTTTCTCTTTGACGAATCCCAGGCGCGGGCGCCGATCGGCTCGCTTTCGGGGGGCGAGCGCGCGCGGCTCTTGCTGGCGCGGATCATGGCCAAGCCCTCGAACCTGCTGATCCTCGACGAACCGACCAACGATCTGGACGTCGAGACGCTGGATCTCTTGCAGGATCTCTTGGGCGAATACGATGGCACCGTGCTTCTGGTCAGCCACGACCGGGATTTCATCGACCGCGTGGCGACCACGACGATTGCGATGGAGGGGGATGGCCGTGCCGTCGCCTATCCGGGCGGCTGGAGCGACTATCAGGCGCAGCGCAGCGATGTGGTGGCAGAGGTCCGGCCCGAACCCAAGGCCGAGGCCAAGGCCGAGGCCAAGGTGGAGGCGCCGAAACCCGCCGCGAAACCCGCGAAATCTGCGCTCAGCTTTACCGAGAAGCACCGGCTGGAGGCGCTGCCCGGCGTCATCGAAAAGCTGGAGGCCGAGATTGCCAAGCTGACCGAGTTCCTGTCGGACCCGGAGCTTTTTGCCAAGCAGCCCGCGAAATTCCAGAAGGCCACCGAGGGGCTGGTGGAGCGGCAGGCGGCGCTGGCGCAGGCCGAGGAAGAATGGATGACGCTGGAAGAGCGCGCGGCGGGGTAAGTTGCCGGGCCATCGGCTGCCGTTCGAAGACGCCAAAAGGCCGCCCGGATTGGGGCGGCCTTTTGCATTGTGACCGGGCGGGGCGCTGGTGGGCCACTCTGCTGGTGTGCCCCTTTGCTGCTGGGCCGCTCTGGCGGTCGCGCGCGGCCCGTGCCGCAGCGCGCCGCCGGGGGGCGGATCCGGCACCGTGCCGTGGTGCAATGGCCGCGACGGTCAGGCGGCGGCGCGGCCCGACGCGGCGATGATCTTGCGCACCAGATCATCCTTGTGCAGCGGTTTCGCGATGCAGCCGACAAAGCCCGCCGCCAGATAAGTCTGGATCTGATCCGCCATCACATTGGCGGTAAAGGCCAGCGCGAGGGGAGCCGGCCGGCCGAGGTCGGCCGCTTTGCGACGGATCGCGTCCAGCGTGGTCGGCCCGTCCATGCCCGGCATCGAAATGTCGAGCAGGACGAGATCACAGCCCGCTTCGGCCCAGGCCGTCACCGCATCGGCGCCATTGCTCACCAGCGTCAGCTCGGCCCCGGTGGGCTGCAAAAGCGCCTTGAGCACCATGCGGTTGGTGGCATTGTCATCGGCGGCCAGCACCCGCATGCCGGTCAGATCGGCCGCAGGCAGCGCCTGCCGTCGCGGCCGCGTGGGCTGTACGGCGACCGTCGCCACCGGCAGCGCCAGCGTGACCGAGACGGTGGTGCCGCGCCCCGGCTCGCTGTCCACCCCGATCATGCCGCCCATCATATGCGCCAGCCGCCGCACGATCGACATGCCCAGCCCGGTGCCGCCAAAGCGCCGCGTCACGCTGCCATCGGCCTGCTCGAACTCATCAAACAGCCGCTCCAGCTGCTCGGGCGTCATGCCGATGCCGGTGTCTTTCACCTCCAGATGCAGGCGGCCGTCCGGCAGATCGCGCAGGCTGAGGGTGACGCCGCCGGTATCGGTGAATTTGATCGCATTGGAGATCAGGTTGTGCAGGATCTGGCTGACCCGCAGCGCATCGCCGATCCGCATGGTCTCCAGCGGCCCCTGCGCAACCACCTGCAAGGTCAGGCCCTGTTCCTCGGCCTTCAGCCGGTGCAGGGCCTCGATGCGCGCGACAACATCCATCGGCGCGAAGGGGGCAGATTCCAGCACCAGCTTGCCCGCCTCGATCTTCGAGAGGTCGAGAATGTCGTTGAGAATGCTCAACAGGCTTTCGCCGCTGTCGCGGATGGTGGCGGCCATGCGGGCGGTGGCGGGATCGTGCAGCTGCTGTTCCAGCGCCTGCGCCATCCCCAGAATGCCGTTCAGGGGGGTGCGGATCTCATGGCTCATCGTGGCCAGAAATTTCGATTTGGCGCAATTCGCCTCTTCGGCGGCGGCGCGGGCGTGCTGCAACCGCGTCACGTCGATCCCGGCGCCATGATAGCCCGCAAACCGCCCCTTGCTGTCATATTTCGGCGAGCCGCTGATCTGGATCCAGATCTCGCGCCCGTCATCGGTCAGCGCCAGATAGAGGAAATCGTGAAAGGGCCGCCGCCCCGCCAGGAGCCGCTCCAGCCCGGCCCAATCGGCGCTGCCCATGATCTCGGGGCGGGTGGCAAAAAGCTCATGCCGGGTTTTGCCGATCATCTGGTCGGGGGCGATTCCGGTCACGTTCTGATAGGCGGGCGAGAGATAGGTGAAGCGCAGCTGGTCGTCCTGCTCCCAGACCCAGGAGCGGCTGATCGCAGCGACATTGGAAAAGCGGGCATTGACCTGCTCTTCCTGATGCAGGGCCACGCGCATCATCTCTTCGGTCATCTGCTGCTTGCGATTCGCCTGTTCCAGCGCGGCCATCTGCTCTTGCAGCACGCTGTTGCTGCGCTGCAATCCGGCAATGTTGCGCTGGCGTTCGCCGATCAGCCGGCCCATCATGATGCTGGGCGCCATGATCAGCGCCGCGGCGAACAGCATGAGCAGCCGCAGCGTCCACAGATTGGGCGGGGTGGTCGCCCAGCCGCCCTTTGGCACCGCCGACAGGATCCAGCTGCCCGCGGGCAAGATGACCTCAACCGAGACCGGGTTGCTCTTCATGGTGTCGATGCTGCCATAAAACGGTTCGGGCTGCATGCCGGTGGCATCCATGCCGGTCAGTGCCAGATCCAGCCCGAGATCCGGCGCCAGAAGCCCGCTGTCGGCATAAAGCTGATCAACGTCGATCACCGCCGAGACCAGCCCCCAGAAATGGCTGGTGCCCCCCTTGCCGGGGGTAAAGACCGGAAAACGGCCAATAAAGCCGCGGCCGCCCTGCACCAGATCCACCGGGCCCGCCAGCACCAGCGTGCGGCTGTCGCGGGCGCGCTGTGCGGCATCGCGTTGCTTCTCGACCTTGTTGTAATCCAGCCCGATCGCCGCCTCGTTGCCCGCCAGCGGATGCATCATGCGGATCACCATCCCGGGCGCGCCGGCAATGTTGCGGATGCGGGAGTTGCCCTGCATCAGCTCGGCCGAGAGTTCGGCAAACCGGCCCTGCTGCATGTTCGGCTCGGTGGACAGGGTGGCGATCAGCCCGCGGATCAGCTGGATGTTGCTGTTGATATTGCCCTCCAGCTTGGCACGGATGACGCTCACCTCGCGCAGCACTTGCGCATGGCGGTACTGGTCGAACATCCGGCGGTTCATGTTCTCGGCAAACAACCACATCACGGCGATGACGCAGATGGCAAGCATGGCCGGCATGTAGGGGCTGCTGCTCGACAAAGGTGCCGTGACCGGCGCGGTCACGCTGACGCTCCGGCGCCGTTCCAGGCGGCGCAGCATTGCTGGGTCGAGGCGGGTGTTGGTGATTTTCATGCGTTATTTCCGGCGGCCCGTTCCATGCCCCGTGAAAGGGGGCCGTGTCAGGTTAGGGCGATAAGGTTAATCTCTTCGAAAAACCGGAGCCGTCGGGACGGGAAATTCAACCGTATGATGGCGCAGAACAATTTTTCCCGGGATGCGGGCGGTGGTGCCCGCCCGGCGGCCGCGGACGGGCAGGGCCCGCCACAGGACCCGCTCCGCCATCGCCCGCGACCGTTCTGGCGCGCCGACCATCCGGTCGGCCGCCCTTTGCTGTCAGCGGGCCGCGCTTTCGGCCCGCAAGATCATTTGCGGTTGCCCGTCCGAGGTGCGCGCCAAAGCCTGCCCGGAGGCGTCCACCGTGGCTTTCACCCGTTTGCGCAATATGGTCATCAAGGCTGAGCGTGAGACATTTACTGCCACATCGAAATCCACGATCACCACCTGCTGGCTGCCCATCAGATGCGTGCCATGGATGCGGCCGCGAAACGGCATACCCAGATACAGCCCTTCGACCCGCTGCCCGATTTGCCAGCGCGGTGCCGCGGGCTCGGGTGGCGCATTGCGCCCGCGCGCCCGTGCCGAAAGGGTATTCCAGTCATGAAATCCGTAACTTCGCGCCAAAACCTCAAGTGCCTGCGCATGGCTGACGCTTTGCCCTTGCGCGCTCATAGCGCTGCGCAACCGGCTCGCCTGCGCCTTCAGCGCGGCGGTATCGGGGATATCCTGCATTCTTCACTCCACGGTCATGTCCGTGTCGTCCGGTGCCCGCATTGCCGAAACCGCATGACCCGAGAGGGAAAGACGGATGCGCTGCGGCGCTTCACCAAGGTTTGCACCCACGGGCGGCAGGGGGCCGCCCCCTTGCGCCCTGCTTAGCAAATCCCCGCCCAACCGACAAGCCGGGCGAAAACGCCGCCCCTTTGCCTCATCTGAAATATCCTCGGGGGGAGGCCGCAGGCCGTGGGGGGCAGACAGCCCCCCGGGCGCGCGATCTGTGCCCCGGAACCTGCCCATTCCGCCCCGCCGCACCAGGCATGAAAAAAGGGCGCCCCGAAAGGCGCCCTCCAGTTGCTGCAAATCCGCCAGGATCAGCAGGAATAGTACATTTGGTACTCGATCGGGTGCGGCGTATGCTCATAGGCATACACTTCTTCCCATTTCAGACCCATATAGGCCTCGAGCTGTTCCTTGCCGAACACGTCACCGGCGAGCAGGAAGTCCATGTCGGCTTCCAGCGCTTCCAGCGCTTCGCGGAGCGAACCGCAAACGGTCGGGATTTCGGCCAGCTCTTCCGGCGGCAGGTCGTACAAGTCTTTGTCCGAAGCAGCGCCCGGATCGATCTTGTTCTTGATGCCGTCGAGGCCCGCCATCATCAGCGCGGCGAAGCACAGATAGGGGTTGGCCGAGGGATCGGGGAAGCGGGCTTCCACGCGTTTGGCTTTCGGCGATTCGGTCCACGGAATACGGACCGCGCCCGAACGGTTGCGGGCCGAATAGGCCAGCAGAACCGGGGCTTCAAAGCCCGGGATCAGACGCTTGTAGGAGTTGGTCGACGGGTTGGTCAGCGCGTTCAGCGCTTTCGCATGCTTGATGATCCCGCCGATGAAGTAGAGCGCTTCCTGGCTGAGGTCAGCATATTTGTCGCCTGCGAACAGCGGCTTGCCGTCTTTCCAGATCGACATGTTCACGTGCATGCCCGAGCCGTTGTCACCCTTCATCGGTTTCGGCATGAAGGTCACGGTCTTGCCGTAGGCGTGCGCCACGTTGTGGATCACGTATTTGTATTTCTGGATGTTGTCGGCTTGCTCGACCAGACCACCAAAGATCATGCCCAGCTCGTGCTGACAGGTCGCCACTTCGTGGTGATGCTTGTCAACCTTGATGCCCATGCGCTTCATGGTCGAGAGCATCTCGCCGCGGATGTCCTGGGCTTCGTCCACCGGGTTCACCGGGAAATAGCCGCCCTTATGCGGTGCGCGGTGCGCCAGGTTGCCCATTTCCGACGGGGTGTCGGTGTTCCAGGCCGCCGCTTCCGCGTCGATCTGATAGGAGACTTTCGCCGGGGTGACCGAGTAGCGCACGTCGTCGAACAGGAAGAATTCCGCTTCCGGGCCGAAATAGGCCGCATCGCCGATCCCCGAGGATTTCAGGTAGGCTTCGGCTTTTTTCGCGATCTGACGCGGGCAACGGTCATAGGCTTCGCCGGTGTCCGGCTCGACCACGTCGCAATGCACGCAGAGGGTTTTCTCGGCGTAGAACGGATCCAGATAGATCGAGGAGACATCCGGGATCAGTTTCATGTCGGACTGATCGATGGATTTCCAGCCGGCGATCGAGGAACCGTCGAACATGAAGCCTTCTTCGAAGAAGTCCTCGTCGATGATATCCGTGATCAAGGTCACGTGCTGCAATTTGCCTTTCGGATCGGTGAAGCGGACATCGACGTATTCGATCTCCTCGTCTTTGATCATCTGAAGGACTTCGCTAACCTTGCTCATAAAGATTATCCTTTCTTTGGAGCATGTTGCGGGTGGAATGCCACCCGTATTTCACTGCGGTGCAGACGGGCCGTCAGACCGCGTCATCACCGGTTTCGCCGGTGCGGATCCGGATTGCCTGTTCCACCGGCGAGACAAAGATCTTGCCGTCGCCAATTTTCTCGGTGCGCGCGGCACCGATGATGGCATCGATCGCCATTTCGACCTGATCGTCCGGCAGGACGATTTCGATTTTCACCTTGGGCAGGAAATCGACCACATATTCGGCGCCGCGATAGAGCTCCGTATGGCCCTTTTGCCGACCGAAGCCTTTGACTTCGATCACCGAGAGGCCCTGAATGCCAGCCTCTTGCAGCGCTTCCTTCACCTCATCGAGCTTGAAGGGCTTGATGATCGCTTCGATCTTCTTCATCCGCCGACTCCCCCGTCAGAATTCCGTCGCATCGTGTCAGACCACTTTCACGCAAGCCTCACAATCGGCTAGGCTCACAGGAGGTGCAAGCCGTTTGGGATTCCGAATGTAACGCTTAATATTTGTGCGATGTGACTTTATATTGGGCGATATGAGAAAGATATAGGCAAAATGACCGAAATTCTGACGGCGACACAGATGCGGGCGGCCGAGGCGGCGGCGATGGCCTCCGGCGCGCTGAGCGGGGCGGCGCTGATGCGGCGGGCGGCGGCGGAAGTGGTGGCGGCGATGCGGTCGGAATGGCCCGAGCGCTGCATGGCGGGGCAGGCGGCGGTCGTGCTCTGCGGGCCGGGGAACAATGGCGGCGATGGTGCCGAGATCGCGCGGCTGCTGGCGGCTCTGGGGATGGCGGTCACGCTGGTTTCCTTGCCGGGGACGCCGGGCCCCGCGGCACAGGAGATGCGGGCGGGCTTCACCGGGCCGGTGATCGCGCCGGAAGAGCTGAGCTGGGAGCTGCTGGCGGCCCGGCCGCTGGTGGTGGATGCGCTTTTTGGCACCGGCCTCAGCCGCCCGCTGGCGGGGGGCGTCTGGGGGCTCCTCGGCATGGCGCAGGAAAGCGGCTGCCCGCTGGTGGCGGTGGACATCCTCTCGGGGATTTGTGCCGACAGTGGCCGCGTGCTGGCGGAGGGCGAGTATATCGACCATCCCGCCGATCTGACGGTGACCTTCCACGCCGCCAAGCCCGGGCATTTTCTGGATCAGGGCGGCTTTTTCACGGCCAAGCTGGTGGTTGCGGACATCGGCCTCGGCGATGCCGGGGCGGCGATCTCGGCCGCTGAGCAGATCGAGCTGATCACCGGCCCGGTGCGGTCTCTGGCCAAGATCGGCCGCCATAAATATGCGCATGGTCATGCGGTGGTGCTCTCGGGCGGGCAGGGGCGCGGGGGGGCGGCCCGGCTGGCGGCGCGGGCGGCGCTGCGGATCGGTGCGGGGCTGGTGACCCTGATCTGTCCGCCCACCGCGGTGACGGAGAATGCCGCGCGGCTGGAGGCGATCATGCTGCGCTCGGTGGCCGATGCCTATGCCCTGCAGGGCTTTTTGCAGGACAAGCGGATCAACGCGGTCTGTCTCGGGCCGGGGCTGGAGGATCCGCGCGCGCGGGCCACGGTGCCGCAGGTGTTGGCGCTGGCGCGGCCGACGGTGCTCGATGCCGATGCGCTGACCGCTTTTGCTACGGATCCCAAGGTGTTGTTCGACATTCTGCATGCAGATTGCGTGCTGACCCCGCATGAGGGGGAATTCGCCCGGCTCTTCCCGGATCTGGCCGGGCAGTTGTCGGCCCCGGCGCAGAGCGGCCCGGCCTATTCGCGGCTGGATGCGGTGCGGGCGGCGGCGGCGCGGGCGGGCTGTGTGGTGCTGCTGAAAGGGGCCGATACGGTGATCGCGGCACCCGGGGGGCAGGCGGCGATTTCGGCGGCCACAGGTGCCGCCGCGGCGCCCTGGCTGGCGACGGCGGGGGCCGGCGATGTGCTGGCCGGGTTGATCACCGGGCTGATCGCGCGCGGGCACAGGCCCTTTGACGCGGTCTGTTCGGCGGCCTGGCTGCACGCCGAGGCCGCGCGGGCCTTTGGCCCCGGCCTGATCGCCGAAGATCTGCCCGAGGCGCTGCCGGGCGTGCTGCGGCACCTGGGGGCCTGAGGCCATGCGGGCCTGACGCTTCGGCCCCCGCCGCGCCCCGGCGCGGTGCGGAGGATCGCAAAACGGCCCCCGCTGGTGTGCAGCGGGGGCCGTTTTCGCATTGTGCCGGTGATAGCGAGCACCCGAGACTGGGAGCACCCGAGACGGGGGAGCACCCAAGTCAGGAAGCGCCACCGGCACCGCGCGCCTGAGACAGGGCGCGCCGATGATTCGGAAGCCCGCGGCCTCAGGCCGGACAGGCCAGTGTCTGCTCCTCCGCGCGTGCCAAGGGCACCGGCAGCGCTTCACAGCCCACCTCGACGCCATCGGCATAGAGGATCTCGGGCGTGTCGAACTGCAATGTATAGAGCCGCACCGGCATCTGGGTCTCCGCCTGCGCCGCAAGCTCGCTCGCGGTGGGGGCGGGGCGGTTGTCGTAATTGGCCGCGTCGGGGCTGAGCCGCGGCTCGATCCGCACGATCATTTCCCCATCCGCCAACCGGCTGACCGGCACCAGCGCCTGCCCGGTGCCATAGAGCGCCTGAGCCCGCCAGTCGCGCAGCAAAACCGGCGTGTCGGCCGCCAGCACCAAGGGCTGTTCGGGGCGGTCATGGCCCAGCGAGCCCTGACCGATGCGGATCACCGCGCCACGCGCCAACCCGGCCCGGATCTGCCGCAGCACTTTCATGCCGGAGCGCGTGATGATCCGGTCGCCGGGGTTGAGAAACTCCACCGGCAAAGCGCCGTCGAGCGTCAGAATCCGCGTGCCCGTGGCAATGCCACCGGCCCCGATCCGCTCGGCATCCTTGCGGCCGCTGGCCTGCGCCATCAGCGCCGCCAGATCGGCCGTCGAAACCGCCCCGGCGGCAAAAACCGTATCGGAGGGGGCTGAAGAGATTGAATATTCATATGTCGGGCTCGCGCCGGGTGCCTGCCCTGCGTCGCGCCCCGTGGTCGTTTTCGCCATCGGGGTCGTCCTGTTGCTGCTGCCTCGTTTATTTTTGGGACAAATTAACCCAGATATTTCTCGCAGGCGAGGGATTTCTGCGCTGCTTTTCTTCTCGCATCGTCCGGGCAACCTTGCTAGAAGGGCGCGGATTTGACGCGCGTCGGCTTGGGCGCGCGTCTTGGCACATGCGGGTGTGGCGGAATTGGTAGACGCACCAGATTTAGGTTCTGGCGCCGCAAGGCGTGGGGGTTCGAGTCCCTTCACCCGCACCACGAACAAAAGGATGTAGGAATGCAGGTCACCGAGACCCTGAACGAAGGCCTCAAGCGCGGCTACGAGATCACCCTGTCGGCCGCTGAGCTGGACGCGAAAGTCGTCGAGAAGCTGGTCGAGGCGCAGCCCGAGATCGAGGTCAAGGGTTTCCGCAAAGGCAAAGTGCCGATGCCGATTCTGCGCAAGCAATTCGGCCAGCGCGTGCTGGGCGATGCCATGCAGGAAGCCATTGACGGCGCGATGCAGGACCATTTCGAGAAAACCGGCGATCGCCCCGCGATGCAGCCGAAAGTCGAAATGAAAGACGGCGAGACCTGGAAAGAAGGTCAGGACGTCGTGGTGACCATGGCCTATGAAGCGCTGCCGGCGATCCCGTCGGTGGAACTGGGCGGCATCACGCTGGAGCGTCTGGTGGTGAAAGCCGAAGAGGCTGCCGTGACCGAAGCGCTGGAAAACCTCGCGAAATCCGCCAAGAACTTTGAAGACAAAGCCGAAGGCGCTGCCGCAGAGAACGGCGATCAGGTTGTGATCGACTTCCTCGGCAAAGTCGACGGTGTGGCCTTTGAAGGCGGCGCGGGCGAAGGCTATCCGCTCGAGCTCGGCTCGAACTCGTTCATCCCGGGTTTTGAAGCACAGCTGGTCGGCGCCAAAGTCGGTGACGAGGTTCTGGTGAAAGTCGCCTTCCCGGCGGAATACCAGGCGGCGCATCTGGCCGGCAAAGACGCGACCTTCGAGTGCAAAGTGCATGCGGTGAAAGCGGCTGTGGCGACCGAGATCAACGACGATCTGGCCAAGAAATTTGGCGCGGAAGATCTGGCTGCTCTCAAAGGCCAAATCACCACCCGTCTGGAAGCCGAGTTCAACGGCGCTGCCCGCGCGGTGATGAAGCGCGCGCTGCTCGACCAGCTCGACGCTCTGGTGAAATTCGACCTGCCGCCCTCGCTGGTGGAAGCCGAAGCCAACCAGATCGCGCACCAGCTCTGGCACGAAGAAAACCCGGAAGTGCATGATCACAACCACGGGTCGATCGAGGTCACCGACGAGCACAAGACGCTGGCCGAGCGCCGCGTGCGTCTGGGCCTCCTGCTCGCCGAAATGGGCCGCATCGAGAAAATCGAAGTGACCGACGCTGAAATGACCCAGGCCGTGCTGAACCAGGCGCGTCAATACCCGGGCCAGGAACGCGCCTTCTTTGAATTCGTGCAGCAAAACCAGCAGATGCAACAGCAACTGCGCGCACCGATCTTTGAAGACAAGGTCGTCGACTTCATCGTGGCCGGCGCTGCCGTGACCGATAAAGAAGTGACCAAGGAAGAGCTGCAGACCGCCATCGAGGCGCTCGACGAGCTCTGATCCTGTCCGGATGCGACACGAAAGGCCGCCCTTCGGGGCGGCCTTTTGCATGGCGGCTGCGGATGCCGGGGCGTTGCGGCGGTCAGCGCAAGATCAGCCGGGCATCTTGTCAAAGCGGGGCAGGGCCGGGTCGAGCGGGGTCGAGGCGATCTTGCTGGCGGTGAAGATGTTGCGCTCGGGCGTGATGGCGTCTTTCTGGTCGATCACCCCGGCACGCAGGCCGATCAGCCCGGCGCGGGCGGCGTTCTCGGAAAAGACCGGCGTGCCGCAGGTGCCGCAGAAATGCTTGGTCATCTTGCTGCCGCGGTCCGAGGCATGTTCATAGCGCTGCGGCGTGCCGGTCAGCTGCAGCCCCTCAACCGGAACGAAAACCAGCGTGGCATAGGCCGCCCCCGTCGCTTTCTGACAATCGGTGCAATGGCAATTGGCAATGGTGACCGGGGTGGCCTCGGTCGCAAAGCTGATGGCGCCACAGAGGCAACCTCCGCTGAGGGTCATCGGGTATCTCCTGTTCTCCGGATGGAGGGCCAGCCTAGCCAGCTTCCGGTGACGCGGGAAGGGGCTTTTACGCCACGGCCGGGAACAGGATATGTGCGGAAAAGCCCGCGGGCGAGGAGCTGAGCACCAGATCGCCGCCGATCTGCTGGCTTACCGCTTCCGCCACCTTCAGCCCGAGACCGGCGGAATCCGAGGGGAGTTCGGGTGACATATCGGCGGGCAGTCCGATGCCGTTATCCGCGCAATGGATCGAGATCATCGCATCCGGCTGCTGGCGCAGCACAAAGCGCACCAGCCCGTCCCGCCCGTCGGGAAAGCCGTGTTTGAAGGAATTGGTGGCGAATTCATTCATCAAGATCCCCACCGCCGCCGCGGTTTGCGAGGGGACGAGGGCGCTCTCGACATCGGTTTCAACGCGCACGTTTTCCGGCGCCGCACCGCCCAGAAATTTGCCGACATTCTCGATATAGCGGGCCAGATCAATCTCGGCACCGGTATCGGTCTTGTAGAGCTGTTCGTGCAGGGCGGCGACGGTCTCGATCTGCCGCTGCACCTTTTCCAGCGCGGCGCGCGCCTCATCGCCTTGCGCGGCGCGGGCCTGCACACGCGCCAGCGACGAGACGGATTGCAGCGAATTCTTGACCCGGTGATCGACCTCTTGCCGCAGGATCGTGGCGTTCTTCAGCGCCAGCCTGAGGTCGAGCTGGTTCATCACCTGCCGCGCCAGCACCCGCAGCGCATCGCGCTGAAACGGGGTCAGCTCTTTCGGCGCATAGTCGAGCACGCAGAGCGTGCCGATCGGCAGGCCGTTCTCGGCGGTCAGCAGGGCACCCGCATAGAATTTCAGCCCCGGCTCCCCCTGCACCAGCGGATTGTCCTGCATGCGCGGGTCCTGCTCGGTGTTGGGGATCTCGACGAAATCCTGCTCCAGGATCACATGCGCGCAGAGCGAGGTTTCCAGCGGGGTTTCCCGCACCCCGAGCCCCACTTCGGCCTTGAACCACTGGCGGTCGCCGTCGATCAGGTTGATCACCGAAATCGCCGTGCCACAGATGCCCGCGGCCAGCTGCACCACCTCGTCGAAGTCCTTTTCACGGTCGGTGTCGAGGATTTCATACTCCTGGAGCGCCCGAAGCCGTGCGGCTTGCTGCGGATGCGGGGCAGCGATCATCAAGGGGCTCCTGCGAAAAAGGTTAAAGTCTTTATAGGTCAGGCGGGCGGGGACACAAGGGTATGCGTGTCAAAAGGGCCGCCCGCCGTGGTGTGGCGCGGGGGGAGGTCGTGGCGTCGCGCGACAGGCCTCCGCGCACAGCAAAACGCGCCCCGGTTGCCCGGAGCGCGTTCTGTAAGGTCAGAAATGTGATCCCGGGAGGGATTACATGTCTTCGCCGTCTTCGTTGGCCGCGCCCATTTCGTCGAACAATTCGGCGATTTCGAACTCGGCTTCAGCTTCGGCCTCGGCGGCCAGCTGCTGGATCGATTTACCCGAGGCTTGCAGCTCGGCTTCTTCAGCCGAACGCGCCACGTTCATCGTCACGGTGACGGTGACTTCCGGGTGCAGAACGACGGAAACGTCGTGCAGGCCCAGTTCCTTGATCGGCAGCAGAACCACGACCTGTTTGCGGTCAACGGTAAAGCCAGCCTCGGTCGCGGCTTCCGCCACGTCACGCGGGGTGACCGAACCGTAAAGCGCACCGGCGTCAGACGCCGAACGGATCACGATGAACTGCTGGCCGGCCAGCTTGTCGCCCAGAGCTTCCGCTTCTTTGCGGGTCTCGAGGTTGGTGGCTTCCAGTTGGGCTTTGCGCTGTTCGAACGATTTGATGTTCGAATCATTGGCGCGCAGCGCCTTGCCTTGCGGCAAGAGGAAGTTGCGGGCGTAACCGTCCTTGACGTTTACGACTTCGCCCATCTGGCCCAGTTTGGCCACACGTTGCAGCAGGATGACTTGCATGGGGGTCTCTCCTTACTTCACGGCGTAGGGCAGCAGAGCCAGGAAGCGCGCACGTTTGATCGCACGGGCCAGCTCGCGCTGTTTTTTCGCCGAAACGGCGGTGATACGGGCGGGCACGATCTTGCCACGCTCGGAAACGTAGCGCTGCAGCAGACGCACGTCTTTGTAGTCGATCTTCGGCGCGTTATCGCCCGAGAACGGGCAGACCTTGCGACGGCGGAAAAACGGTTTGTTCGCCATGATTTATGTCCTTTCCAGCCAGATCAGCGACGGTCGCCGCGGTCGGAACGTTCACGGCGCTCGCCGCCACGGTCCCCACGGTCACCACGATCACCACGGTCGCCGCGGTCACCACGCTCGGAACGCTCGTCACGTTTCTGCATCTGAACCGACGGGCCTTCTTCGTGGGCGTCGACTTTGATGGTCAGAACGCGCATGACATCGTCATGCAGACGGGCCAGACGTTCCATTTCCAGAACCGCAGCCGCCGGGGCGTCGGTTTTCAGGAAGGCGTAATGGCCTTTGCGGTTCTTGTTGATCTTGTAGGCCATCGTTTTGACGCCCCAGTATTCGTTTTCAACGACTTTGCCGCCGTTGTCCGCGAGAACCGTGGAGAAATGTTCGATGAGGCCTTCGGCCTGCGCATTGGAAAGATCCTGACGCGCGATCAGCACATGCTCGTAAAGCGGCATGTAAGCTCCTGTTCTGTCAGGGTGGACTTCATAGACGGGCTGGCCTTTCCACATCCCGTCACGAGAGGTTCCACCGGTTGCATAACCGTGGAAAGGAAGCTGCCTTATAGGGGGATTGGCGCGGGATGCAAGCAAAAGCGGCCGGTTTGCGCGGCAAAAGCCGTTGTTTTGCGCGCGGCGGGCGGGCGGGGCCGGCTTTGCGGCCCCTCGGCGGGGATGCGCTGACCGCATCGGCGGATTTCTGACCAAACTGCACAGAAAATGGTGCGTATATGCACAAAAACTGTGTTCCGGCGCGGAATTGCCGCAGAGCAGCATCTGACTATATTGGGAAGGCAAATACCGTCAACCCAAGGGTACACAAATGAAATCTCTCCTCCTCGCCGCTGGCTTCGGCCTGTTCGCCACCACCGCTTTCGCGGCACCCGAGGCCTA
Organism: Phaeovulum sp. W22_SRMD_FR3; assembly: GCF_052113705.1. Taxonomy (NCBI): domain Bacteria; kingdom Pseudomonadati; phylum Pseudomonadota; class Alphaproteobacteria; order Rhodobacterales; family Paracoccaceae; genus Phaeovulum; species Phaeovulum sp. W22_SRMD_FR3. The sequence goes on along the minus strand of NZ_JBGQOG010000006.1, from coordinate 126,625 downwards.
TGTGCTAGACCCGAGCCACAGCCAGATTGTGTTCCACTACAACCACCTTGGCTATTCCACCGGCACCGGCATGTTCTCGGGCTTTGAGGGCAAGATCGCCTTTGATCAGGCCGATCCGGCCGCCTCGTCGGTTGAGGTGGCTTTCCCGGTGAAAACCATGCTGACCGGCTGGCAGGCGCGTTTCGACCATTTCATGTCGAAAGATTTCTTTGACGCCACCGATGACGAGATGGTTACCTTCAAATCGACCGGCATCGAAGTGACCGGCGACAAGACCGCCAAGATCACCGGCGATCTGACGCTGAACGGCGTGACGAAATCGGTCGTGCTGGATGCGGTGCTGAACCAGGCGGGCGATCACCCGATGGAGGGCAAGCCCTGGGCAGGCTTCAACGCCACCACCACCCTGCTGCGCTCGGATTACGGTCTGGGCATGTTCGCCCCCTATGTCAGCGACGAAGTGGCGCTCGACATCTCGGTCGAGGCGATGAAGGCCGAGTGATCTGATCACCATAGCCGGTACAGGCGGGCGTCGGAGCGATCCGGCGCCCGTTTTTTTTCGCGGCCATTTTCCATCCGTTGGCCGGTGTGATGCGGCGGTCCGGCGCGCGGGGCCTGCTCAAAAATCCCGTTGCCAAGCGGGGGGCGATTTGCTACCCCGCCGCCCATGTTCACGCAACTGACCCTCAAACGCACGACTAAGACCACCGCTTCGGCGGGGGAATCGGTCCTGTGCGCGGGTCAGACCCAAGCGTAACACGGATCGAGCGCCCTGCCGGAGACGGACAGGGCCTTCTGGATCACCACGCCCGTCCTTCTCCCCCAATTTCCAACGGATGAGAATGACATGACCCAGTTTCAAGATATCCTCGCTTCTGCCGCGCACCGCGTGGCCAACCCCAACCCCGTGGTCGCCATTGTCGGCGCCACCGGCGCGGTCGGGGTCGAGCTGATGACCTGCCTTGCCGCCCGCAATTTTCCGCTGGGGCGACTGAAACTGCTGGCCTCGGCGCGGTCGGCGGGCAAGGTGATGGATTTCGCCGGTCAGCCGGTCGTGGTGGAAGAGCTGACCGAGGCGAGTTTCGAGGGTGTGGACATCGCGCTCTTCTCGGCCGGGGCGACGATTTCGCGCAAATTCGCGCCGGTGGCGGTGCGGGCGGGGGCCTTGGTGGTCGACAATTCCTCGGCCTTCCGCATGGCGTCGGATGTGCCGCTGGTGGTGCCCGAAGTGAATGCGGGCGCGATGCAGGCGCATCATGGGGTGATTGCCAACCCGAACTGCGTGGCGGCGATTGCGACGGTGGCGCTGGCACCCTTGCACCGCGCCCATGCGATCCGCCGTCTGAACATCGCCACCTATCAGGCGGCCTCGGGGGCGGGTGCAGCGGCGATGGAGGAGCTGCGGGTCTCCACCCAGGCTGCGATCAACGGCGAGGCTTTCGCGCCGAAAGTGCTGCCGCATCCCTATGCGTTCAACATCTTCAGCCATAATGCGGCGATTGATCCCGCCACCGGCTATAATGATGAAGAGCTGAAAGTGGTCGCCGAAACCCGCCGGATCATGGATCTGCCGGAGCTGCCGGTCAGCATCACCTGCATCCGGGTGCCGGTTTTGCGCGCCCATGCGATGGCCATTACCGTGGAATTCGCAGATGTGGTCAGCGAAGAGGAAGCGCGCGCGCTGCTGGCGGCGGCACCGGGGCTGCGGCTGGTCGATGACCGCGCGGCGAACCATTTCCCGATGCCCTGCGAGGCGAGCGGGCAGGATGATGTGCTGGTGGGCCGCATCCGCCGTGATCTGGGCGATCCCTCGGGGCGGTCGCTGGCGCTCTTCGTGGCGGGCGATCAACTCCTGAAAGGGGCCGCGCTGAACGCCGTGCAGATCGCCGAGACCCTGCTGGCGCCGGTGGCCTGAGCCGCGGCCCGCAGAAACAAAAACGCCCGCAGGGATTTCTGCGGGCGTTTTCAATCTGATATGCTGGTTTCTTACTGCGCGCGCTTGGCGATCAGGTTCACATCCACCCGCACGTTAAAGCCGACCGTGCCTTCATCGGGGTAATTCTCCCCCATGCCGACGGCGCGGCGGTCGATGCTGGTCGAGCCCTGCATGGTTGCCGTGTCGCCCTCAATCGTCAGGATGAAGGGCAGGGTCAGTGGGATCGTCGCGCCGCGCAAGGCCAGCGTGCCGGTCGCCTCCAGCCCTTCGCCACCCGTGGCCGAGGGGGCGATGTCGCCGGTGAACACCGCTTCGGGGAAATTGGTCGCGTCGAAGAAATCCGCCCCCAGCGCCTGCTGCGTCACCGAGCCCAGTGTCAGGCTGGTGACCGGGATGGTGACGGTGACCTGTCCGATCCGGCTCGTCTCATCATAGTCAATCGCGGCGGACCAATCGGCAAAGCTGCCGGTGACTTCCGAGCCCATTTGCAGCACGGCGATGCCGACGCTGCCCGAGACCACATTCCACATCTTGGCGTTTTCGGCGGGCAGGGTGCTGCTCATCAGGCTGGGGGTCTGCGTGGCCAGCGTCTCGGCGCGGGCGGTGCGGGGGCCGTGATCTTCGCTGGGCAAAAAGCCGGTGCCGATGACACCCGCCCAGACCACCAGCGCGATCAGCGGTGCCGCCACGGCGCCCGCGGCGCTGTGGCCATTGGTTTCGATCGGTCCGGCGGCGGTGCCGCGCAGCATCCGCGCCAGCGTGGCATCCTTGTCGATGATCACATGTTTCAGCGCGCCAAGCACATGCGCGGCCAGCGCCAGATAGAGCACCACCGCCGCCGTGTCATGCACATGGCCCGCCGCCTCGCTTAGTGCCGGGCTTTTGGGCACGAAAGGCAGGCCCTGACCGAAGGGCCAGGGGATCGGCGCAAAGCCGGTGGAGGCGGCATGCGTCACCCAGCCCGAGAGCGGCATCACCAGCATCGCGCCATAGAGCGCCCAATGCATGACTTCGGCGGCAAAGGTTTCCAGCCGCCGCTCGGGGTGCAGCGGCACCGGTTTGGGTTGCACAAAGGCCCAGAGGATGCGGATCAGCGCGGTGGCAAAGGCGGCCAGCCCCACCGATTTATGGATCTGGAACAACAGCGCCACCCGCGCCACTTCGCTGTCTGAGGCGCGCGGCAGCTCATCTATATAGAGTGCAAGGCCGATGGCGGTGAGGACCAACAGGGCCATCAGCCAATGCAGGCTGCGGGCGACACCGCCATAGCGGTAGGGCGTGTTCGACAGGGGCATGATTTCTCCGGACTTTGCGCGCGCAGCATAGACCGAGTTTGCGGCCGCGCCCATGCCCTTTCACGCACAGTTGTTGTGCCGGGGCGCATCCCGCGTTAGATCGGGGCCAGACCAAACGGGGGACCAAGATGAGCAAGGCATTCGTTTTTCCGGGGCAGGGCGCGCAGACCATCGGTATGGGGCATGCGCTGGCCGAGGCCTATCCCGCCGCGCGCGCGGTGTTTGAGGCGGTGGATGAGGCATTGGGCGAAAAGCTCTCGGCGCTGATCTGGGACGGCGCGATCGAGGATCTGACGCTGACCGCCAATGCGCAACCCGCGCTGATGGCCACCTCGATGGCCGCGATGGCGGCGCTGGAGGCCGAGGGGATCTCGGTGACCGATGCCGCCTTTGTGGCCGGGCATTCCTTGGGTGAATATTCCGCGCTTTGTGCGGCGGGGGCGCTGACGCTTGCCGATACGGCGCGACTGTTGCGCCTGCGCGGCCGGGCGATGCAATCGGCAGTGCCGGTGGGCGTGGGGGCGATGGCCGCCCTGCTGGGCCTTGATTTCGCCGCCGCCGCCGAGGTGGCTGCCGAGGCCGCGCAGGGCGAGGTCTGTCAGGCCGCCAATGACAATGACCCGGCGCAGGTCGTGGTCTCGGGCCATAAAGCGGCTGTCGAGCGGGCGCTGGACATCGCCAAGGCCAAGGGCGCCAAACGCGCGCTCCTGCTGCCGGTCTCGGCCCCGTTCCATTGCGCGCTGATGCAGCCCGCCGCGGAGGCGATGGCCGAGGCTTTGGCCGGGGTGGCGATTGCCACGCCGAAAGTGCCGGTGGTGGCCAATGTGCGTGCCGAGGCGGTGAGCGACCCCGAGCTGATCCGGGCGCTGTTGGTCGAGCAGGTGACCGGCTCGGTCCGCTGGCGCGAGTCGGTGATCTGGATGGCGGCGCAGGGCGTGACTGAATTCTGGGAGATCGGCGCGGGCAAGGCGCTGTCGGGCATGGTCAAGCGGATCGCCAAGGAGGCGGGCACCCGTGCGGTCGGCACGCCGGAGGACGTGATCGCCGCCAAGGGCTGATCGCGGGCGCAGAGTGTTGACGGGCGACGGCGTGGAGGGCAGCCTCTGCGCCGTTGGCATTTTCGGGCCAGGGGAGAGGGGCGGGATGAAAGTGATCGGGATTCTGGGCGGCATGTCGGCCGCCTCGACCGCACTCTATTACGCGGAGATCAACCGGCTGGTGGCTGAACGGCGGGGCGGCTTGCATTCGGCGGAGATTTTGCTGCGCTCGGTCGATTTCGCGCCGATTGCCGCGCTGCAGGCGGCGGGGGATTGGGCGGCGGCGGGCGCCATCCTCGCGCGGCACGCGGCGGCCTTGCAGGCGGGCGGGGCCGAGATGATCCTTCTGGCCACCAACACGATGCACAAACTCGCGCCCGAGATCGCGGCGGCGAGCGATCTGCCCTTTCTGCACATCGGCGATGCCACGGCGGCGGCGATCCGGGCGGCGGGATTGCAGCGCCCCGGCCTGATGGCCACCGCCTTCACGATGGAGCAGCGCTTTTACACCGACCGGCTGCGGGCGGCGGGGCTGGCGCCCGTGCTCCCGGGGGTGGGCGACCGCGCCGAGGTGCACCGGATCATCTATGAGGAGCTGTGCCGCAACCAGATCCGGCCCGAGAGCCGCAGGGCCTATGAAGCGGTGGCGGAACGGCTGGCGGCGGCGGGGGCGGATTGCCTGATCCTCGGCTGTACCGAGGTGGGAATGCTCTTGAACGCGCAGAACGTGCCGGTGCCGGTGTTTGACACGCTGGCGTTGCACTGCCGCGCGGCGGTGGATCTGGCGCTGGCCGCCTGAGCGGGAATCACGCGGTCAGGAAACTGCGGGGATTTCAGGCGGGAAGGCGGATTTTGGCCCGGCGGGCCGCCGCCGGCCGGGCTGACGTCACGTCAAAATTCTAGCCCTTTGCGCCCTCGCCTGTTATGGGGGCGCCAATTCAAGCAGTGAATGAGGCAGATATGTTTGATCTGAGTGGGAAATGCGCCCTGGTAACCGGCGCCTCGGGCGGGATCGGCGGCGACATCGCACGGGCGCTGCATCAGGCCGGTGCAACGGTGGCTTTGTCGGGCACGCGGGAGGCGCCGTTGCAGGCGCTGGCCGAAGAGCTGGGCAGCCGCGCGCATGTGGTCACCGCGGATCTGTCGGATGCGGCCTCGGTCGAGGGCCTGCCGAAGGCCGCCGCCGCGGCGATGGGATCGGTGGATATTCTGGTCAACAATGCCGGGATCACCCGCGACAATCTGTTCATGCGGATGTCGGATGAGGAATGGCAATCGGTGCTCGACGTCAATCTGACCTCGGGATTCCGGCTGATGCGCGGGGTTTTGCGCGGCATGATGAAGGCGCGCTGGGGGCGGATCATCTCGGTCACCTCGATCGTCGGCACCACCGGCAATCCGGGGCAGGGCAACTATGCCGCCGCCAAGGCCGGGCTGATCGGCATGTCGAAAAGCCTGGCGCAGGAAGTGGCCAGCCGCGGGATCACGGTGAATTGCGTGGCGCCGGGTTTCATCGCCACCCCGATGACCGACAAGCTGAATGACGAGCAAAAGACCCGGCTTCTGGCGGGGATTCCGGCGGGCCGCATGGGCGATCCGGCTGAAATTGCGGCAGCTGTCCTGTATTTGGCCAGCCCGGAGGCAGCCTATGTCACCGGGGCCACGTTGCACGTCAATGGCGGCATGAACATGGCCTGATCTGCGGTCTGCGCTGTTGCGAAAGCGGTTGCCTTACGGCAAGACTGTGCTAAGAGCAGCGCTGACGGCCGGGGGGTGTCCTACCTGCCGGCTGCCTTGCGTAAGCGGGGCGTGAGCCGCTCGACATGAGCAAGGATAGACAGGGCTGAAGCCCGAAATATTGAGGAAAAGACATGAGCGACATCGCTGATCGCGTGAAGAAGATCGTCGTTGAGCACCTGGGCGTGGAAGAAGACAAGGTCACCGAGACCGCGTCGTTCATCGACGATCTGGGCGCAGACAGCCTCGACACCGTCGAGCTGGTGATGGCTTTCGAAGAAGAATTCGGCATCGAAATCCCGGACGACGCTGCGGAAACCATCCAGACCTTCGGCGACGCGGTGAAATTCATCTCGGAAGCCGTCTGAGGTCGGACGCGGTCTCGCGCGGCATCTGCCGGGCATCGGGCCGCAGCCAATCCGGACTGGACGATATTTGTGAAATGGCGTGCCCTCCCGGGCGCGCCATTTTGCATTTTGGCCTCTGGCATTTCGGCCCTTGGTATTTCGGCCATTTTGCGTTGTGACCATTTTGCGTTGTGGTCAGGCGGTCACCGCTCCCAGGGGCGGGTGGTACCATTTGGGGGGCGGCGGGCGACCGGGCCCCCGCATGGCGCCGTTGTTGATCCCTCTCCCCTCGTGACGTTGAGCGTGCCGGGGAGGGAGCGGCATCGGGGTGTCGTGCCCGCGTGCAGATTCGCGGCCTTGGCGACGGAGCTGATGTCTGCGGCTAAGTTTGTACCGCATTCCGCGACAATCCGGCCCTGGGATGGGGTACTGGTTCCATTTTGCCGTCGGCTTCTGTCTTTTGATGGCTGCAATACAATTTTAGGTTGCATTACGCGCGGGTGATTATCATTTTGATAACCAGAAGCAGTTCTCACGTCACCCCTTGTTCGGCTGCCCCGTTCCGGTCCATTCCGTTCCCCCTGGGAGCGGGCTCTGTTCGGTTGTCCTGGTTGCAGCGTCCTGCAGTGAAAGAGGTACAATCGATGGTTACCCGGTCTCTGGACGATGTGTATGCGTATAGTGGTAGTCTGGTTTCTCTGAGCAATACCAAACTTCTCAGCAGCTTTTCGGGTCCGCAGTCGGGCGCATTGACGGTTGAGGATGCCGATCTCGGCAAGGATTGGGATCACGGCGAGGTGGCCGGCTATCAGGGCAGCAGCGCGACGCTGGTCGGGTCGGGCACCGCCACTGTCGGGGTGTCGGTGAGCATTCCCTTCTTGATCAATGTGACGGTGGATGCGGGCAGCCCGGTCGCGGTGAACGCCTTTCAGACGGCGGAGGATACCTATTTTCACTATCCCGCAGGTCAGCCCGCGTCGCTTCTGGACGGGTTGGTGAGTGATCTGCAGGCGGCGGTTCTGGCGGCGCTGCCCGTGGGGATTTCACTCTCGACGGTGCTCGGTCTGCTGGGGGTGCCGGATCTTGAGACCTATGTGCAGCAAAACGCCGTGTTGGTGTTCGACATCTCGGCGGGCGCGCCGATCCTGCTCTGTTTCGCGGCGGGCACGCTGATCGAGACGGCGCGGGGGCCGCGTGCGGTGGAAGAATTGCGGGTGGGGGATCTTGTGCAGACCCTTGACCACGGTCTGCAGCCGCTGTCCTGGGTGGGCGCGCGCCGCGTGCCCGCGCGGGGCGAGATGGCCCCCGTCCATTTCTCGCAGGGCGCGCTGGGCAACCGCCGCGGGCTGACCGTTTCACCGCAGCACCGGATGCTGATCCGTTCGCCGCGGGCGGAGCTGTTGTTTGGCGAGCATGAAGTGCTGGTCGCGGCCAAGCATCTGGTCAATGGCCAGACGATCTACCGGCGCGAAGGCGGCTTTGTGGATTATGTGCATCTGCTGTTCCGGCAGCACGAAATCGTGTTTTCCGAAGGGGTTCCGAGCGAAAGCTTCCACCCCGCAGAGCGGTCTTTGGCCAGTTTCGCCCCCGACACCCGGGCAGAGATCGCCAAGCTGTTTCCCGAACTGGCGCGGCTGGGCAAGCAGGGCATTCCCTCGGCACGCCCGACGCTGAAAGCCTATGAAGCGGCCCTGCTCGACGCCTGACGCCGCCCGCGGTACGCGGGTGCGCAAGGGCTGCGGCGCGCGGCGGGAAGCGGCGGAGCGGGGGCTGGCGGTCTAGGCCTTCAGCCCCGTCTCGCGCAGAATGCCGCGGCGTTTGGCCTCGTAATAATAGCCCCGCGCATACCACATCACGGCGCGGTCATGGCTGCCATCGGCGCACATCCAGGCGCCGCGCAGGTATTTCACCCCGTATTTCAGGTTGGTTTCCGCGTCGAGCAGGCTTTCGGGGCTGCCGCGGTGGCCCATGGTGCGCGCGGTCTGCGGCATGATCTGCATCAGACCGTAGTAGCCGCCATGCCGCGCGGCCGGGTTATACTGGCTTTCGCGCTGCACGACGCGGTGCACGAGGCTGCGCGGCACCTGATATTCATCGGCATATTTGTCGATCAGGAACCGCAGACGCGGCGTCTCATTCGGATAGAGATCCTTGGCTTCGCGGCCCGGTCGTTCCGGGCGTCCGCAGGCGGCAAGCGAGGCGATCATCAGCGCGAGCACGCTGCGGCGGGAAAACGGGGTCATGCGGGTCTCCGGGGCAGGGTCGCGGGGGGCTGGCGCGGGATGTTTTGCGCGGGTGGGGCGGGATCAATCACGGAAAGTCGCGCGGTTGTAACCGCTTGTGCGCCCGGCGTGAAGCCTGTGCGCGCGGGCTCGGCGGTGCGGCGCCGGGGGCAGCGGGGAAGCGGCGGCATCGGGGCGGCGGATGGCCGGTGACGATCGGGAACCCATGCCGGGCTGCGGCGTTGGGATGGCGAAACGGAGGCGTCCTCCTTTGACGCCTCGTCCCAGAAATCAGGAGTGAACCATGCCGATCAAGGGCCTTGAAGATAATGCCATCAAAACCTCGGTTGAGACGCTGAACGCCTGTCTCTCGGATGTCATCGTGCTGCGGTTGGCGCTGAAGCAGGCGCATTGGAACATGAAGGGCAAGAGCTTTATCGGCATCCATGAGCTGTTTGACACCGTGGCCGCGCGGGTGGCGGAAACCGAGGATACCATGGCCGAGCGCATTCAGGTGCTGGACGGGCAGGCGGTGGGCACCGCCGAGGCCATCGTGAAGTCGTCGCGTCTGGCACCCTATCCGACCGACCTGGTGGATGAGATGAAACATGTGAAAGAGATCTCGATCCGCTTTGCCGATGTGGGTGCGTCGCTGCGCGAGGCGATCGACACGGTCTCGGAGTCGGGCGATGAGGGCACGGCGGATCTGTTCACCGCCGCCAGCCGCCAGTTCGACAAGGATCTGTGGTTCATCGAAAGCCATTTGGGCAAGTGATCCGCTGATCCGGCGTGTGACCCGGCGCTTGGCGTCGGAAATACTTCCCCCGAAAGCGGGGGAGACGGGAAGGGGCCTTTGAGGGCCCCTTTTCCTGTGCCGGGTGGCGGCGGGCCGTTTGGGGGCCTTTGCGGCGGGATCGGCATGTCGTTTTCAGGCAGCGGGGTGGCGGGAACGCGCCCGCTGTCACAAAGACTGAACCGGATAGTCTTGCTTTGGTTGCTAAGCCCCGGACAAGACTGTATCACGACTGGGCTAGAAAATTACCGGAGGGGCGTATGCGTCGCGTCGTTGTCACAGGTCTTGGGATGGTCACACCGCTGGCATGCGGGGTCGAGGAAACCTGGTCGCGGCTTATCGCCGGCGAGTCCGGTGCCGGGCCGATCACCCGTTTTGATACCACGAATGTGGTGACGCAATATGCCTGCGAGATTCCGCTGGGCGACGGCAGCAACGGCACGTTCAATGCCGATGACTGGATGGAGCCGAAGGACCGCCGCAAGGTGGATGACTTTATCCTCTATGGTATGGCGGCGGCGGTGCAGGCGGTGCGCGATGCGGGCTGGGAGCCAACGAGCGACCATGACCGCGAGCGCACGGGCGTGATGCTCGGCTCGGGCATCGGTGGCTTGTCGACGATTGCCGAGACGGCGGTGCTGATCAAGGAAAAGGGGCCGAAACGGGTTTCGCCCTTCTTTATCCCCGGCGCGCTGATCAACCTGATCTCGGGTCAGGTCTCGATCCGCTTTGGCTTCAAGGGGCCGAACCATGCGGTGGTGACCGCCTGTTCGACCGGCGCGCATGCGATTGGCGATGCGGCGCGGCTGATCCAATGGGGCGATGCGGATGTGATGATCGCGGGCGGGGCGGAAAGCCCGATCTCGGAAATCGGGATCGCCGGGTTCAACGCCTGCAAGGCGCTCTCGACCAAGCGGGCCGATGATCCGAAAGCCGCGAGCCGGCCCTATGACGCCGACCGCGATGGTTTCGTGATGGGCGAGGGCGCGGGCGTCGTGGTGCTGGAAGAATATGAGCATGCGAAAGCGCGCGGCGCCAAGATCTATGCCGAAGTGCTGGGCTATGGCCTCTCGGGCGATGCCTATCACATTACCGCCCCGGCGGAGGATGGCGATGGCGGCTTCCGCGCGATGAAGGCGGCGCTGGCACGGGCGGGGCTGGAGCCTTCGGCGGTGGATTACATCAACGCCCATGGCACCTCGACCATGGCCGATACGATTGAATTGGGCGCGGTGGAGCGGTTGTTGGGCGATGCGGCGGCGAAGGCCACCATGTCCTCGACCAAATCCTCGATCGGGCACCTTCTGGGGGCGGCGGGCGCGGTGGAGGCAATTTTCTGCGTGCTGGCGATCCGTGATCAGATTGCGCCGCCGACGATCAACCTCGACACTCCGGCGGTGACGCCGAAACTGGATCTGGCGGCGAACAAGGCGGTGAAACGCAAGATTGATGTTGCTTTGTCCAACAGCTTTGGCTTTGGCGGCACCAATGCCAGCCTGGTCCTGGGCCGGGTGACGGACTGATGTGGCGGCATATCGTCTCGAATTTCCTGACCATTCTCATTGTGTTGCTGCTGGCTTTGGGCGGGCTGACCGCCTGGGCCAAAAAGCAATACACCTCGCCGGGGCCGCTGACCGAAGCGGTCTGCATCAAGGTTGCGCCGGGGTCGAGTTTCGTGCGGCTGTCGGATGATCTGGTGGCGAAGGGTGCGGTCTCTTCGGGCTATATCTTCCGGGCAGGCGCGGATTACGCGGGCAAATCGGGGCAGCTGAAGTTTGGCTCGTATCTGGTGCCGGCGGCGGCGCCGATGACGGCGATTGTCGATCAGGTGACGGCGGGTGGCCCTTCGACCTGCGGGACGGAAGTCAACTTCCGCATCGGGGTGAATGCGACCGATGTGATCCTGCGCGAGCTGGATGCGGCCTCGGGGCGCTATGTCGAGAAGGTGAAGTTCGATCCGGCGACGGAGGCGGCACCGCAGGCGTATCTGGATGAGGCGCAGAAGTCCGATGTGCGGCTGCGGGTGACCCTGGCCGAGGGCGCCACGAGCTGGCAGGTGGTGGAGGCGCTGAAGCGTGCCGAATTCCTGACCGGGGATGTGAAAGAGGTTCCGGCCGAGGGGCATCTGGCGCCCGACAGCTATGAGGTGAGCCGCGGCTACGACCGGGCGAAACTTCTGGGCGAGATGCAGGCGCGGCAGGACCGGATTCTGGCCGATCTCTGGGCGGCGCGGGCCGATGGCCTGCCCTATTCGACGCCGGATGAGGCGCTGGTCATGGCCTCGATCGTCGAGAAAGAGACCGGGGTGGCGGAAGAGCGGCCGCAGGTGGCGAGCGTGTTCATCAACCGGCTGGCGCAGGGGATGAAGCTGCAAACGGACCCGACGGTGATCTATGGCGTGACCGGCGGCAAGGGTGTGCTGGGCCGCGGCCTGCGGCAGAGCGAGCTGCGCAAGGCGACGCCCTATAACACCTATGTGGTGGAAGGGCTGCCGCCGGGGCCGATTGCCAATCCCGGTCGCGCGAGCATCGAGGCGGCGTTGAACCCGGCGCAGACGGACTATCTCTACTTTGTGGCGGATGGCACCGGCGGGCATGCTTTTGCAACGACGCTGTCAGATCACAACGACAACGTGGCCCGCTGGCGTAAGCTGGAGGCCGAGCAGGGCCAGACGCCCGCCGGGAACTGACGCCCCCTGCAAGCATTTGAAATCCCTGTCAGAAATGGCGGGGATTTTTCATTTGTGAAGGCGGCGTACGCTGGGTGCGCGCAACCTGAGGGTGAATTGGCTTGACTTTGCGCACGGTCTGAAGTATCACTTGTGACATGCTAGAAGAGGTGGGCAAGCGGCACGGGGAAACCCGGGGCCGCTTTTTCGTTTCGCTCGTGCAGTGCATGAGAGGCGGGTACAGCAACAGATGAGCATGAATTTCTCCGCGGGAAGCGGGCCTCCGAAGGATCTGCTTTCGGAGACCGAGGAACTGTATCGAGGAATTGCGGAGGATCTGTTCGCGGCGATGACGAAGGTCAAGCGCGGCGAATGGGCCGAGGCGAAGGGGGCCGCGCAAGCGGTCAAGGACCTTCGGACCGCATTCGTCATGGTGATGGAAGAGAGGACCAGAGTTGAAAAACTCCGCAAACAGCATGCCGGAGAGGTCGGCGGCGGCGCGCTCGACCTTGAGCTTGCGCGAGATGAGATCGGGCGCCGCCTGGCTTGCCTGCGCGACGCCGGAGGCGGTGGATGAGTTTCTGGGCGGGCTGAGCGACAATGCGCTGCTGGCGCTGCCCTGGATCTTCGAGTTCTGGGCGCTGCCGCATCAGCTGCCGCCGGAGGGGGCGTGGAAAAGCTGGGTGATCCTTGGCGGGCGCGGGGCGGGCAAGACGCGGGCGGGGGCCGAATGGGTGCGCGCGCAGGTCGAGGGGGCAACGCCGGAGGCGCCGGGGCGGGCGCATCGGCTGGCGCTGGTGGGCGAGACCATCGATCAGGTGCGCGAGGTGATGATTTTTGGCGAGAGCGGGATTCTGGCCTGCTCGCCCCCCGACCGGCGCCCGGATTGGGAGGCGGGGCGCAAGCGGCTGATCTGGCCGAATGGCGCCACGGCGCAGGTGTTCTCGGCGCATGAGCCGGAAAGCCTGCGGGGGCCGCAGTTTGACGCGGCCTGGGCAGATGAGCTGGCGAAATGGAAGCGGGCGGAGGAGGCCTGGGACATGCTGCAATTCGCGCTGCGGCTGGGGCCGCATCCGCAGCAGGTGGTCACCACCACGCCGCGCAATGTGGGGGTGCTGAAGGCGATCCTCAACAACCCCTCGACCGTGCTGACCCATGCGCCGACCGAGGCGAACCGCGCCTATCTGGCCGCCTCGTTCCTCGAGGAAGTGCGCAGCCGCTATGCGGGGACGCGGATCGGGCGGCAGGAGCTGGACGGGGTTCTGCTGGAGGAGGCCGAGGGGGCGCTCTGGTCCACAGCGGGGATTGAGGCGGCGCGGGTGGCGGTGGCCCCGGATCTCGACCGGATCGTGGTGGCGGTGGATCCGGCGGTCTCGGCGGGAAAGGCCTCGGATGAATGCGGGATCATCGTGGTGGGCGCGGTGACGCGCGGCGATCCGGCGAACTGGCGGGCCTATGTGCTGGAGGATGCGACGGTGCAGGGGGCGAGCCCCAGCGACTGGGCGCGCGCCGCACTCGCCGCGATGCAGCGGCACGGGGCCGAGCGGCTGGTGGCCGAGGTCAATCAGGGCGGCGATCTGGTTGAAGCAGTGCTGCGGCAGATCGATCCGCTGGTGCCCTTCACCGCGCTGCGGGCGGGGCGGGGCAAGGGCCTGCGGGCCGAGCCAGTTGCGGCGCTGTATGAGCAGGGCCGGGTGCGGCATCTGCGCGGGCTTGGCCGGTTGGAGGATCAGATGTGCGCGATGACCGTGCAGGGGTTCACCGGCAAGGGCAGCCCGGACCGGCTGGATGCTCTGGTCTGGGCGCTGCATGCGCTGATGCTGGAACCCGCAGGGCGCTTTGGACATCCGCAGATGCGCAGCCTCTGAGCGCGCGGGGGGCTGCCTGCCCCCGTCGCCTGCGGCGACTCCCCCGGGGATATTTGGGCCGAAGCAAATGCCGGCTTTGGTCTTGCTTCGTCGAAAATATCCCGCGGGGGGTTCGGGGGGCGCGAAGCCCCCCGGTTGGAACGGTATTCATCGGGGAGACGGCGGGATGGTGTTGGGATTCTTTCGGAAATCCGGGCAGGGCACGGGCGTGGCGGAGCGCAAAGCTTCTGCCACCGGGCGGGTGGCGGGTTGGGCGGCGGGGTCGGGGCGCGGCGTGGCTTGGAGCCCACGCGATACGGCCAGTCTGACCCGGATCGGCTTTACCGGCAATCCGGTGGGGTTTCGCTGTGTGAAACTGATTGCTGAGGCGGCGGCGGCGCTGCCGGTGCTGTGTCAGGATGCCGAGCGGCGCTATGAGCTGCATCCGGTGTTGGAGTTGCTCAAGCGGCCGAATGCCGGTCAGGGGCGGGCGGAGCTGTTTGAGGCTCTGTATGGCCAGCTGTTGCTCTCGGGGGATGGCTATCTGGAGGCGGTGGCGCCGGAGGTGGGGCTGCCGGGGGAGCTGCATGTGCTGCGCTCGGACCGGATGCAGGTGGTGCCGGGGGCGGATGGCTGGCCGGTGGCCTATGATTATGTCGTCGGCGCGCGCAAACATCGCTTTGACATGAGCGGCGCGCCGGATCCGATCTGCCATATCAAGGCGTTCCATCCGCAGGATGACCATTACGGGCTGTCGCCGATGCAGGCGGCGGCGGTGGCGATTGATGTGCATAATTCGGCCAGCGCCTGGTCGAAGGCCTTGCTCGACAATGCCGCGCGGCCCTCGGGGGCGATTGTCTATCGCGGGGCGGATGGGCAGGGCGTGTTGGCGCCCGATCAATATGAGCGGCTGGTGAGCGAGATGGAGCTGCATCATCAGGGCGCGCGCAATGCCGGGCGGCCGATGCTGCTGGAAGGCGGGCTGGACTGGAAGCCGATGGGATTCTCGCCCTCGGATATGGAGTTCCACCAGACCAAGGATGCGGCGGCGCGCGAGATTGCTTTGGCCTTTGGGGTGCCGCCGATGCTTCTGGGGATTCCGGGCGATGCCACTTATGCCAATTATCAGGAGGCGCATCGGGCGTTTTACCGGCTGACCGTGCTGCCACTGGTCAGCCGGGTGACGGCGGGGATCGGCTGGTGGCTCTCGGGCTTTTTGGGGGCGCAGGTCGAGTTGCGGCCGGATCTGGACCAGATCCCGGCGCTGTCTGCCGAGCGCGATCAGCAGTGGAGCCGGGTGGGGGCGGCAAGTTTCCTGACCGATGCCGAGAAGCGCGCCGCGCTTGGCCTGCCGCCGCGGGCGGAGGAGTGAGCGGTGACGGCGGGCGGCTCGCGCTATCTCAAGGAGCCGTTTGATCCGCATGACCAGCGGCTGGAGACGGTGGAGCGGATCATGTCCCTTCAGTTCACCCAGGTGGAGCGGCGGTTGGAACGGATTGAGGCGATGATCGAAGGGCTGGAGCGGCGGCTGTGGATGACCGTCTATGGCGTGGTGGCGGTGATCCTGACCCAGGCGGTGCAAGGGGTTCTGGACTATGTGCCAAAATAGGAAATCCGACATGGTGACAAATGATTACGGGCTGGAGCTGAAGTTCTGCCGCGCGGAGCCTTTGGCGGTGAGCGAGGGGGCGGTGCTGGCGGGATATGCGAGCCTGTTCGGCCTCGCCGATCAGGGCGGCGATGTGGTGCAGCCCGGCGCCTATGCCGCGAGCCTCGCGCGGTTGGCGGCGCGGGGGGGCCGCGTCAAGATGCTTTGGCAGCATGATCCGGCGGAGCCGATCGGGGTCTGGGATGAGATCCGCGAGGATGCGCGCGGGCTCTTCGTCAAGGGGCGGCTCTTGCCGGAGGTGGCGCGGGCGCGCGAGGCGATGGCGCTGATCGCGGCGGGGGCGATTGACGGGCTGTCGATTGGCTACCGGACGATTGCGGCGGAGCGCGACGCCAAGGGGCGGCGGCTCTTGTCGGAGGTGGAGCTTTGGGAAGTGTCGCTGGTGACCTTTCCGATGTTGCGCGAGGCGCGGGTGGCGGCGAAGGCCGAGGCCCATGTCGCGCGTGAATGGGCGGCGCGGATCCGGGCCGCGACGGAGGCGCTGGCCGCGCGCTGAAGCGGTTTTCCTCAAAGAGATGGAGGGGTGACGATGACCGAGACCAAGTCCCGGAAGGGCGGAGCTGTGCCCGGCCCTATGCCCGGTGCGGCGCTGCCGCAGGCGGGGGGAGACATGACAGCGGGAGACATGGCGGAGGTGAGTGCCGCGATGGGGGATTTCCTTAACGAAGTCAAAAGCTTTCAGGGCGAAGTGAAGATGCGTTTGCAACAACAGGAAGAGCGACTGACCATGCTGGACCGCAAGTCGATGATCACCGGGCGTCCCGCCCTTTCTGCCGCCGTTGAACCCGGCGTGCCGCATCAAAAGGCCTTTGGCGCCTATCTGCGCTCGGGCGATGATGACGGGCTGCGCGGCCTTGTGCTGGAGGGTAAGGCGCTCAACAGCCAGGTGGCGGCGGAGGGCGGCTATCTGGTCGATCCGCAGACCTCGGAGACGATCCGCGGCGTGCTGCGCTCGACCGCCTCGATCCGGCAGATTGCCAGTGTGGTCTCGGTGGAATCCACCAGTTTCGACGTGCTGGTCGACAAGACCGATATCGGTTCGGGCTGGGCCTCGGAGACGGCGACGTTGACCGAGACCGCGACGCCGCAGATCGACCGGATCAGCATTCCTCTGCATGAGCTGTCGGCGATGCCGAAGGCCAGCCAGCGGTTGCTGGACGACAGCGCCTTTGACATCGAGGGCTGGTTGGCGGCGCGGATTGCCGACAAATTCGCCCGGGCGGAGGCGGCGGCCTTTGTCAGCGGTGACGGGGTGGATAAGCCGACAGGGTTCCTGACCCATACCAAGGTGGCCAATGCGGGCTGGGCCTGGGGCAATCTGGGCTATATCGCCACCGGCAATGCCGGGGATTTCGCCACCACCAATGCCAGCGATGCGATTGTCGATCTGGTCTATGCTCTGGGGGCGGAATACCGGGCCAATGCCAGCTTCGTGATGAACTCCAAAACCGCGGGGGCCGTGCGCAAGATGAAGGATGCCGATGGCCGGTTCCTGTGGTCCGACGGTCTGGCGGCGGGGGAACCGGCGCGGCTGATGGGCTATCCGGTGCTGATTGCCGAGGATATGCCCGACATTGGCGCCAATGCCTATGCGCTGGCCTTTGGCGATTTCCGCGCGGGCTATACGATTGCCGAGCGGCCGGATCTGCGGGTGCTGCGCGATCCGTTCTCGGCCAAGCCGCATGTGCTGTTCTATGCCTCCAAGCGGGTTGGCGGTGATGTCAGCGATTATGCGGCGATCAAGCTGCTGAAATTCGCGGTTTCCTGACACGCGTGGCGGGGGGCGGTGCGGCCGCCCCCGGTCTGACGGCGGAATGTGGGCCAGGCGGAGAAGTCAGATGATGCTGAGTGAAGAAACGGCGGTGCCCGAGGCGGCACTGCCCTTGGATGAATTGCGCGCGCATCTGCGGCTGGGCACCGGTTTTGCCGATCTGCAGGCGGCGGATGCGGTGCTGATCGCCTTTCTGCGGGCGGCGATGGCGGCGGTGGAGGGGCGCACCACGAAGGCGTTGCTCGCACGGGACTATCGGCTGGAGCTGACCTCCTGGCGCGGCGATGGCGATCAGCCTTTGCCGGTCGCGCCGGTTTCGGCGGTGAGCGAGGTTTTGCTCCGCGATGCGGCGGGGGCGGAGGTGGTGGTGCCCGCGTCGGCCTATCGGCTGGTGCCGGATTTGGGACGGCCGCGGCTGGAGGCGCTGTCGGGGGCCATGCCGGTGATCGGTCAGGGCGGCGCGGCGGTGGTGCGCTTTACGGCGGGGTTTGGCCCGGATTGGGCGGAAGTGCCGGTGGATCTGGCGCAGGCGGTGCTGATGCTGGCGGCGCAGTTTTATGAGACGCGGCATGAGGGGGTGGCGGCCAGCGCGGGCAGCCTGCCCTTTGGCGTGCTGGCGCTGATTGAACGCTGGCGCACGGTGCGGGTGCTCGGGGGGCGGGGCGCATGAAGGCGCCGGTGTTGGACCGGCTTCTGGTGCTGGAGGCGGCCGAGCGGGTGGCCGATGGCGCGGGGGGCTTTACGCTCGGCTGGGTGGCGCTGGGCGGGCTTTGGGCCGAGGTGCGGGCGGGGACGGGCCGCGAGCGGGCGGGAGAGTTCGTGACCCTCGCCGAGGTGCCTTACCGCATCACGGTGCGGGCGGCGCCGGTGGGATCGGACCGCCGCCCGCGCCCCGATCAGCGATTCCGCGAGGGCGCGCGGCTGTTTCGCATTCTGGCGGTGGCGGAGGCGGATGCGCAGGGGCTTTATCTGACCTGCTTTGCCCGCGAGGAGGTGGTGGCATGAGCTATGGTGTGGCCTCGGCCCTGCAGGGTGCGATCTATCAGCGGCTGCGGGCAAGCTCGGCGCTGGAGGCGCTGGTGGGTGATGCGATCTATGACGCGGTGCCGCCGGGGACGGTGACCGGCACCTATGTCAGCATCGGGCCGGAGGATGTGCGCGATGCCTCGGATGCGACGGGCGGCGGGGCGCAGCATGATTTCACCGTCTCGGTCATCACCGATGCCGCCGGGTTTCAGGCGGCCAAGGAGGTGGCGGCCACGGTCTCGGATGCGCTGGTGGATGCGACGCTGATCCTCGCACGCGGGCGGCTGGTGGGGTTGTGGTTCCTGCGGGCGCGGGCGCGGCGGGTGGAAACCGGCGAGACGCGGCGGATCGACCTGACTTTTCGGGCGCGGGTCGAAGACTGAATTTTCCCTTTTGCAACATCGGGCCGGATGCCGGGGCATCTGGCCGGGCTGAACTTTCACAAAATCGGAGTGGGCGATGGCGGCGCAGAATGGCAAGGATCTGTTGATCAAGCTGGACCTGACGGGGGCCGGGCAGTTTGAAACCGTGGCAGGGCTGCGCGCCTCACGCCTGAGTTTCAACGCGGAAACAGTGGATGTGACGAGCCTGGAGAGCCAGGGCGGCTGGCGGGAATTGCTGGCGGGGGCGGGGGTGAAATCGGCGGCAATCTCCGGCTCGGGTGTGTTCAAGGATGCCGATACCGATGAGCGGGCGCGGCAGATCTTCTTTGACGGCGAGATGCCGGATTTTCAGGTGATCATCCCGGATTTCGGCATTGTCGAGGGGCCGTTCATGATCACCGGCATCGATTATGCGGGCAGCCATAACGGCGAGGCGACCTATGAGGTCTCGATGGCTTCGGCGGGGGCGCTGACCTTTACGGCGGTGTGAGATGGCCAATCCCTATGCAGGTGAGGTGGCGGTCTGGCTGGATGGCAAGCGGCATGTGGCCAAGCTGACGCTGGGGGCGCTGGCCGAGCTGGAGGAAGCTCTGGCGGCGGGATCGCTGATCGAGTTGGTCGAGCGGTTTGAGGCGGGGCGGTTCACCACGCGGGATGTGCTGGCGCTCTTGCTGGCCGGGTTGCGCGGTGGCGGCTGGGGCGGCGAGCCGCGGGATTTACTGTCGGTGGAGGTGGGCGGCGGGCCGGTGGAGGCGGCGCGGGTGGCGGCGGAGCTGCTGGCGCGGGCCTTTACGGTGCCGGGGGGCAGCGGATGACGGGGGGCGTCGTGACGGGGCTCGATTGGCCGGGGCTGATGCGGGCGGGTATTCGGGGGCTGGGGCTGGAGCCCTCGGTGTTCTGGCGGCTGAGCCCGGCGGAACTGGCGCTGATGCTGGGCGAGGCGGCGGGGACGCCGCCGCTGACACGGGCGCGGCTGGCGGAACTCAGCGCGCGGTTTCCCGATACCTTGAAAGGACAGGCGGATGGCGAGTGTTGATGGCTTGGATGGGCTGGACGGGCTGAGCAGCCAAGCGGCGGCGCTGGAAAAATCGCTGGGCGGGGCCGAGGCGATGGCGGCGGCCTTCAATGGCGAGCTGGGGCGGATGCGCGACAGCATGGTGTTCACCGGGCGCGAGGTGGGGCAGCTCTCGACCAGCATCGGGCGGGGGCTGCGGGGCGCGTTTGACGGGCTGATTTTTGACGGGATGAAGCTGTCGGATGCGTTGAAAAGCGTGGCGCAGAGCATGGCGGACAGCGTCTATGCGGTGGCGCTGAAGCCGGTGCAAAACGCGCTGGGCGGCGCGATTGCAGGCGGGATGAACGACCTTCTGAGCGGGCTGTTCGGCTTTGCGCAGGGCGGTGCCTTTGCGCAAGGGCGGGTGATGCCCTTTGCCAAGGGCGGCGTGGTCAGTCAGCCGGTGAGTTTTGCCATGCGCGGCGGCCGGGGCCTGATGGGCGAGGCGGGGCCGGAGGCGATCATGCCGCTGGCGCGCGGGGCCGATGGGCGGCTGGGCGTGCAGGCGGCGGGGGGCGGCGGCGCGGTGAATGTGGTGATGAATGTGCAGACGCCGGATGCCGCGAGTTTCGCGCGCAGCCAGAGCCAGATTGCGGCGCAGATCAACCGGGTGCTGGCGCGCGGCGCGCGGAACCGTTGAGGGGGAACCAATGGCGTTTCACGAGGTGAGATTTCCCGCAAATCTGAGCTTTGGCTCGGTCGGCGGGCCGGAGCGGCGCACGGAAATCGTGACGCTGACCAATGGGTTCGAGGAGCGCAACAGCCCCTGGGCGCATTCGCGGCGGCATTATGATGCGGGGGTGGGGTTGCGCTCGCTGGATGATGTCGCGGCGCTGATTGCGTTTTTCGAGGCGCGGGCCGGGCAGCTGCACGGGTTTCGCTGGAAGGATTGGGCGGATTACAAATCCTGCCCGCCGTCGCAGGCGCCGGCGTTTCAGGATCAGCTGTTGGGGCTGGGGGACGGGGTGCAGACCGATTTTCAGCTCTCGAAAACCTATGTCTCGGGCGGGGTGAGTTACCGGCGGCCGATTGCCAAGCCGGTTTCGGGGACGGTGCTGGTGGGGATGGGCGGTGACGCTTTGGTCGAGACGGTGGGCTATGCGCTGGATCTGACCAGGGGCGTGGTCAGCTTTTTCACGCCGCCGCCGGAGGGGGCGCAGGTGACCGCGGGGTTCGAGTTTGACGTGCCGGTGCGCTTTGACGCCGACCGGATCGCCGTTTCGGTCGCCTCGTTCCAGGCGGGGGATCTGCCGCAGGTGCCGGTGGTGGAGGTGCGGCTGTGATTTTTCCGGAGCAATTACAAGCGCATCTGGCAAGCGGGGCGAGCACGGTTTGCCGCGCCTGGGCGGTGACACGGCGCGATGGGGCGGTGCTGGGGTTCACCGATCATGACGGGGCGCTGAGTTTCGAAGGGATCGGGTTTCAGCCCGGCAGCGGGATGACCGCCAAGGCTTTGGTGCAGGCGACGGGGCTGTCGGTGGACAATACCGAGGCCTATGGCGCGCTGAGTGCCGAGGCGCTGACCGAGGCGGATCTCATGGCCGGGCGCTATGACGGGGCGGAGGTCCGGGCCTGGCTGGTGAACTGGGCCGATGTCGGCCAGCGGGCGCTGATCTTTCGCGGCACTTTGGGCGAGATTGCGCGGGCGGAGGGGGCGTTTACCGCCGAATTGCGCGGCTTGAGCGAGGCTTTGGGCCAAAGCAACGGGCGGATTTATCATCCGCGCTGTGCGGCGGTGCTGGGGGATGCGCAGTGCCGGTTTGATCTGGGGCAATCGGGCTATGTCACGGAAAATCCTGTGGAAACCGGGGCGGGGGCGCGGCTGTTTCCCTTTGCGGGTTTGGCGGAATTTGAGGATCGCTGGTTCGAGAAGGGCGTGCTGACGGTGCTGACCGGGACGGCGGCGGGGCTTTTCGGCGTGGTGAAGAATGACCGTTTGTCGGGCGCGGGCCGGGTGGTGGAGCTGTGGCAGGATCTGGGGATCGTTCCTGCCGTGGGCGATCTGGTGCGGATCACGGCGGGCTGTGACCGGCGGGCGGATACTTGTCGGTTGAAGTTTAACAATTTCAACAACTTTCGCGGCTTTCCGCATCTGCCGGGGGAGGATTGGCTGATCTCATATCCGGTGAGTGCGGGGGCGAATGACGGCGGGAGCCTGTTCTCGTGATCGGGGCGGAGGCTGTGGTCGAGGCGCGGAAATGGCTCGGCACGCCCTATCTGCATCAGGCGAGTGTGCGGGGGGCGGGGTGTGATTGCCTCGGGCTGATCCGGGGCGTCTGGCGCGGGCTCTATGGCGCTGAGCCGGAGGTGCCGCCGCCCTATAGCGCCGATTGGGCGGAGCCTGCGCGGGAAGAGGCGCTTTGGGCGGCGGCCTTGCGGCATTTGTGGCCGCTGGCGGCGGATGTGCCGATCTCTGGCGGGCAAGTGCTGCTCTTTCGGATGCGCAGCGACGGGGTGGCGAAACATCTGGGGATTGCCGCCGGAGCGGCGGCGTTTCTGCATGCCTATGGCGGGCATGGGGTGGTGGAAAGTCCGCTCTCCGCGCCCTGGCGGCGGCGGGTGGTGGCGCGGTTTGAATTTCCAAAAAGGGGGCTCTGATGGCCACGATATTGCTCTCGGCTGCCGGGGCGTCCTTGGGGGCGGGATTTGGCGGTGCGGTTCTGGGCCTCTCGGGCGCGGTGATTGGCCGGGCGGTGGGGGCGACGCTGGGGCGGGTGATCGACCAGCGGTTGCTGGGCGCGGGGTCGCAGGCGGTGGAGGGGCCGCGGGTGGACCGGTTCCGGCTGTCCTCGGCCTCGGAAGGCGATCCGGTGGCGCGGGTCTGGGGGCGGATGCGGCTGGCGGGGCAGGTGATCTGGGCCACGCGCTTTGTCGAGACGCAGAGCACCTCGGGCGGGGGCAAGGGGGTGCCGAGCCAGCCGAAGGTGACCAGTTACAGCTATTCGGTCAGTCTGGCGCTGGCGCTCTGTGAAGGCGAGATTTTGCGGGTGGGGCGGATCTGGGCGGATGGGATCGAACTGGCGCCGACCGAGCTGAATTTCCGCGTTTATGCCGGGGGTGAGGATCAGCTGCCCGATCCGAAGATTGCGGCGGTGGAGGGGGCGGGGATGGCGCCTGCCTATCGCGGGATTGCCTATGTGGTGATCGAGGATCTGGCGCTGGAGCGGTTTGGCAACCGGGTGCCGCAATTCACCTTTGAGGTGGTGCGGGCGGCGCAGGGGGCGCTGGTGGACAGCGTGCCGGATCTGACGCGCGGGGTAGAGGCGGTGGCGCTGATCCCCGGGACGGGGGAATTCGCGCTGGCGACGCGGGCGGTGCATTACGATCTGGGGCTGGGGGAGAGCGGGGCGGGGAATGTGAACTCGCCCTCGGGTCTGAGCGATTTTGCGACCTCGCTGAAGGCGCTGGATGAGGAGCTGCCGAAGTGCGGTGCGACTTCGCTGGTCGTGAGCTGGTTTGGCGATGATCTGCGCTGCGGGGCCTGTCAGGTGCAGCCGAAGGTGGAGCAGGCGGAGTTTGAGGGCGACAGTATGAGCTGGACCGTCTCGGGCGTGAACCGGGCGGCGGCGGGGCTGGTGGCGCGGGCCGAGGGCCGGGTGGTTTATGGCGGCACGCCTGCGGATGGCGCGGTGATCGAGGCGATTGCGGCGCTGCGGGCGGCGGGCAAGGCGGTGATGTTCTATCCCTTTGTGCTGATGGAGCAGCTGGCGGGGAATGCTCTGCCCGATCCCTATGGCGGGGCGGAGCAGGCGGTGCTGCCTTGGCGCGGGCGGATCACGCTGGAGGTTGCGCCGGGGATGGCGGGGAGCACGGACCGCACGGCGGCGGCTGAGGCGGAGGTGGCAGCTTTTTTCGGGGCGGCCGCGCCGGGGGATTTTGCGGTGGACGGGGAGACGGTGGTCTATTCCGGTCCGGCGGAATGGTCGTTCCGGCGGATGATCCTGCATTATGCGCATCTCTGCGCGCTGGCGGGCGGGGTGGAGGCGTTCTGCATCGGCTCTGAATTGCGCGGGCTAACGCAGATCCGGGGGGCGGGGGACAGTTTTCCGGCGGTGGCGGCGCTGCGTCAGCTGGCGGCGGAGGTGCGGGCGATCCTGCCGGGTGCCAGGATCGGCTATGCCGCCGATTGGAGCGAATATTTCGGCTATCAGACGCCGGAGGGTGATCTGCGCTATCATCTGGACCCGCTCTGGGCAGATGAAAATGTCGATTTCGTCGGCATCGACAATTACCTGCCGCTGTCGGATTGGCGGGCGGGGGAGGATCACCTCGATGCCAGCTGGGGGGCGATTTACAACCTTGATTACCTGCAGGCGAATATCGAGGGTGGGGAGTACTACGATTGGTATTATGCCTCGGAGGCGCATCGGGCGGCGCAGATCCGCACGCCGATCACCGATGGTGAGGGGGAGCCCTGGGTCTGGCGGGTGAAGGACATCCGCAACTGGTGGGCCCATGCGCATCACGAGCGGATTGGCGGCGTGCGGCAGGCGGTGGCGAGCGCCTGGGTGCCGGAGGGCAAGCCGATCTGGTTCACCGAGCTTGGCTGTGCGGCGGTGGATAAGGGGACCAATCAGCCGAACAAATTCATTGACCCGAAGTCGAGTGAATCGAGCCTGCCCTATTTCTCGGACGGGCGGCGCGATGAGCTGATCCAGATGCAATATCTGCGGGCGATGGCGGATTATTGGGGGGCGCATAATCCGGTGTCGGGGGTCTATGCGGGGCCGATGCTGGAGATGGGGCGGGCGCATGTCTGGGCCTGGGATATGCGGCCGTTTCCGTATTTTCCGGGCAATACCGAGCTTTGGGCCGATGGCGGAAATTATGCGCGCGGGCATTGGATTTCGGGCCGCGCGGTGGCGCAGCCTCTGGCCTCGGTGGTGGCAGAGATTTGTGGCGCGGCGGGGCTCTCGTCGGTCGATGTTTCGGGGCTGTACGGTCTGGTGCGGGGCTATGCTTTGGCCGGGGATGAGACCGGGCGGGCGGCGCTGCAACCCCTGATGCTGGCGCATGGGTTTGAGGCGCTGGAGCGTGAGGGGGCCTTGGTGTTTCGCATGCGCGACGGGCGGGTGACGGCGGCGCTGGGTCTGCAGGATCTGGCGCTGGGCAATGATAGCGCGGGGCTGGAGACACTGCGCGCGCCTGAGGCCGAGATGATGGGCCGGGTGCGTTTGAGCTACATCGAGGCCGAGGGGGATTTTGAGACCCGGGCGGTCGAGGCTTTGTTCCCCGATGAGACGGCGGCGGCGGCGGCGCAGACGGCCCTGCCGCTGGCAATGACGCGGGCCGAGGCGCAGGCCACGGCGGAGCGCTGGCTGGCCGAGGCGCGGGTGGCGCGGGATGGGGCACGCTTTGCGCTGCCGCCGTCGCGGGCCGCGCTGGGCGCAGGCGATGTGGTGGCGCTGACCACGCCCGAGGGGGTGGCGCGCTATCGGCTGGACCGGGTCGAGACGGCGGGGGCGCTGGAGATCGAGGCGGTGCGGGTGGAGGCGGGGGTCTATCAGGCCTCGGATGAGGCGGAGGAGCGGGTGGTGCCGAAGGCCTTTGCCGCGCCGGTGCCGGTGCTGCCGGTTTTCATGGATCTGCCTTTGCTGACGGGGACCGAGGATCCCTATGCGCCGCATCTGGCGGTGACGGCGACCCCCTGGCCGGGGACGGTCGCGGTCTATTCCGCGCCCGAGGACAATGGCTATGCGCTGAACCTCACGCTCTCGGCCAAGGCGGTGCTGGGGGTGACGCAGACGGCGCTGCCCTGGGCGGTTGCGGGGGTGCTGGATCGTGGGCCCGCATTGCGGGTGAGGCTGAGCGGCGGGGCGCTGGAGGCGGTGAGCCTCGGCCGGATGCTGGAGGGGGCGAATGCGCTGGCGATCGGCTCGGACGATGGCGATGTCTGGGAGGTGATGCAGTTTTCGCAAGCGGTGCTGGTGGCGCCGGGACTCTGGGAGATCTCGGGGCGGCTCCGGGGGCAGGCGGGAACCGATGGGGTGATGCCGGAGGTCTGGCCGGTGGGCAGCCGGGTGGTGCTGCTGAACGGCGCGCCCGCGCAGATCGCGCTGGCCCCCTCGGCGCGGGGGCTGGTGCGGCACTACCGCATCGGCCCGGCCCGGCGGGGCTATGACGATCCGTCCTACAAACATCTGGTGCGGGCTTTTGCCGGGGTGGGGCTGCGGCCCTATGCGCCGGTGCATTTGCGGGCGGATGCGCTGGGCGGCGATCTGGCGTTGCGCTGGGTGCGGCGGACGCGGATCGACGGCGATGGCTGGGAGGCGGTGGAAGTGCCGCTGGGCGAGGGCAGCGAGGCCTATCTGCTGCGGGTGGTGCAGGGCGGCGCGATCCGGCGCGAGCTGGTGTTGGGCGAGGCCGCCTGGACCTATACGGCGGCGGCGCAGGCGGCGGATGCGGTCAGCGGGCCCTTCGAGATTCAGGTGGCGCAATTGTCGGAGACATTCGGGCCGGGGCCCTTTGCGAGGAGAGAGATCAATGGCTGAGACGGGAAATCTGACGCTGCCGCTGCTGGCCCCGGCGCAGGCGCAAAAGCATGTGACGGTGAATGAGGCTTTGGTGCGGCTGGACGGGCTGGTGCCGCTGGTGCTGATCTCGTGCAGTCTTACCACGCC
The DNA here is from genome assembly GCF_052113705.1 of Phaeovulum sp. W22_SRMD_FR3. Lineage (NCBI taxonomy): Bacteria > Pseudomonadati > Pseudomonadota > Alphaproteobacteria > Rhodobacterales > Paracoccaceae > Phaeovulum > Phaeovulum sp. W22_SRMD_FR3. The sequence continues at coordinate 100,220 of NZ_JBGQOG010000006.1, read as the reverse complement.
GCCGGCGGTGGTGGCGGAGGGGGCCACCTATGGCGTGCCGGTGGGGGCGGTGAACGATTGGGCCGGGCAAGAGGGGCGGGTGGCGATTGGCAGCAATGGCGGCTGGGTCTTTGCCGATCCGGCGGCGGGGTGGCGGGCGCAGATTCTGGATGAGGGGCTGCCCGCCATCCATTCGGGCGCGGATTGGGTGGCGGGGGCGCTCAGCCTCTCGCCGCATGGGGCGGGGCTGCGGGCGGGGCTGGCCGAGATTGACCATGTGATCGGTGCCGGGGCGACATCGACCACGGCCTATGTCATCCCGGCGCATGCGATGGTGATCGGGGTGACGGCGCGGGTGACGGTGGCGCTGACCGGCACGCTGACCAGCTGGCAATTGGGCAATGCCGGGGCGCCGGACCGCTTTGGCTCGGGTCTCGGGCTGGGGCTGGGGAGCTGGGGGCGGGGGACTTTGGGCGCGCCGCTGACCTATTACAGCCCGGAAACGCTGATGTTGACCGCCACCGGGGGGAGTTTTGCGGGCGGGACCGTGCGGCTTGCGGTGCATTGGCTGGAACTTGGCCTGCCCTCGGTGTGAGGGGCGCAGATGCGGCAGGTGATGCATGGCGATGTGGTGGCGGCGGCGCGGGCGCTGTTGCCGCTGCCGGTGGCGCGGCGGCGGGCCGAGCTGGACTGGCTGATCGCGCGGGCCGAGGCGGCGGACCGGTTTCGAAAGCGGTTGGGGCGGGCGCATCCCGACTGGGGCAATGGCAGCCTGATGGGGGCGGCGATGCGGGGGCCGCTGCCGCCCGAGCCGCATCTCAGCGATCCCGATTACCTCGATTGTCTGGCCGAGGTGATTGCGGCGCTGGTGGCCCGGCGGCGGCGGTGATCTGCGCGCCGGGGCGGGGTTTTCCTTCGGATGCCCTTCCGCTATGCCTGTTTCAGCCTATGTGTTAGGCTCACGGCAAACGGAGGCTCTGCGATGGCTGAAAAACGCGTGAAAATGGCGATGGTCGACCCGGTCTGGAACCGGATCTGCGACGAGGCCGAGGCCGCCGTGCGCGATGAGCCGCTGCTGGGCGGGCTGATCCATTCGGGCCTTTTGCATCACGCGACGATGGAGCGGGCGTTGGCCTATCGCTTTTCGCTGAAACTCGCCTCGGGCGAGATGAGCGAGCAGATTTTGCGCGAGATTGCCGATGAGGCCTACAGCGATGCGCCCGAACTGGGCCAGGCGGCGCGGGCCGATCTGATGGCGGTTTATGACCGCGATCCGGCCTGCCACCGGCTGTTGCAGCCGATGCTGTTTTTCAAGGGATATCAGGCGGTTCAGGCTTACCGTGTCGGCCATTGGCTTTGGCAGAAGGGCCGCCGGGACATGGCCTATTTCGTGCAGATGCGCGTCTCGGAAGTGTTCGGGGTGGATATCCATCCGAATGCGAAACTGGGGCAGGGCATCATGATCGACCATGCGCATTCCATCGTCATCGGCGAGACGGCGGTGGTGGGTGACAATGTCTCGATGCTGCATTCGGTGACGTTGGGCGGCACCGGGAAAGAGGATGGCGACCGGCATCCGAAGATCGGCAACGGGGTGATGATTGGTGCCGGAGCGAAGGTGCTGGGCAATATCCATGTGGGCGAATGCTCGCGGATCGCGGCGGGGTCGGTGGTGCTGATCCCGGTGCCGCGCTGCTCAACCGTGGCCGGGGTGCCGGCGCGGGTGGTGGGCGAGGCGGGCTGTCCGCAACCGGCGCTGAACATGGATCAGATCCTGCACGAGAAGTGATCTGTTTGTGACAACGCGATGTGGGGCGCCGGGGGGAAACTCCGGCGTTTTGCGTTTGTGTTGTTGCGGCAGTGGGCGCGCTCTGGGGGGGCTGCAACATTCGCCGCAGCAATAAAAAAGCCCGCAGAAATCTGCGGGCTTTTTCAGGTATTTGAGCCGGATCAGGCCAGCATACCCATCGGGTTTTCCAGATATTCGACGATGGCTTTCAGCAGTTCTGCCCCCAGCGCGCCGTCGATCACCCGGTGATCGACCGAAAGGGTCATCGACATCATCGTCGCCACTTCAATCTCGCCCGATTTGCCGACGATGGGTTTTTTCACCCCGGCACCGACGGCGAGAATCGCGCCATGCGGCGGGTTGATCACGGCGTCGAAGTTTTCGACCCCCATCATCCCGAGGTTGGAGATGGCAAAGCTGCCGCCCTGATATTCATGCGGCGCGAGCTTGCGGTTACGTGCCCGGCCCGCGAGGTCTTTCATCTCGGAGGAGAGGGCCGAGAGCGATTTGGCTTCGGCATCTTTCAGCACCGGGGTGAAGAGGCCGCCTTCGATGGCGACGGCCACAGCCACATCCGAGGCTTTCATCTTCAGCACGCGGTCGCCTGCCCAGACGGCATTGGCATCCGGCACCGCCTGCAGCGCGAGGGCGCAGGCTTTGATGATGAAATCATTGACCGAGAGCTTGATGCCGCGGGCTTCGACCTTCTTGTTCAGCTCGCCCCGGAACGCCATCAGCGCATCGAGGTTCACTTCGCGGCGCAGGTAGAAATGCGGGATGGTCTGCTTGGCCTCGGTCAGACGGGCGGCGATGGTCTTGCGCATGCCGTCGAGCGGAACCTCGGTATAGCTGCGACCCTCGTACATTTTCGCCACATTGCTGGCGGAAACCGCGGGGGCGGCGGCCGGAGCCGGAGCGGCTGCCGGTGCGGCGGCTGCGGGGGCGGCTTTCGGCGCGGCGGTCGCATTTTCCACATCGGCCTTGACGATGCGGCCATGCGGGCCGGAGCCTTTCAGCGTGGTCAGGTCCAGACCCTTGTCCGCCGCGATGCGACGGGCGAGGGGCGAGGCGAAGACTCGGTTGCCGTCGGCCTTGGGCGCGGCCGGAGCGGGGGCGCTGGAGGTTGCCGCTGCGGCGGGTGCTGCTGCCGCCGGGGCCGCAGCGGGAGCTGCGGCGGCTTTGGCGGCGGGGGCGGCATCGGCGCTTTCGCCTTCTTCCAGCAGGACGGCGATGGCGGTGTTCACTTTCACCCCGGCCGTGCCTTCGGCGATCAGGATCTTGCCCATCACGCCTTCGTCCACCGCCTCAAACTCCATCGTCGCCTTGTCGGTTTCAATCTCGGCGAGGATATCGCCGGATTTCACCGTATCGCCTTCTTTCACCAGCCATTTGGCCAGCGTGCCCTCTTCCATCGTGGGCGAGAGCGCGGGCATCAGAATCTCGGTTGCCATGGCTGTTCCCCTTAGCGGTAGGTGACTTTTTTGACAGCGGCGACCACTTCATCGGGAGTGATCAGCGCCAGCTTTTCGAGGTTTGCGGCATAGGGCATCGGCACGTCTTTGCCCGTGCAGTTGATCACCGGCGCGTCGAGGTAGTCGAAGGCGCGTTCCATGATCACCGAGGACAGGTGGTTGCCGATCGAGCCCACCGGGAAGCCCTCTTCCACGGTGACGCAGCGGTTGGTTTTCATCACCGAGGCCAGCACGGTGTCGTAGTCGATCGGGCGCAGGGTGCGCAGGTCGATCACTTCCGCCGAGATGCCTTCTGCTGCGAGTTTCTCGGCCGCTTCCAGCGCATGGCTGACGCCGATGCCAAAGGAAACCAGCGTCACATCCGTGCCTTCGCGCCAGATTTTGGCCTTGCCGAAGGGGATGGTGAAATCGTCAAGCACCGGTACCTCGAAGGAGCGGCCGTAGAGGATTTCGTTCTCGAGGAAGATCACCGGGTTCGGATCGCGGATCGCCTGTTTCAGCAGGCCCTTCGCGTCGGCGGCCGAATAGGGCATCACGACTTTCAGGCCGGGGATCTGCGCATACCAGGCGGCGTAGCACTGGCTATGCTGCGCGCCGACGCGGGCAGCCGCGCCGTTCGGGCCGCGGAACACCATCGGTGCGCCCATCTGGCCGCCCGACATATAGAGGGTTTTCGCCGCCGAGTTGATGATGTGGTCAATCGCCTGCATGGCGAAGTTGAAGGTCATGAACTCGACAATCGGGTTCAGCCCGCCAAAGGAGGCGCCGACGGCGATCCCGGCAAAGCCATGCTCGGTGATCGGGGTGTCGATGACGCGTTTGGGGCCGAACTCATCCAGAAGACCCTGGCTGATCTTATAGGCGCCTTGGTATTCACCGACTTCTTCCCCCATCAGGAAGACATTGGGATTGCCGCGCATTTCCTCGGCCATGGCTTCGCGCAGCGCTTCCCGCACGGTCATGGTTTTCATTGGCGTGCCTTCCGGCCAATCCGGCGAGAGGTCGGCTTTCGGCGCGGCGGGGGCGGCAGCGGTCGCGGCCGCAGGCGCGGCGGCGGCTGCCGGTGCGGGGGCTGCCTCGGCGGCGGGGGCCTTCGGCGTTGCACCGGCCTCTTCGCCTTCTTCCAGCAGGACGGCGATGGCGGTGTTCACCTTCACGCCAGCGGTGCCTTCGGCGATCAGCAATTTGCCCATCACGCCTTCATCCACCGCTTCGAACTCCATCGTCGCTTTGTCGGTTTCGATCTCGGCGAGGATCTGGCCGGATTTGACCGTATCGCCTTCCTTCACCAGCCATTTGGCCAGCGTGCCTTCCTCCATCGTCGGAGACAGGGCGGGCATGAGAATTTCGGTTGCCATTCTTTGTCTCCTTACGCGTAGATGTCAGTCCAGAGCTCGGACAGGGCCGGCTCGGGGCTTTCTTTGGCGAATTCAGCGGATTCGTTGACGATCGCCTTGATCTCTTTGTCGATGGCTTTCAGATCGTCATCGGTCGCATGGCCGCCTTGCAGCAGCAATTCGCGCACATGTTCGATGGCATCACGCTCGTCGCGCATCTTCTGCACTTCCTCGCGCGAGCGGTATTTCGCGGGGTCAGACATCGAATGGCCGCGGTAGCGGTAGGTGTTCACTTCGAGGATATAGGGGCCTTCGCCCGCGCGGCAGGCGGCAACCGCGCGCTCGCCCGCGGCTTTCACCGCCAGAACGTCCATGCCGTCCACGGCCTCGCCCTTGATGCCGTACGCCGCGCCGCGTTCCCACAGGCTCGGGGATTTGGTCGAGCGTTTGACGCTGGTGCCCATCGCGTATTGGTTGTTCTCAATGACGAAAACCACCGGCAGGTTCCACAGCTCGGCCATGTTGTAGGTCTCGTAGACCTGGCCCTGGTTGGCCGCGCCATCGCCGAAATAGGTGAAGGTCACGCGTTTGTTGTCGAGATATTTGTCGGCAAAGGCCAGACCCGCGCCCAGCGGCACCTGCGCGCCGACGATGCCATGGCCGCCGTAGAAATGCTTCTCTTTCGAGAACATGTGCATCGAGCCGCCCTTGCCGCGCGAATAGCCGCCTTCGCGGCCGGTCAGCTCGGCCATCACCCCTTTGGGGTCCATGCCGCAGGCGAGCATATGCCCGTGATCGCGGTAGGAGGTGATGCGTTTGTCGCCTTCCTCGGCCGCGGCCTCAAGGCCGACCACCACGGCTTCCTGGCCGATATAGAGGTGGCAGAAACCGCCGATCAGGCCCATGCCATAAAGCTGGCCTGCCTTTTCTTCAAAGCGGCGGATCAACAGCATCTCACGGTAGAACTTCAGCAGTTCTTCCTTCGAGACATTGGAGCGGTCAGCGCCCTTGTCTTCAGGGCTCTTGCGCGGTGCCATGCGGCCTCCTCCCATCGTCTGTGGAATAGTTCACCATTAAACTATTCGAACAATGTCGACGGGGCAAGGGCAATCCGGCCTTTTGGCACGCGGGAGCGCGGCAAATTGCCGGTGCCGCCGGTGTGGCGGGCGGGCCTTTTGCGGCCGATGCCCGACAGGGCGGTCAACGGGAAGCGGGCTGTGGCGCCGCCGGTGATGCGCGTTCAGCGGATCACGATCTCATCCGAGCGGATCGAGCCCAGCACATCGCGGGCCCGCTCGTCCAGCAGATCGAGGTCGAGATAGTCGTCCGACAGGCGCCGGGTCAGGTTGGTCATCCGGAGCACTTCGGTTTTCAGCTCATCGCGCTGCGCGTTGAGTGCGGCGGTTTCCGCTTCCACTTCCACCCGGCGGAACACGCCATAGCCACCCTGCACCGCGGCAAAGGTGAAATAGGCGCCCAGCACAAAGGCCAGCGAAAAGAAGATGATCGGCCCGATGGAGGGGCTTTTGCGCGTCATGGGAACTGCCTGTTTCCGGGCGCCTCTCTGGGCGCATTGACCCGGAGAATGCCACAGGCGAATCAGAAAGGGAATCCCTCAAAGGAAGGGCCCCGGCGGAATTCCGACGGGGCCCCCGGTCTGTGGCAGATATCCGCCGGATGAAATCAGGCTTTGCCTTTGTAGATGTCGATCAGCTTGCCCAGCATGTCGAGCGCTTCGGCGCGCGGACGCTGGAACGAGTTGCGGCCGATGATCGAGCCATTGCCGCCGCCATCGCGGATCGCGCGGGCATCGTCGTATACCGAATCCGCGCCTTTCTTGGCGCCGCCGGAGAAGACGACGATGCGGCGCCCGGCAAAGCTCGCGTCCATGCAATGTTTGACGCGGGCGGCCTGGGTCGCGATGTCGATCTTTTCGGCCTCATAGACCTTTTTGGCTTCCGGCAGCATCAGGTGATCGGTCGACAGCTTGATCTTGATGATATGCGCGCCGAGAAGGGCGGCGATCTGCGCGGCATAAGCCGCCACATCAATCGCCGTCTCACCGTCCTTGCTGATCGCTTCGCCGCGCGGATAGGACCAGATGACGGTGGCAATGCCCTTGGCCGCCGCCTCTTTGCGCATGGCGACGATTTCTTCATACATGTCGAGCTGCGCATCCGAGCCCGGATAGATGGTGAAACCGATGGCCGCACAGCCCAGACGCAGCGCATCATCGACCGAGGCCGTCACCGCTTGATTCTTGCCGCAGGTGTCAGACATCAGCGAATTGGCCGAGTTCACTTTGAGAATCGTCGGGATCTGCCCGGCATAGGTGTCGGCGCCCGCCTCAAGGCTGCCCAGCGGCGCGGCATAGGCGTTCAGCCCGGCGTCGATCGCCAGCTGGTAGTGATAGAGCGGGTCATAGGCCGCCGGGTTCATCGCGAAAGTGCGTGCAGGCCCGTGTTCAAAGCCCTGATCCACCGGCAGGATGATCATTTTGCCGGTGCCGCCCAATTTGCCTTCCATCAGCATCGAGCAGAGCTTGGCCTTCACGCCGGGGGTTTCGCCTTCGTAATTGGCCAGGATCTTTTGAACGACTTTGGTTGCACGCATCGGTAGCCTCCGGAAAAATGCTTCGGCCAAGGCTTAAATGCCGCTGTGCAGCACTGCAACTTTGTTGGCGCTAACGGGCGGAAAATACAGCCGAAAACCGCTCAAAATGCGACGCCAGCGCGCTTGGCGCTGGCGTGCTGAAGATTTGCTCGAAAGGCGGGCGGATGCTCAGGCCATCAGCGCCGCGACGCCGGGCAATTCCTTGCCCTCCATCCATTCCAGGAAGGCGCCGCCCGCGGTGGAGATATAGGTGAAATCCGCCGCCGCCCCGGCCTTGTTCAGCGCGGCCACGGTATCACCGCCACCCGCGACCGAGATCAGCTTGCCTGCGCGGGTCAACTCGGCCGCTTTTGCCGCCGCCGCATTGGTGGCGCGGTCAAAGGGCGCGATTTCAAAGGCACCCAGCGGGCCGTTCCAGATCAGCGTCTGGCAGGCCTCGAACACCGCCGACACTTCCGCCACGCTCTGCGGACCGGCATCGAGAATCATCGCATCCGCCGGGCAGGCCGTGGCGGGCAGGGTCTCATTCTCGGCCCCCGCCTTGAACTCGCGCGCGCAGACCACATCGACGGGCAGATGAATCGTGCAGCCCGCCGCCTTGGCCTTGGCAAAGATCTCGAGCGCGGTCGGCGCCATCTCGCGTTCCGCGAGCGATTTGCCCACGTCGATGCCCTGCGCCACAAGGAACGTGTTGGCCATGCCGCCGCCGATCACCAGATGATCGACCTTCTCCACCAGATTGCCCAGCAGATCGAGCTTGGTCGAGACCTTGGCGCCGCCGACCACCGCCACCACCGGCCGCGCCGGATTGCCGAGTGCGGCCTCCAGCGCCTTCAGCTCGGCCTCCATCAACCGGCCTGCCGCGGCGGGCAAAAGCCGCGCCAGCGCTTCGGTCGAGGCATGGGCGCGGTGCGCCGCCGAGAAAGCGTCATTCACATAGACCTGCCCCAAAGCGGCGAGGGATGCGGCAAATTCCGGCTCGTTCTTCTCTTCCCCGGCATGGAAACGGGTGTTTTCCAGCAACAGGACGCCGCCCTCGGCCAGCGCCGCCACCGCGCGCTTGGCCGGACCGCCAATGCAATCCTCGGCAAAGCTGACCGGCACGCCGAGCGCCGATTGCAGCGCGGGCACCAGCGGCGCGAGGCTCATCTCCGGCACGACCTGACCTTTCGGGCGGCCGAAATGCGCCATCAGCACCGGCTTGCCGCCTTTGGCCAGAATGTCGCGCACCGTGGGAACGATCTTTTCGATCCGCGTGGCATCGGTCACGACGCCCGCTTCCATCGGCACGTTGATATCGACCCGCACCAGCACGATTTTGCCTGCCAGCTCGATATCATCCAGCGTCTTCCAGCCCATTCGGTCTCTCCTTGCCCCGGGTTTCGGCGCGAGCATGTCGCGACCTCCCGCATTCGTCAACGTATCGCGCCCATTTGCCCTTTTCTTGGGCGGCGCCAGCAATTAGGTTTTGCCGAAATTGTCAGGAGATGACCATGGCCGAAATCAAAGATCCCGAAAACACCATCATCATCGAGCTGAAAGACGGCCCGGTGGTGATCGAACTCTTGGCCGCCGTGGCGCCGAAGCACACCGAGCGGATGAAGGAACTGGCCCGCGCCGGTGCCTATGACAACGTTGCCTTCCACCGCGTCATCAACGGCTTCATGGCGCAGACCGGCGATGTCGAGCACGCCAATATGGAAAAAGACTACAACCCGGGCCGCGCCGGCACCGGTGGTTCCGATCTGCCCGATCTGCCTGCAGAATTCTCGAAACTGCCGCATGACCGCGGCACGCTCGGCGCCGCCCGCTCGGCCAATCCGAATTCGGCCAACAGCCAGTTCTTCATCAACTTTGCCGACAACCATTTCCTCAACGGCCAATACACCGTCTATGGCCGGGTGATCGAAGGCATGGAGCATGTCGACAAGATCGTCCGCGGCGAGCCGCCGCGCAATCCGGACCGGATGATCTCGGTGAAAGTGGCCGCCGATGCGTAAGCTCGCGCTGATCGCGGCACTGGCGCTGGCACCGCTCACCGCCGCCGCGCAGGACGGCACCACCGCGCCGGATGGCCCCGGCCCCAATCTCGTGCTGGAGGTGGCGGGTGCCGCCAGCGGCAAGATCGTCATCGATCTTTTGCCCGATGTCGCCCCGGAGCATGTGGCGCAGATCACCAAACTCGCGGAAGAGGGCGCCTATGATGACGTCGTCTTCCACCGGGTGATCGATGGTTTCATGGCACAAACCGGCGATGTCAAATTCGGCAAACGCAGCGGTGACACGGCGATGGCGGGGATGGGCGGCTCGGATCTGCCGGATCTGAAGGCCGAGTTCTCCGACCGTGCCTTCACCCGCGGCATGGTCGGCATGGCGCGCAGCTCGAATCCGGATTCGGCCAACAGCCAGTTCTTCATCATGTTCGATGAGGCGCCCTTCCTGAACGGCCAATACACGATCGTCGGCCATGTGGTCAGCGGCATGGATGTGGTCGATGCGATCAAAAAGGGCGACCAGGCCGCAAACGGCGCGGTGACCGATCCCGATTATATCGCCCACGCCACGGTCGAGAAATAAGCAAGGCGCGGGGGGGCAGCCCCCCGCTCCCCATCCCGCAATGAACAAGGGCGGCTCCGCCGGAGCCGCCCTTTCGCACTATACTACCACAACCTCCTGAAATCGCCCGCATTTCTTCTTGGCGAAAATACCTCGGGGGGAGGCCGCAGGCCGGGGGGCAGCGCCCCCCAACCCGGCCGGGTCCTGGTCTCAGCCGATCACCACCAAAGCATGCCGCTTCTTGCCCGCGGTCAGCTTCACCGGCACCGCCAGATCCTCGGCGGTGAACATCATCCCCGCATCCTGCGCCAGCGCATCATTCACCCGCGCGCCGCCCTCGGCGATCAGGCGTTTCGCATCCTTGCCGGTCTTGGCCAGCCCCGAGCGCACCACCAGCTGCGCGAGGCTGATGCCTTCGCCAACTTCCCCGGCCCCGAGCGAGAGGGTCGGCAGATCATCCCCGACGCCGCCCTTTTCAAAGACTTCCCGCGCCGTGGCCTCTGCCGCCGCCGCCGCCTCATCGCCGTGCAACAGCCGCGTGACCTCATTGGCGAGGATCACCTTCGCCGCATTGATCTCGGAGCCCTGCAAGGCGCCCAGACGCTCGCATTCCTCCACCGGCAGCTCGGTATAGAGCTTGAGGAAGCGGCAGACATCGTCATCCGTGGTGTTGCGCCAGAACTGCCAGAACTCATAGGAGGAGAGCATCGCGCCGTTCAGCCAGATCGCACCGCCCTGGCTCTTGCCCATCTTGCGGCCATCCGAGGTGGTCAGCAGCGGCGAGGTCAGCCCGTAGATCTCATGGTCGAGCACCCGCCGGGTCAGGTCGATCCCGTTGATGATATTGCCCCATTGATCCGAACCGCCCATCTGCAGCACACAGCCATAGCGGCGGTTCAGCTCCAGAAAATCATAGGCCTGCAGGATCATATAGTTGAACTCGAGGAAGCTCAGCGACTGCTCGCGGTCCAGCCGCGATTTCACACTCTCGAACGCCAGCATCCGGTTGACCGAAAAATGCCGCCCGATGTCGCGCAGGAACTCAAGGTAGTTCAGATTGTCCAGCCATTCGGCATTGTTGAGCATGATCGCATCGCCCGCGGCATCCCCATAGGAGAGGTAGCGCGCGAACACCTGTTTCATCCCGTCGATGTTCTCGTCGATCTTTTCCGGCGTCAGCAGCGGCCGCTCATCGGCGCGGAACGACGGGTCGCCCACCTTGGTGGTGCCGCCGCCCATCAGGGTGATCGGCTTGTGCCCGGTCTTTTGCAGCCAGCGCAGCATCATGATGTTCAAGAGATGCCCGACGTGCAAGCTCGCCGCCGTGGCATCATAGCCGATATAGGCGGGCACGACCCCCTTGATCAAAGCCTCGTCCAGCCCCTGATAATCCGTGCAATCGGCCAAAAAGCCGCGCTCGATCATCACGCGCATGAAGTCTGATTTCGGGTGGTAGGTCATCGTGCTTTCCCCTTATTTCCGCATCGCATATACCCAGTGAAAGGCCGCGTGGGAAGGGCCGGGGGAAGGGAATTCAACATGCTGGGCAGGGTTTGGGCTTTGGGGGCGATGTCGGGCACCTCGCTGGACGGGGTGGATGCGGCGCTGATCGAGACGGATGGTGCCGAAATCCATGCATTCGGCCGCAACGGCTACCGCCCCTATACGCCCGCCGAGCGCGAAGTGATCCGCGCGGCCCTTGGCCAATGGCCCGGCGATGACGGCGTGGAGGCCGCGGCGGAAGTGGTGGAAACCGTGCATGCCGAACTTCTGTCGGATTTCACGGAGGCCGAACTCGTGGGCTTTCACGGCCAGACTTTGGCGCATGAGCCGCAGGGGCGCGGCACGCATCAGGCGGGCTCGGGCGATGTGCTGGCCGAGGTGCTGGGCCGTCCGGTGGTCTGGGATTTCCGCTCGTCCGATGTGAAGCTCGGCGGGCAGGGCGCGCCGCTCGCCCCCTATTTCCACCATGCTTTGGCCCGCTGGATCGGGGCCGAGCAGCCCTTGGTGTTTCTCAACCTCGGCGGGGTCGGCAATCTGACCTGGGTGGACCCGTCCGTGCCCGAGCCGCATCTGCCCGGCGCCTGTCTCGCCTTTGACACCGGGCCCGCCAATGCGCCGATCAACGATCTGATGCAGGCGCGGCGGGGGCTGGACTGTGACGACGGCGGCGCGCTGGCGGCAACGGGCGTGGTGGATCAGACGATCATCGACGATTTCCTGATGCAGGGCTATTTCTTCAAAATGCCGCCGAAGTCGCTGGACCGGAACGATTTTCACGGACTTCTCGACCGGGTCTCGACGCTCGGCGACGCCGATGCCGCGGCCACCCTCACCGCCGCTGCGGCGGCGTCGGTGATCCGCGGCGCCGAGCATTTCCCCCGCCCGCCCGCGAAACTGCTGGTCACCGGCGGCGGGCGGCTGAATGCCACGCTGATGGCGATGCTCTCGGCGGGCCTCGGCTGCCCAGTGGAGCCGGTCGAAAGCGTCGGGCTGAACGGCGATATGCTGGAGGCGCAGGCCTTCGCCTATCTCGCGGTGCGGGTGGCGCGCGGTCTGCCCACCTCGGGGCCGAGCACGACCGGCGTCGCGGCACAGGTGGGGGGTGGTCAGATCAGCCGCCCGGACAATGCCAGCCTCCTGTCGGTGCGCAGCGCGCTCTAGGTGGCCTCAGCGCGGAATGTCAAACCCCGGCGCCGCCAGCTCAAAGCCGCTGAACTGAAAGCCGGGGCTGACGGTGCAGCTGACCAGCGTCCAGTCGCCCAGACTGCGCGCCGCCTGCCAGAACCCGGCGGGGACAATGCCCTGCGGCCGCTCGCCTGCGATCAGATCCGCCCCGAGCAGATGGTCGCGCGCAGGCCCGGCGGCGGTCTCCGCCAGCGACAGGACCAGAGGCGCCCCCGCATGCCAGAGCCAGATCTCGGCGGCATCCACCCGGTGCCAATGGCTCTGCTCGCCCGCCTTCAGCAGGAAATAAATGCAGGTGCCCGCAGGCCGCGCGCCGGGTGCCGCTTCGGCCGCCCAAGTCTGGCGGTAATGCCCGCCTTCGGGATGTGGCGCGAGGTCCAGCAGGGTGATGATCTCTTCGGCTGTCATGGCGGCTCCTGCCTTCTGGTCTTTGCCTGATTGAAAATATCCCCGCCGGAGGCAATAGAAAACCCGCCGGAGGGAGCCTCCGGCGGGGATATTTGGAACGAAGCAAGCCCGGGGGCTTGGACCTTTGGCTGAGGCTCAGCCTTTCAGGATCGAGCGGCCTGCGTATTCGGCGGTTTCGCCCAGCATTTCTTCGATGCGGATCAGCTGGTTGTATTTCGCCAGCCGGTCCGAGCGCGCGAGCGAGCCGGTCTTGATCTGGCCGCAGTTGGTGGCGACCGCCAGATCGGCGATGGTCGCGTCTTCGGTCTCGCCCGAGCGGTGCGACATCACCGAGGAATAACGGGCGCGGTCGGCCATGCGCACGGCGTCCAGTGTCTCGGTCAACGTGCCGATCTGGTTCACCTTCACCAAGAGGGAGTTGGCGCAGCCTTCGGCAATGCCGCGGGCCAGACGTTCCGGGTTGGTCACGAAGAGATCGTCGCCGACCAGTTGGACTTTTTTGCCCAGGGTGTCGGTCAAGAGTTTCCAGCCTTCCCAGTCATCTTCCGAGCAGCCGTCTTCGATCGAGATGATCGGGTAATCGGCGCAAAGGGCGGCGAGGTAATCGACATTCTCCTGGATCGAGAGCGATTTGCCTTCGCCCTTCATCTCGTATTTGCCGCCTTTGAAATATTCGGTCGAGGCGCAATCGAGGGCCAGATAGATGTCTTCGCCCGGTTTGTAGCCGGCTTTTTCGATGGATTTCAGGATGAAATCCAGCGCGTCGCGGCTTGAGGACAGGTTGGGGGCAAAGCCGCCCTCATCGCCGATCCCGGTCGAGAGGCCTGCCGCCGACAGCTCTTTCTTCAGCGTGTGGAAGACTTCCGAGCCCATGCGGACGGCTTCGCGGATATTCGCGGCGGCCACCGGCATGATCATGAATTCCTGAATGTCGATCGGGTTGTCGGCATGTTCGCCGCCATTGATGATGTTCATCATCGGCACCGGCAGGATCCGCGCCGAGGTGCCGCCGACATAGCGGTAGAGCGGCTGCGAGGTGAAATCGGCGGCGGCTTTGGCTACGGCCATCGAGATGCCGAGGATGGCATTGGCGCCAAGGCGGCCCTTGTTATGGGTGCCGTCGAGTTCGATCATCATGCGGTCGATGGCGACCTGCTCGGTGGCATCTTCGCCCACGAGGGCTTCGGCCAGCTCGCCGTTGACCGCGGCCACGGCCTCCAGCACGCCCTTGCCCATGTAGCGCGATTTGTCGCCATCGCGCTTTTCCACCGCCTCATGCGCGCCGGTCGAGGCGCCCGAGGGAACCGCAGCGCGGCCCATGGTGCCGTCTTCCAGGATCACGTCAACTTCAACCGTCGGGTTGCCCCGGCTGTCAAGGATTTCGCGGGCGTGAATGTCGATGATGGTGCTCATGGGGTCCCCCCTGGAGTGGCGTTCGCCTGTCTATAACCCGGTGCTGTGCTTGGGGAAAGGGGTTCAGGCACTCCGGCGTTTCAGGCGGGCTTCGCGGATCAGCGTGTAGAGGCCCGAGGCCACGATGATCGCGCCGCCGAGCAAGGTGGTCAGATCGGGCACCTCGCCGAACACCGCCCAGCCGATGACGATGGCGCAGAGAAGCCGCGTGTAGCGGAACGGGGTCACCGCCGAAGTGTCGCCCATCCGCATCGCGGCGATGAGGGCGAGATAGCCGAGCACGCCGCAGATGATTGCCCCCAGAAGTGCTGCGAATTGCAGCGGGCTGGGCATGCGGGCGCTGTCGCCCATCATCACCATCAGGATCAGGCCCGCCGGGACCAGAATCGCGAAGGCTGAGGTGGAGAGCTGCCAGCTTGAGATGCGTTTGGGCACCCGGCGCGTCACCACATCGCGGATGCCAAGGCCGATGACGCCCATCACCGCGAGAATCGAGAGCGGGTTGAACCCCGAGAGGCCGGGGCGGATCACCACCAGCACGCCCAGAAACCCCACCGTAATCGCCGTCCAGCGCCGCCAGCCGACGGTCTCGCCAAGAAAGAGCGCCGCGCCCAGCGTCACCACCAGCGGCAGCGCCTGCAGGATAGCCGAAGCCTCCGCCAGGGGCGTCAGCGCCACCGCCAGCACAAAGCCCATGGTGCCAATGAGTTCGCCCAGATTGCGCAGCACGACGGTGGGGGCCAGAAGATCGCGCGACCAGATCCGCTCGCGCCGGAAGGCCGCGCCGGTGGCAAAGACCACCGCGCCGCAACCGCCCAGAAGGGCGAGGATCTCGCCCACCGGCAGCGTCTTGGCCAGGGCTTTGACGAACATGTCCTCGACCGCGAAACCCGCCATGGCGGCGATCATCAGCAGACTGGCGCGCAGATTGTCCATGTGGCTCCCCCCGGTGCCCGACAGGGGGCGCCCCAGCCCATAGCGCGACAACCCGGGCGGGTAAAGGGGCGCCAGAGACGGTGCTCAGGTACCGCAGAAGGTCCGCGCCACGCGTTCTTCCGGGCGCGGCGCATCCGAGAGATCGGCCCAGTCGGCGCGGTCCTCAAAGGGCGCTTGCAGCGCGGCATGCAGGCGGTGGAACGGGGCCATGTCGCCCTCGACCGCCGCCTGGATCACCGCCTCGACCTGATGGTTGCGCGGGATGCGGACGGGATTGGCCGCAGCCATCACCGCCTGCGGATCGGCCTCATCCAGCAGCCGCGCCTGCCATCCCGGTGCCCAGCTGTCAAAGGCCTGCGGATCGGCAAATTCGCGCCGTGCCTGCCCGGTGGCCAGGCCGCGGAAGGTGCGGGTGAAATCGGCGCGCTCCACCGCCATCCGGCTCAGCAGCGCCTCGATCAGCGCGCGGTCCTCTGGGCGGGGGGCCGAGATGCCGATTTTCGCCGCGAAGAGGCGCAGCCATTCCGCCTGAAACAGCTCGGCATAGGTGGCGAGCGCCGCCGTCGCCTCCTCGATCGCCGCCTCATCCTCGCCGATCAGCGGCAGGAGCGCTGTGGCGAGTTGCGCCAGATTCCAGGCCCCGATTTGCGGCTGGTTCGCCCAGGCATAACGCCCGCGCTGGTCGATGAAGGAAAACACCGTTTCCGGGTGATAGGCATCCATGAAGGCGCAGGGGCCGTAATCAATGGTCTCGCCCGACACCGCCATATTGTCGGTGTTCATCACGCCGTGGATGAAGCCGAGCGCCATCCAGCGGGCGATCAGCCGCGCCTGCGCTTCGGCCACCAGCCGCAACAGATCCAGCGGCCCGGTGGCCTGCGGGTAATGCCGGGCAATGGTATGCGCGGTCAGCACTTCCAGCGCCTCGCGGTCCTGCCGGGCGGCGAAATACTGGAAGGTGCCCACGCGGATATGGCTGGCGGCGACACGGCAGAGGACCGCCCCCGGGCGGGCAAAGCCATCGCGCGGCACCACCGCCCCCGTGGCGACGGCGGCGAGCGCGCGGGTGGTTGGTACGCCGAGCGCCGCCATCGCCTCCGACACCAGATATTCCCGCACCACCGGCCCCATCCACGCGCGGCCATCGCCCCGGCGCGAAAAGGCGGTGGGGCCGGAGCCCTTCAGCTGAATGTCAAAGCGACCCGCATCGGTCAGAACCTCACCCAGCAGCACCGCGCGGCCATCGCCCAGCTGCGGGTTGAAGCCGCCGAACTGATGCCCGGCATAGGCCTGCGCAATCGGCTCTGCCCCTTCGGGCCAATGGTTCCCGGCCAGCATCTGAACCCCCTCCGGCCCCGCCAGCCAGTCCGGATCCAGCCCGAGGCTGCGCGCAAGATCACTGTTCAATGCCAAAAGCTGCGGCGCGGGCACCGGTTGCGGGTCCTGCGGCACGAAGAAACGCGCGGGCAGGCGGGCATAGCTGTTGTCAAAGGGCAGGGTGGTGGGCAGGGCGGTCATGGCAACTCCTTTGCCCCTGAGAGGGGCCGGGTCCGCGCCCCCGATGCGGAGGCTGGGTCCTTTGGCCCCGATATGGGGCGCGGGCGGGCAAAGGACCAGCCCGAAACCCGCATTTTACCGCAAACCACAGCCTGTTCGAGCCAGTCTGATCGAGCCAGTCTGATCGTCACAGGTTGATCGCGCAAGCCACCGCCTGCGCTGCCCTCAGGGCGCGGTGGCGGCGGGCGCGTTCAACGTGGCAATCCGCCGGGTCAGCATCTCAAAGAACGCCGGCGTGTCGATCTGATCGAGGAACAGCGCATTCGGCGCGCGCCCGGTCACCCCCCACCAATCGGCGACGGTCATCCCCAGGGTCAGCGGCGATTGCGTCTCGATCTCGACATTGATGAAGCGGCCCGCGAAAAGCTCGGGCGCCAGCAGATAGCCGATGACGCAGGGGTCGTGCAGCGGCGCGCCCTCATGGCCGTATTTCGCCACATCGAAACGCTCAAAGAATTCGGTCCAGCTGGCCAAAGCCTCGCCCAGAGTGCCGCCGATGTCGCGGAAACCCTGCACCCGTGCGCGGCTGGTCAGTGCCTTATGCGTCACATCCAGCGGCAAGACCACAATCGGCGCGCCGCATTTGAACACGATTTCAGCGGCTTCCGGGTCAACGTAAATGTTGAACTCGGCGGCGGGGGTGATGTTGCCCACCTCGAAATAGGCGCCGCCCATCAGCACGATGCTCTGAATGCGGCTGGCAATATCGGGCGCGCGCTGCAAGGCGGTGGCGATGTTGGTCAGCGGCCCCAGCGGGCAGAGCGTCACCGTGCCCGGTGCCTCGGCGCGCAGGGTCTCGATGATGAAATCCACCGCATGCTGCGCTTGCAACGGCATCACCGGATCGGGCAGGGCAATGCCATCCAGACCTGTCTTGCCATGCACATGCTCGGCCGTCACTAGCGCGCGGCTGAGCGGTGCGTCGCAGCCCGCAAAGACGCGGGTCCCGGGCTTGCCCGCCAGCTCGCAGATCACCCGTGCGTTCTTTTCCGTCAGCGGCAGCGGTACATTGCCCGCGACGCAGGTGATGCCCAGAACCTCCAGCTCGGGGCTGGCCAAGGCCAGCAAAATGGCCACGGCATCGTCCTGGCCGGGGTCGGTATCAATGATGATCTTGCGCTGCGCGGACATGCTGCCTCCGGGAAATTTTGGCGCAGAGTGGCGAAGGCCGCCGATAATGTCCAGTTGGTAAAAATTCTGCCACGGGCGCGGAAAATTGCGCGCAGATGCCGGAGTTTAACCCCAAATTAACCAGAATTGGCGCCCTAATCTGGCCATAATCCCTCTGCATCTAGGTGGTGTTAACCTTTATGAACGCCCGGCAGTGTGGCCGCCCAAACCCCGACGCTGAAGACCCCGAAGGCTTAACCCCAGAGGCTTGACCATGCATCCTGAAACTGCGACCGCGCCTGAGACCTCGCCTGAGATGACCCTGTTTCTGACCGCCCCGGGCGCCAGCGCCTTGCCGCGGCAACTGGCGCGCTGTCTGGCGCAAGAACGCGAGGCGGGCGCGGGCATCGGCGTTGAGGATGCGCTGATGGGGCGGTTGCCGGGCGGGCTCTCGGGGTTCTTCAGCGATGCCAGCCTGCGCGCCCGCAGCTTTGCCGCGCGGCAAGAGCTGCCGGTGGCCCGGCTGGTGCTGTTGCTGCCGGGGCGCGACACCTATCTGCCGCAACTCTGGCGGCTGCTGGCGCAGCGGCGGCAGATGGTGCCCTTTGCCGAGATGGCCGAGGCGCTGAGCGATGAGCGGCGCGGCTGGCACGAGGTGATCTGCGAAGTGATCGGTGCTGTGGCGCCGAGAGAAACGGTGATCCTGACCCGCGATCCCTGCGCCGCCGAGGTGCTGGATGCGCTGATGCCCGCAGGGGCTGATGCAGCGCGGCTGTCGCAGCTGATCGCGGCTTTGCCCGCGCCGCAAACGGCGACGCAGATCCCCGACACCGGCCTGGCCATGCTGCAACGCCTCTACCGGCAGGGCGTCAGCCTGTCGCCGCGCCAAAGCGCGCGTCTGGCCGCGCATCATGCCCGCCAGCCGCAGCCCGATCCGATCGCCGCCTTCACGCCCGAGCAGGCCGCCCGCCTGCGTGCCCGGGATGCGCAGGACCTGGAAAAGCTGGGCGCGCTGCCGGGGGTGACGGTTGAACAGCACCTGCCGCATCCGATGGTGATTGCCGCCGAATGAGGGCCTGCGCGGCCCACGCAATCCAGCGCCCCCCGTGCCAAAAGTGAAAAAGCCCCGCCATGGCGGGGCTTTTCAATATCAGTGATATCTCCAAGACTTAGCCGTCGAAGTTCACTTCTTCGATCAGCTTCAGCGCCGCCGGGCGCAGCTCGGCCACGTCGGTCAGCGTCAGCGTGTCCGGCGTGAAGCTGCCCCAGCTTTTCACCAGTTCCGAGGCCTCAACGCCCGGCTTCACCGGGAATTCATTGTTGGTTTCGGCATAGATATGTTGCGCCTCGTCCGAGACGAGGAATTCCATCAGCTTCAGCGCGGCGTCCTTGTTCGGCGCAGCTTTGGTCATCGCCACACCCGAAACGTTCATATGGGTGCCGGTCGGGTTGCCTGCGGCATCTTCAAACACCGGGAAGACGATGCGGACGGAATCGGCATATTCCTTTTGCTCCGGATCGGCCAGCATCTGCCCCATGTAATAGGTGTTGCCCAAGCTGATGTCGCATTCGCCCGACCAGATCGATTTCACCTGAGAGCGGTCATTGCCCTCGGGCTTTTTCGCCAGATTGGCCTTCACGCCCAAGAGCCAGTCGCGCGTCGCCTCTTCGCCGTGATGCTTGAGATAGGCGGCGGTCAGCGCGACGTTGTAATCATTGGTGAACGAGCGGGTGCAGATGCGGCCCTTCCATTTCGGATCGGCCAGATCCTCATAGCTCGTCACGTCGCCATCGGCGACGGCCGCTTTGCTGGCATAGACGATGCGGGCGCGGGTGGTCAGGCCGAACCATTGGTTCGCCGGATCGCGGAAGGCGGCGGGAATCGCCGCGGTCAGCGCCGGGTCATCCACCGCCTGCGTCACGCCCGCCTGCACAACCTGTTCCAGCCGCGCGATGTCGACGGTCATCACCAGATCGGCGGGGCTGCGGTCGCCCTCGGCCACCAGACGCTCAACCATGCCGCTGTCGACAAAGGCCACATTGACCGCGATGCCGGTCTTGGCGGTGAAAGCATCCAGCAGCGGCTGCACCAGTTCGGGTTGGCGGTGCGAGTAGACATTCACCTCTTCGGCAACAGCGGCAGAGGTGAGCAGGGGGGCAGCCAGCAGGGTAGTGGCAAGAAGCGCGCGCAGCATCGGGGACTCCTGTGAATGGGTTGCCTGCTTAAACCTTAGCAATTTGCTCAGGTCAAGCTGATGTGGTGGCTTTTGGCCGGGTCGCTTTGCCGCGGCGGCGGGCGGACTGGACAGATCCGCCGCGCGGCGGCACTCTGGGGCGGGGCGTTTGCGCCGGGGAGGGTTGCGGCAGATGGCGGTGGAAGATCCTAAAATCACAGCGTTTTTTGCGCGGGAAGGCCGCTGGCAGGCTGAGTTGCAGGCGCTGCGGTTGCTGTTGCAGGACAGCCCGCTGGAGGAGGTCTTCAAATGGCGCGCGCCCTGCTACTGCTGGCAGGATGCCAATCTGGCAACGCTCTGGGGGCTGAAGGACGCCTGCGTGCTGTCGTTTTTCAAGGGCGTGCTGCTGTCGGATCCGGAGGGGCGGCTGGTCGCGCCCGGCGCGCATTCCCGCGCGGTGCGGCTGCTGAAATTCACCGATCTGGCGCAGATCCGGGCGGGAGAGGCACAGATCCGCGCCTTCATTGCCGAGGCATTGGCGCTGGAGCAGGCGGGGGTAAAGGTGGTGCTGGAGCCCGACGCGCTCGACTGGCCCGAGGAGCTGAGCGCGCGGCTGGCCGAGGATGACGCGCTGGCGGCGGCCTTTGAGGCGCTGACCCCGGGGCGGCAGCGCGGCTATCTGTTGCATTTCACCGGCGCCAAACAGGCGCAAACCCGGGCCGACCGCATCGAAAAGGCGGTGCCGCGGATTCTGGCGGGCAAGGGGATGCACGACCGCTGAGGCGGGCTGCAAACCCTTGCCTTCCGTGAAAACCAAAAGGCCGGGGCGAACCCCGGCCTTGGTATTTTGCGGCGGCCCGGCGCGGGGTCAGGCGCGCTTGCGCTCGGCCTTCTCGGCCTTTTCCAGCGCGGTCAGGGCCTTTTCCCACATGGTTTCGGCCCGGCCCATCGCCTCGCGCGCCTCGGCATGTTTCAACTGCCATTTCGCCGCATCCGCCGCACGACCCGGCAGATAGAGCGACTGATCGGCGAGGATCGCATCAAGCTTGCCCAGCATCTCGCTCAGCTTCTCGACCCGCTCTTCGCATTTGCGCGCCTCGGTGCGCAGGCTGGCCACGGTCTGCGCCGGGGCATTGGCAGCCTTTGCGGCCTTCTCGGCCTTTTCACGCGCGCGCTCTGCCTTGTCGGGTTTCGGCGCGGATTCGCCCAAAAGGTCGCGCCGGTAGGTGTCGAGGTCTTCCTCATAGGGCGTCACCGCCCCATCCTTCACCAGCCAGAGCCGGTCGGCCACGAGGCCCAGAAGGTGCATGTCATGCGCCACCAGAATGACGGCGCCGGAATATTCGGTCAGCGCCTCCACCAAAGCCTCGCGGCTTTCCATATCAAGGTGGTTGGTCGGCTCGTCGAGGATCAGGATATGCGGCGCATCGATGGTGGCCAGAAGCAGCGAAAGCCGCGCCTTTTGCCCGCCCGAGAGCCGCCCGACCTTGGTCTCGGCCTGATCCGCCATCAGCCCAAAGCCCGCCAGACGGGCGCGCTGGCGCGGCTGCCCCTCATTCGGGCGCACCGACTGGATGTGCTGCAAGGGCGTCTCATCCAGGATCAGCTCTTCCACCTGATGCTGGGCAAAGAACCCGATCCGCAGTTTCGAGGAGCGCACGATCTTGCCCTGAATAGGATCAAGTTTCCCCGCCAAGAGCTTGGAAAGCGTGGATTTCCCCTCACCGTTCCGCCCCAGCAACGCGATGCGGTCATCCTGATCGATGCGCAAGGAGAGGTTCCGCAGCACCGGCTTGCCGTCATAGCCCACCGACAGATTGTCCATGGTGATGATCGGCGGCGACAGCTCTTCCGGTTTCGGGAAGGTGAAGACCTGTTTCGCCGCATCTTCCGGTGCGGTGATCGTCTGCATCTTCTCGAGCTGTTTCACGCGGCTTTGCGCCTGCGCAGCCTTGGAGGCCTTGGCCTTGAACCGATCCACGAATTTTTGCAAATGCGCCCGGCGGTCGGCCTGTTTGCGCGCCTCGGCGGTTTGCTGCGCGCGCTGTTCGGCGCGCTGGCGGGCAAACTGGTCATAGGGGCCGGACCAGAGCGTCAGCTTTTTCTCGTCCAGATGCAGGATCGCATTCACCGAGCGGTTCAGCAGGCCACGGTCGTGGCTGATGATGATGACGGTATGCGGATATTTGACCAGATAGGATTCGAGCCAGAGCGCGCCTTCGAGGTCAAGATAGTTGGTCGGTTCGTCCAGCAGCAGCACGTCCGGCTGCGCAAAGAGCACCCCCGCCAGCGCCACCCGCATCCGCCAGCCGCCCGAGAAATCCGAGCAGGGCATCAGCTGTTGGTCGGCGTCAAACCCCAGACCTTTGAGAATCGCCGAGGCGCGCCCTTCGGCGGACCAGGCGTCAATATCCGCCAGACGGGTCTGGATCTCGGCAATCCGGTGCGGATCCTGCGCGGTTTCGGCCTCGGCCATCAGCTCGGCCCGCTCGGTGTCGGCCGCGAGCACCGTGTCCAGCAGCGAGGTCGAGGAGGAGGGCACTTCCTGCGCCACACCGCCGATGCGGGCGCGCGAGGGCAGGCTGATCGCGCCGCCCTCCAGCGTCAGCTCTCCGCGGATCAGCTTGAACAACGTGGTTTTTCCCGCGCCGTTCTTGCCGACAAGGCCCACCTTATGGCCATCGGGAATGGTTGCAGAAGCGCCCACCAGCAGGGGACGGCCTTCGACGGAGTAACTGATATCTGTGATCTTGAGCATGGCAAAGCCAATGCCTGAAGGCGGGCGCGGCGTCAATCGCTGCAAAGCGGCATTGGCGCGCGGCCTGCGAGAAATGCGTTTTTGCCTGTCGGAAAGGCGGGGTTTTCAAGCGCGAAACCGCGTGGTAGCACCGCGCGCAGCATTCGGTCGGCGCCTTTGGCACCGGCCTCCCCCTAACGTCCAACTGAAACGAGACATATCATGGCGATCGAACGCACGCTTTCCATCATCAAACCGGACGCGACCCGTCGCAACCTGACCGGCAAGATCAATGCGAAATTCGAAGAAGCTGGCCTGCGCATCGTCGCACAAAAGCGCATCCACCTGACCCCGGCGCAGGCTGGTCAGTTCTATGCCGAGCACGCTGAGCGTGGCTTCTACGGCGAGCTGTGCGAGTTCATGGCTTCCGAGCCGGTCGTCGTGCAGGTTCTGGAAGGCGAAGGCGCCATCCTGAAAAACCGCGAAGTGATGGGCGCAACCAACCCGGCCAACGCCGATGAGGGCACCATCCGGAAAGAATTCGCCCTCTCGGTCGGCGAAAACTCGGTGCACGGTTCGGACAGCCCGGAATCGGCTGCCCGTGAAATCGCTTTCTACTTCTCGGGTCTTGAACTGGTCGGCTAATCGCCTGCACCGGCGCGCCGCTTCGGCGGCGTGATCAGACCGATCTCATCAAGGATCGCCTCCCAATGGAGGCGGTCCTTTTCTTTTGCGCGGTCGGGCGTCAGGGGGGCCTGCTTCACCTCAGCCTTCAGCGCGTCAAAGGCGCGGCGCAACTCGGCCTTTTCCTTCGGGCCGCAATCATTCCAGGGGCGGCCCTGCAAAGCCATCACCAGCACGTAATAGCCGATGAAATGCGGCGCGAGCCCCGCGCCCAGCCAGCGGCGATAGGCCTCATGCCCACCCAGCGCGCGCAATGTCTCGGCATCGGGGATCCCCGCCTTGATCAGCCCTTCGGCGGTGGCGGGGCCGATGTTGCGGATATCGGTCAAGGGCGTGCCGCCGGTGCCCGTACCGCCATCCCGCGCGGATGTCACAGAGGCATATCTGTCTGGGGTCGCCTCATCCGCCGGACCCACGGGGGCCACTTGTGAGGCAGCCGCCTTGCGCGCCCGGGCACCGGATCGAGGTGCCGTCCCCGCATCCCCAGACGCCGCGGTCATCGGCACCCTGTCCACCGAAACGGCGTCCCCAGATACCGGGTCCTTCTGCAGGTCGGTTGCAGGGGCCGCTCCCGCTTTCGCCGCCGCCTTTTTGCGCGGTACAGGTGCCTCCTGCGGGGTGGCGACGGTCTGAGAAGGAGGTTCGGCTTTGGGGCGGGGCATCGCACAGATCCTGCAAGGGGGTGCGGCATCCTCGCCCGTGTTCTCGTTTTGTGCAAGGGGGTGCGTGGGTTTTCACGCAGGATCTGCAGTGCCCGGCGCCGCCATACCGGCACAAAGGCCACGCGCGTGCGGCTGCGCCGGGTCAGGAAAATGCGGATTGGGATTTGTCGGGCATGTGACGGGCCGGTTTCCCGCCCCACGGTTTGCGCCTGTGCGGGGTATCTCCCGCAGGAATCACGGGGCAGGGCGTCCCCTGCCGGGTTCTGCCGCTGCGGCGGGGCCACAGGGGTCCACAAAGGTGGGGGCCACAACGGTCCGGGGCGACCTTGCGGGGCATGCTATCTGCGCGGCCCCCTGCGGGGCAGCGCTTGCTTTGGCGTGACGCTTCGCTTTGCGTCTCGGGGCCCGGTCCTGAGGGCTGCGCACCCGGGGCCTGTGGCAGGCCCGCGCCGGGCCTCAGCCGACGGTGCCGACGGAGCTCAGATCGCGGCCCAGTCGCGGAACTGCGTCTCTTGTTGGCGCGCGGCCTGAGCTTCGGTCTCGCCGCCCATCTGGGCGCGACCGGCGGTCTTTGCCGCGGCGGTCTTGGTGCTGCTGGCGCCTTGACCCTGCTGGGTCAGTTCAACGGACGCACCGCCCATTTGTTGCATCTCTTGCATCTCTCGTTCCTCATCAAATCACCCCTTGGTTCCTTCAGGGAACACCTGCTTTGGGGCGAAATCGCGGCGCAGGTAGGCCCGCCAGAGATAAGGGTCAAGCAAAATTCTGAAGATTTGATGCTGTTTACGCTACCGTCACGCGGAAGTGAGCCATTTCAGCCGCAGGCGGCCACCATGCCGCGCGGCGTGCACATGCGCAGCACGTCTTCCAGCGGCAGATTGTCGGCCACCAGATCGGCCAGCGTGATGCCATCCATCGTGGCGTAAAACGCATCCACCGCACGCTCCAGCACCTTGCGGAACCGGCAGGCGCCGGCCAGCGGGCAGGTGTTGCTGTCGGGGGCAAAGCACTCGGCAAAGGCCGTGCGTCCCTCAAAGGTGCGCAGCACTTCGCCAATGCCGATCTCGGCCATCGGGCGCGCCAGCCGCAACCCGCCCGCGCGCCCGCGCTGGGTGTCGATGAACCCCTCATGCGCCAAGGTGTTGATCACCTGCGCCAGATGGTTTTCCGAGGCATTGCAGGCCTGGGCAATATCGCTCTTTCGCACGAGGCCCTCGGGGTTGACCGCGCAAAACATCAGCGTGCGCATGGCCAGATTGCTGCGAATGGTCAGTCTCATGTGGGGGCACTCCGCGTTCTCGTGACGCCTTCTTGTAACGCAGCGCGGGCTGCGGCGATTTGATGCAGATCATATTGGGGTTTGCGCCGCGCCCTGCCTCACAAAGGCAGTGCCAAGCGGGCAGGGCCGTTACAGCCGCGCCTGCCTTGACCGCGGTCGCGGCCAGCGGCAATGCTGGGCGCGACCCCTGAGGAGACGCGGATGGCACTGGAAGATGCAAAGACCCAGGTCGATATGGCCTTCACCCGGACCGAGGCACGCGGCCTCGCCTTTGAGAATGCCTTTGGCGGTGCCACCAGCTTTCTGCGCCGCCGCTACACCAAGGATCTGACCGGCGTCGATCTGGCGGTGACCGGCGTGCCGTTCGATCAGGCGGTCACCCACCGCCCCGGCACCCGCTTCGGGCCGCGCGCGATCCGCGAAGCCTCGACCCTGCAGGCCTTTGACGCGCCCTATGGCTGGGGCTTTGACCCGCTGAGCGAGATGGTGGTGGTGGATTACGGCGATGTGGCCTTTGACTATGCCAATGTCGCGGCCTTTCCGACCAAGGTGACCGAGCATATCCGCACCATCCTCGCCTCTGGTGCGGGCAGCATCACCCTCGGGGGGGATCATTTCATCACGTTGCCGATCCTGCGCGCCTATGCCGAGAAATTCGGCCCCATCGCCCTGATCCAGTTCGATGCGCATTCCGACACCTGGGCTGATGACGACATGGACCGGATCGACCACGGCACCTTCCTTTACAAAGCCATCAAACAGGGCCTCGTTGACCCCGCAGCCGCGGTCTCGGTCGGCATCCGCACCGACAACCCCGACACATTGGGCGTCACCATCCTCGACGCCGCCGGGGTCCATGCCGGGGGCATCGCCAGCACCGTCGCCCGGATCAAAGAGGTGATCGGCGACCGCCCCTGCTACATCACCTTTGACATCGACTGCCTCGACCCTGCCTATGCCCCCGGCACCGGCACCCCGGTCTGGGGCGGCCTTGCCAGCTGGCAGGCGGCTGCCCTGCTGCGCGGCCTCGCCGGGATCACCCTCCTCGGCGGCGATGTGGTCGAGGTCTCGCCCCCCTACGACCCGACCGGCATCACCGCCATCGCAGGCGCGCATGTGGCGATGGAGCTGATCGCACTCTACGGCTTCACCCGCCGCTGATCCCGCCAGCCTGCGCGCCGCCGGGGCGCAGCACCAACCGCAACGCCCCCCATCCCCCGACACCTTTCTTCTTGGCAAAAATACCTCGGGGGAGGCGCCGCCAGGCGCCGGGGGCAGCGCCCCCTCTGATCCACGGCGAGAGCCCCTTGACCCAGCCCCGGCTTCACGCCACACCCGGCCCATGCTTCCAGTAGATGCCCTCGATCAGATCACCCGCCGCTTCGAGTTTCTCGAGGCCAAATTGTCATCGGGCGCCGCCCCGGCCGAAATCGCCGCCCTGTCGCGCGAATATGCCGAGCTGAAACCGGTGGTCACCGAGATTGCCGCCTGGAAACAGGCGCTCGCCGATCTCGCCGAGGCCGAGGGCTGGCTCGCCGACCCTGAGATGAAGGCTCTGGCCGAGGATGAGATGCCCCGCCTCAAGGCGCGGATCCCCGAGATGGAGCAAAACCTCCGCATCGCGCTCTTGCCAAAGGACGCCGCCGATGTCCGCCCGGCGATCCTCGAGATCCGTCCCGGCACCGGCGGCGATGAGGCGGCGCTCTTTGCGGGTGATCTTTTGCGCATGTATCAGCGCTATGCCGAGAAACAGGGCTGGAGCTTCCAGATCCTCGAACTCTCCGAGACCGAACTCGGGGGCGTCAAGGAGGCGATGGCGCGGATCGCGGGCGAGGGGGTGTTCGCGCAGCTGAAATACGAATCCGGCGTTCACCGGGTGCAACGCGTGCCCGAAACCGAAGCGGGGGGGCGCATCCATACCTCGGCCGCCACCGTCGCCGTGCTGCCCGAAGCGGAAGAGGTCGATATCGACATTCCCGCCAGTGACATCCGCATCGACACGATGCGTGCGAGCGGGGCGGGCGGCCAGCATGTCAACACCACCGATTCGGCGGTGCGGATCACCCATATTCCCACCGGCCTCGTCGTCACCTCCTCCGAGAAATCGCAACACCAGAACCGCGCCAATGCGATGGCGGTGCTGCGCGCCCGGCTTTATGACATGGAGCGCGCTAGGGTCGATGCCGAACGCGCCTCGGACCGCAAATCGCAGGTGGGCTCCGGCGACCGCTCGGAACGCATCCGCACCTATAATTTCCCGCAAGGGCGGATGACCGATCACCGGATCAACCTGACGCTTTACGCGCTGGCACAGATCATGGCGGGGGATCTGGGCGAGATCATTCAGGCGCTGGTGGCGCAGGATCAGGCCGAAAAACTCGCGGCGATGGAGACATGAGCCGCCCGCCCGCCTATGCCGCCGAACCGCCCCGCGCCGAAACCCTGCTGCGGGCCGCGATTCCCGCCCTGCGCGCGGCGGGGATCGAGGATGCCACCCGCGACGCCCGCCGCCTTTTGGCCCATGCGATGGGCATCCCGCCCGACCGCCTGACCCTGCATTTGCGCGATGATCTGACACCCGCACAGGCCGGGGCCTTTGCGGAAGCGCTCACCGCCCGCTGCGCGCGGCAACCCGTCAGCCAGATCACCGGCACCCGCGCCTTCTGGGGCCGCGATTTCCGCGTCACCCGCGACACGCTCGACCCGCGCCCCGATACCGAGGCGCTGGTGGCCGAAGCGCTGAGTGCGCCCTATGCCCGCGTGCTGGATCTTGGAACAGGAACCGGCTGTATCTTGCTGACATTGCTGGCAGAACGCCCGCAATCGGTGGGACTGGGCGTGGATATCTCGCCGCAAGCCCTCGCCGTCGCCACGGAGAATGCCCGCCTCCTGCGGCTGGAACCGCAGGTGCAATTCCGGGCCTCTGACTGGTTTTCCGAGGTCAGCGGCAGCTTTGATCTGATCGTCTCCAACCCGCCCTATATCGCGGCGAATGAAATGCCGGATCTGGCCCCCGAAGTGCGCGACTGGGAGCCGCATCTGGCGCTCACCCCCGGCGGTGACGGGCTGGAACCCTACCGGATCATTGCCGCCCATGCGCCCGCGCATCTGGCGCCCGGGGGGCGGCTGATGGTGGAAATCGGCCCGACGCAGGGCGCTGCGGTCAGTGGTTTCTTCCGCGATGCAGGCCTGCAGGGGGTGCGGGTCCTGCCCGATCTCGATGGCCGCGACCGGGTGGTGGTGGCCCGGCTCTGATCCCGACGCGGATCCTGCCGAGACACCATCGCCCCCGCATCCCGCCCCCGCCTCCCGCCGCCGCAGCATGGCGGCCAGGGGGGCGGTGATTCTCACGGCCATTGCGACATATATTCGGCGGCAGGCCCGGTTTTGCGGGGAAATCCCCGCAGTTGGGGCAAAAATCCGCCCCGATCCGGCTTCTGGACAGTTTGCACTTGTCAGCCCCTACGTCGCATGCTTATTCATTCGGCATGCGGACTGGATGTGAAATCCTCCGCATGAACCAGCTTCACACCGCGGGTCATGTATCGGAGCCATTACGGGCGCCAGATGCGGGCAGGCGATAAGCCAGTCCTCCGGGTCTTACATAGACGAAAGCTCATGAGATCATCCAAATCCCGTTCGCGTTCCAAGTCGAACCGTCAGCGCACTGTCGGTAATATCATCAATCGGGTTTTCGACAGCTCCGGTCCCGAGAGCAAGGTCCGCGGCACGCCGCAGCAGATCATTGACAAATACCTTCAGCTGGCGCGCGACGCGCAGCTGAGCAATGACCGCGTGGCAGAACAGAACTTCCTGCAACACGCCGAACATTACACCCGCCTTCTGGGCGAGGCGCAGCGCGAGCTGGCCCGCGAACAGGAAGGCCGCCAGGGTCAGAACGGCCAGCCGAACGGGAATGGCGGACGCGAGCGGGGCGAGGGCGATCAGCCCGAGTTCAACGGCGATCGCAATGGGTCGGAGCGCAACGGTAATGGTAACGGCAATGACCGCTCCTATGCGGATCGGAACCAGAACGACCGTGGTCAAAACGACCGCAACCAGAATGACCGCAACCAGAATGACCGGAACCAGAACGACCGGAATTCGGGTGAGCGCGCGCAGAATGAGCGGGGTCAATACGACCGCCAGAATGACCGCCAGAACGATCGTTCGCAGAATGATCGCGGGCAGAGTGACCGGGCGCAAAACGACCGCCAGAACGACCGCCAAAACGACCGGTCGCAGAACGACCGGGGCTATCAGGACCGCACCTCGAATGAGCGGGTACAGCATGAGCGCGCCGCCCGTCCGGCTGAGCCGATGGCGCCGGTGATCGACCCGCGCGATGCCGACAGCTCGACCTTGGTCGAGACGCCGGAAGCCCGGAACGCCGACAGCCGCAGCGCAGAGCACCGCTCGCCCGAGGGTCAGGCCGCCGACCGCAGCGCCGTCGCCTCCGTGGCGTCTGCTGCCCGCAGTGAGGGTGAGGCCAAGCCGCGCCGTGAGAGCAGCAGCCGCGCGCCCCGCAGCGGCGCAGGCGCAGGCAGCGCAGGCGCAGGCAACGCTGGCGCAGGCACGGGCAAGACCAACAGCCGCAGCAAAGCGCCCCGCGCCGACGCCCCTGTCGCTGCCACCCCGGCAGCGGTGAGCGATGCCCCCGCCGCGGATGCCACGCAGGCCGTTGCCGAGAAACCGGCCAAAGCCCCGCGCAAACCGCGCAGCCCGCGCAAGACCGAGGGTGAAGCCGCTATCGCCGAGGCCAAACCGGTCGAGTGAGCGTCAAACCGCGCTATGTTCAAGACAAAGGCCGCAGGATCCCTCCTGCGGCCTTTGTTTTTGTGTCAGAGGCGCCCGGCACGTCTGCGGCGGGACCAGTTCCGGCACAAGACCTTCAGGAACCGCCGCCATCGCGCCCCGAGAGCTGCTCGTCGGGCCAAGGAACTCTGCGCGCCCGCGCCCCGCAGTCAGCCTGCCGCCACAATCCGAGCCAAGGCGCAAAACCCCTCAAGGCTGATCTCTTCGGCGCGCGCGGTGGGGGCAAGGCCCGCCGCGACGATCTTGGCTTCCATATCCGGCGCCACGCCTTTCAGGCTGGCCCGCAGCATCTTGCGCCGCTGGTTGAACCCGGCGGCCACCACCCGGTTCAACACGGCAGGATCGGCGGGAAAGCGCGGCTCGGGCAGGGCGGTCAGATGCACGACGGCGGAATGGATTTTCGGCGGCGGCGTAAAGGCTTCGGGCGGCAGCGTCAGCACGATCCGCGCCTCGCACCGCCACTGCGCGAGCAGCGCCAGCCGCCCATAGGCCTTGGAGCCGGGCTTGGCCACGATACGCTCGGCGACTTCCTTCTGGAACATCAGCGTGAGGCTCTCCCAGACCGGCGGCCAGACCTTGGGCGTCAGCCAGCGCACCAGAAGCTCGGTGCCGACATTATAGGGCAGATTGGCCACGATGCGGATCGGTGCCGTCAGATGCTCAAGAGGGTTGATCTCGAGCGCATCACCCTCGATCACCTCCAACCGCCCCGGATAGGCGGCCGCAATCTCGGCCAAAGCGGGCAGACAGCGGCTGTCCTTCTCAACGGCCAGCACCTTGCGCGCGCCTTCCGCCAAAAGCCCGCGCGTCAGCCCGCCCGGGCCGGGCCCGACCTCGAGCACATCCGCGCCGCTCAGATCCCCCGCCGCCCGCGCGATCTTGGCGGTCAGATTGAGATCGAGCAGAAAGTTCTGCCCCAGAGATTTCTTGGCCGCGATCCCATGCGTGTCGATCACCGCGCGCAGCGGCGGCAAGCCGTCGATACTGCTCATGGGCACATTCCCTTTGCTTCGTTCAAAATATCCCGGGGGTCCGGGGGCAGAGCCCCCGGCGCGGCCCCGTCGGATGCCTCCGGCGGGGATATTTGAAACGAAGCAAGAGCGCTAGGTTTCTTTTGCGCCCCGGCTTTGCGCGGCATCGGCCCGTGCGGCGCCCATGCGGTCGGCCATGCGCAGGGCGGCGATCAGGCTGGCGGGATCCGCGATTCCCTGACCCGCGATGTCAAACGCCGTGCCATGATCGGGCGAGGTGCGCACGAAGGGCAGGCCGAGCGTCACATTCACCCCGCCCGCGAAGTCGATGGTCTTGATCGGGATCAACGCCTGATCATGATACATGCAGATTGCCGCGTCATACCGCGCCCGGGCGGCGGCATGGAACATCGTGTCGGCGGGCATCGGTCCGGCCAGCGCAAACCCTTCGGCGCGCAGATCGTCGAGGAGCGGGATCATCCAGTCGAGCTCCTCGCGGCCCATCGCGCCGCCTTCGCCCGCATGCGGGTTGAGACCTGCAATGGCAAGCCGCGGATTGCCGAGGCCAAAATCGCGTTGCAGCCCGGCATGGGTCAGCCGGATCACCTGCGCCAGCACCTCACGCGTGAGGGCGCGCGGCACGTCGGACAATGCGATATGGATCGTGGCAGGCACCACGCGCAGCCCCTCGCAGGCCAGCATCATCACCACGGGCACATCGCCCGCCAGATGCGCCAGATATTCGGTGTGGCCCGGAAAGGCGAAACCGGCGCCGTCCTGCAGCGCCTTTTTGTGGATTGGCGCGGTGCAGACCGCGCGGCCCTCGCCCGATTGCACCAGCCGCACGGCGCGGGCGATCACGTCGATCACCGATTGCGCATTGGCAGGGTTGGCCTCGCCCGGGCGGGCGGCGGCGGGAAACGGATGCGGCAGCACCGGCAGGCCCTTGCCCGCGGCATAGAGCGCCTCTGACGGCTGCGCGACCTCATGGATTTTCGTGCCGCGCGGCAGATGCGCGGGGTCGCCCAGCCAGACAAAGGGGCAGGTGCTGCCCAGCTGTTCCCAGGCCTTGGCGGCGATCTCGGGGCCAATGCCCGAAGGCTCGCCGCAGGTCAGAAGGACCGGGGTGGGCGCATGGAGGTCGGTGTTGGACATGGCGGTCTCCCTGTCTGCGTGGTCTGCCCCGCACCCCGCCGCCGGGCGGGCGGGGTCATTTTTCGCCCCTCACGCCGGGGGCCGGATCTTGCGCCCGTGCGGGGGGCGGCTCAGCGGCGCTGGATCACCGCATCCGCGATCAGATCGGCCAGATAGCTTTCGGCATAGGCGCTCAGGCGCTGGTTCAGCAGACGCAGCCGGACCTCATCGCGCGAGGGGGCGGCGGGCGCTGCCGCGGCAGCACCGGCCGCATCGGCCGCCGGGGCCGCGCTGCCCGCCGGGGTGGCCGCCGCCTCTGCCGTCGGCGCCGCGGCGGGCAGGTCTTTTTCGCGTTTGCACAGCATGAGATAGACCAAGGTGTCGCCGCGCACGATGGCGGCCGAGCTTTCACCCGGATCCAGATGCGCCAGTTCAAGGGCGATGTCTGCGGGCACCTGCGCCTGACTTTGGGTGATTCGTGTCAGCTGACTGGCCGGAACCCCTTTGGCCAGGGTGTAGATGTCATCACAGGTATCGGCGCCCGCGGTGATCCGTGCCGCCTCGGCCAAGGCCGTGGAGCTGCGACCGCCGGGGATCAGATATTGCGCGTATTCAACGCGTTCCGGGTCTTTCTTCACCGGGCCGTTCTCGTCGATTGCCTGCAGCATGAACACGGCAACCGCCCCGTTGCCCTGCAAGGGTTTCGAGGCTTCGCCCGGCTTCAGGCTGAGCGCGAGATTGCGCAAGACCGGCGGCAGATCCGCGAGCGGCGTCCAGTTGATCCGGCCGCCCTGATCGCGGCTGGCGGAGGCAGAATAGGTGCGCGCCGCCTGGGCGAAGGCCGCACTGCCCTGCAGCGCCGAGAGTTTCTCGGCCAGCGCCATGGCTTCGGCTTCCTGTCCCGGCGGTGCGGGCAGAATGATCTCGGAGAACAGCGCCCGTGTCCCCTGACCCAATTCGGCGGTGCTGGACATGGCGCGGTCGATCTCGGATTCAGAAATCTTCACCCGGCCGCCGAATTTCGCCCGCACCACCTCGCGCCAGGCGATCCCGGCGCGCACGAAATCGCGGAAGGTTTCCGGGGCGATCCCGGCCTTGCCGATCTCGGTGATGAAGGTGTCCTTGTCCATATTGGCGCGGCCCGCAAACTCGGTCAGCCCCTCGTCCAGCGCGGCATCGCTGACAACAATGCCCGCGCGCCGTGCCGCATCCAGCCGGATCCGGTCTTCGATCAGCGCTTTCTCCGCCTGGGCATCCGTGTCGCCCGGCGCGTTCAGCAATTTCAGGAAGGCTTTGCGCTGTTCCAGTTCATAGCCGGTGATGATCCCCTCATTCACCTGCAGGACCGGGCCAAAGCTCTCTGCATGGGCCTGCTGCAGCCCCAGGGTTGCAGCCGTCAGAACCAGGGCCAAGGCGGTGGCAAGGGAGAGTTTCGTGCGCATCGTCGCTTCCGTCATTCGGTTCGGTCTCCGCAGGCGGGCCTGCTTGTTGGCGCGGGGCATGCCCGGCAGTCAGTCGGTGTCAGCCCTGCGGCGGACGCGTGAGATCAGCGGGCGCAGACGCTGCGTCGGCTGCCGGTACCCTTGGCGCCGCCAAAGCCTGCAAGCTCGACCGACAGCCCGATCCCGGTGTCGGGCTTCACACTAGTCGAGGACGTGAAACGACGCGAGAGGGAAAGATCCACGGACACGCATTCGTTGGCGTAGCGCAGGCCCAGACCGGCGCGGGCCGCGCGGTCGGCGGTGAAGTCATACCGCGTGGTGAAACTGCCCGACCAGTTCTCGCGCCAGCTCCAGCTGGTGTCGAGCAACAGCTCGTTCGTGGCGGTTTCGCGGTTCTCGCTCTCATCGGCCTGCATCCACAAATACCCGGCACCAATGGCATATTTATCGGCGACCCAGGCCAGCCGCAGCTCTTCGCGGGTGACCGAGATGTCGTTGTTCAGCAGCATCCGGTTGGACAGTTTCAGCCCGTTGGCATTGGCAAAGCTGGTGGAGATCAGCCAATCCGAGGTCTTGCCCCGCAGACCGCTGCTGGTGCCGAATTGCCCCAGATCGGCGGTGCGGAACACGCGGCCGACGGTCATGCCCAGCGACCAGTTGCCCGCGTCATACCGCGTCCAGCTCAGCCCCAGATTGGCCCGCGTTCCGCGCTCGCGCATGTCGGCGCCCGGATAGCGGCTGAGCGAGAAGAGATTCCCCTCGTCAAATTCGACCAGCAGGCTTTCCTCATTCGGGACCGGATCGGGATTGCCGCCCGAGACCAGAAATTGCGCCACCGGTTCAATGACATAGGACGCGCGGCCGCTGGATTTCACCCAAGGCCAGCGGATCTCGACACCGGCGGTGGGCTGGACGTTCAGCACCGAGCTGGGAAAGTCGATATCCTGCCGGATCTGATAGGCATCCACCGCCAGCTCCGCCAGTCCCGAGACCATCACCCCGGCGGGCAGCACCCAGTTGCGCCGCCAGTCGGTCTGCAGCGACACCCGGGTCGCATCGCGGCCGACCTTGTCAACCGCCGAGGAGCGCCGGTGGCTGTGCACCTCCCATTCGAGGGTGGCTTCGCCGCCGATCACATCGGGACGGAACACCCTGATCTGGTTGAAATCCGCCGCCAGCGTCGGCTGGGTGGCATTGTCCTCGCCGTCACGGATCGAGCGCGTGTTGCCGATGCGCGCCTGGATCAGCTCATCGCGGCGCACGCGTTCCAGCGTCAGGCCGCTCCAGAGGCGGTCCTCATCGGAAATGTCGTAATCCACCAGATAGGCGCGGTCCGACACCAGCCGCAATGCGGTGCCGAGGGTAAAGCCGCCCGGCACGGCGAAGCGGCCTTCGGCGAAAAGGTAGCCACGCCCGGCGCCTTCCTGAATCTGGTCATGGCTGACCGCGCCATTGACCTCCAGCGTGCCGGTGGTGAAGGCCTGCCGCCAGCGCGCGCCCAGCGTCTGTGCGTTCTTTGAGGCCAGATAGGGGGTGAGCGTCAGGTCGGCACTGGGGTTGATGACCAGAAAATACGGCACCGCAACCCCGAAGCCGAGATTGGAGGTGGTGCGGATCTTCGGCGCCAGAAAGCCGCTCATCCGGTCCACCGTCGGATCGGGCAGCCGCAGGCGGGGAATATAGGCCAGCGGCACGCCATAGGCGCGGAACTGCGCGCCCTCGAACAAGAGCTGCTGCGTCTCGGTGTCATGGGTGACGCGGCGGGCGCGGATTTCCCACAGCGGCGTCGGGCTGCCCGCACAGACCCGGCAGGAAGAGGCCACGACGCGCTCCATCGTGGTCAGATGGCCATCTTCGCGGGTGATCCGGGTGGCGGCCAGTTGCAACTCGCGTGCCAGCACCAGCCGGGCGCCGGTCAGAATACCGTTTTGCAGATCGCGGCTGAGATCGGCCTGATCAGCCAGAATGACCGCGCCCGCACTGCCGGGCTCGGTCAGGCGGATCGGGCCATCGATGGTCAGCTGACCCGCCTTGCCGTCATAGGTGATGCGCGGGGCGGTCAGGTGGTTGCCCTGATACCAGACCTCGACCGCGCCGGTGGCGGTGACGGTCTGATCGCCGTTCAGGGTGATGCTGTCGGCCACAAGGGTTGCGGGCAGGTCCATCGGCACCGGATCCGGCGCGGTCTGGCTGATCGCGGGCAGGGGCGTGCTGCGGCTGGGCAAAATGTCATTGTCATCCGCGGCCAGGGCGGCGGTGCCCCATCCAAACGCGATGGCCATGACCGGCGCCATGACCGATGCCTGCCAGCGGCCCGTCCCGGCGCGTCGCAGAGGGCGGGCAGGGCGGTCGGCGCAGGTGGCGTCTTCGGGCAGGGCTCGGGTCATCTGGTCTTCCTCATCCGTCTTCGCGTGCCAAGAGCAGCGCCCCCGCTGCCAACAGCGCTACCACAGGCGGCATCCATGCCGCCAGTGCCACCGGGATCTGGCCGTTATCCCCCAGAACCTGTGCCATATTGCGCAGGAAATATGCCGCCAACCCCGAGGCCAGCGCCAAGAGTACCATGGTCCCGGTGCCGCCCATCCGGCTGTGGCGCATGGTAAAGCCCGCGGCCACCAGCACCATTGCCGCCAACATCAGCGGCAGCGCCAGCTCCATCTGGAACCAGACCTGATGCCGCCGTGCCGAAAAACCCGCGCGTTGCAGCCCGTTGATGAAATCCGGCAGCTCCCAGAAGGGAATCGCCGAGGGCTTGCCAAAACCGTCGCGGATCCGCTCGGGCGTCAGATCCGAGGGCAGATTGAGCTGCGGCAGCTCCAGTGCATCCCGCTCGGGGTTGTCCGAGGCCGCCAGCCGCCAGTCCTTGACCCCGGTCAGCCGCCATTGGCCTTGCCCCAGCACGGCCTTATCGGCCGAGATCCGGCGGATCGGGCCTTTCTCCGGGGCGAAAATCAGGAAGGTCACGTCAAAGAGCGTGGTGGCATCGGCATTGGCACGCGCCGCCCGGATCACCGCCTGCGTTGCATCGCCCGCATCGCCGTTCTCATCATCGCCGCCGCCCTGCCGCAGCCAGACGCCTTCGCGGTCGATGGAGATGGTCTGACTGCCGCCCGAGCGGTAGGATTCGCTCAGCGTTTCGACCCGCTTCGAGGTGGCGGCAACGATGGGATTGACGAAAGCCACGCCAAGCCCGCCCAGCGCCAGCGCCACCACCATCGGCGCCGCCACGATCGCCATGCCTGAGCGGCCCGCGGCGCGGATCACCACCAGCTCGGAATTGCGCGCGAGGCCAAGGAACATCACGATCGCCGCCAGCACGATGATCAGCGGCAGGATCGAATAGAGGCTGGCCGGCACATTCAGCAGCGACAGCACCGCCGCCTGCGGCAGCCCCACCGCGGCAGAGGTGAATTTGCGCAACTGCTCGACCATGTCGATCATGAAGAGGAAGGCGAAAAAGATCCCCAGCATCATCACAAAGGCAGCCAGAAAGCGCCGCGAGAGGTAGAGCGAAAGTCTCATCTGCCGGTCTCCGCGCCCGCCTGCGGCCCGGGTGCCGCCCCTTCCGTCACCAGCGGGGGCCGGATGCGGCGCGGGCGGGCGGCCCACCAGAGCATCATAAGCGCAATTGCCGCGCCCACGGTGGCGGGCAGGTAATGCAGCAGCCAGGCGCTTGGCATCCGCCGCACCGCATCGGCCGAGGTATTGACCAACAGCTGCACGAGGATCAGCGCGGCAATCGCCAGCGCGCTTTGTTTCCAGACGCCAAAGCGGCTGAACCCGCCCAGCATCAGCGCGGCAAAGCCCAGCATCGCCGAGACCGGCGACAACAGCGGCAGCGCCAGACGCTCTTGCAATTCGGTGGTGATATCCGTCTGCGTGCGGCCCGATTGCGCGATGACATCGGGCGCATCAAACATCAGCGACCCGGTACCCCATTCGCGCAGATCCGAGCGCTGGCGGACACTGGTGCTGAACAACCCCCCAAGATCATAGGTGAAATCCGCGAAATGCGTCACCGAAAGCCGGGCGTCGTTCAGGTCGAGCACCTGCGCCATCCCGTCAAACATGATCAGCTTGGGCGGGGTTGAGCCATCATCCGCCCCGCGCACGATCAGCGCCTTTTGCGCGGTATAGATCGTGCGGTTGGCCGGGTTGCGCCCGTCCGACAGGAACAGGTCCATCAATTCGCCATGTTCGGTGATCGCGCGAATGTAAATCGTCACATCCGCCGCCGGATGCATGAAGCTGCCCTCGGTCAGAAAGCGGGCGGTGACATTCTGGCTGATCTCGGATTGCCGCTCGGCCAGACGCGCGCGGGCGGCGGGCACCAGCTCATTCGTCAGCACCGCCACCATGACCGAGACCAGCACCCCGAACACCAGCACCGGCCGCGCCATCCGCCAGGGCGAGAGCCCGGTGGCCTGCATCACCACCAGCTCGCTCTCGGTCGACATGCGGTTGATCGCATAGATCGTGGCGGCAAAGGCCGCGAGCGGCAGCAGGAGGCGGATCACATAGGGCAGGGTCAGCGCGGTCAGTTCCAGCACGACGAGCGCCGATTGCCCGTCACCGATCAGCCGGTCAAACAGCTGCACCGCCTGATTGACCCAATAAACCGAGACCAGCACCAGCGCGAAAAAGCCAAATAGCCCCATCAGCTGCGCCAGGATATATCGGTCCAATCTGGACAAGTCGGCGCCTCCGGTCCGTGTGCGTGCCGCTTTTTCTTAGCGGGTTCGGCGGGGCGGGGAAAGAGGCGGTGGCATTTTGCGCGGGCCTCAGAAGGCTGCATTCCGCCCATATTTTCGCTTCGCGCGGCGAAGTGATCCCCGGACAGCGGGCACAGTGCGGTTTTTGCCCGGGGGCGACGGCCTTGCGGTGCGGCTCCCTTGGGCCGGGCGCGCGTGATTCAGTGCCTCTCTCGGGCGCGTCAGGTCTTGGGGCGGGGGCGCAATCCGGGGGGCCAATCCGGCGGGTCAATCCGGGATGTGGCGCGCGCCGGTGGCAGGCCGATGCCCCCTGCAGCACCCGCCTTTTCCCGCGCGGCGCCGCCGTTTGCCCTGCGACGGCGCCGTGTCTTTTCATTCGGGCAGGGCGCGGCTAGGCTGCGGGCAATCTGCCCGAACCCCGGGTTATCCGCACCGGAGCTGACCATGACCGATCCCGTTTCGATCCATTTCCAACCGCTCGACCTTGAGGCGCTGACGACCGCAGCGGGCCGCATTGCGGTCTTTGCCGAATCCGGGGGCAAGTTGAGCCCGGCGGGGCGGCGGCTGGACAAACAGATGCGCGGCGCGCTCGCGCGGGCGCTGGAAAGCCCGGCTTTTACCGCGCTGAAGGCGGGCGAGGGGCTGGAGCTGGCGTTTCCGGCGGGCCTCGCCGCGGAGGCGGTGCAGCTGATCCATCTGCCGCGCCGCGCCAGTCTGGCCGAGGCGCGCCGCGCCGGGGCGGGCATTGGCAAGGCCTTGGGCGCGGCGGGCGCGCTGGTGCTGGCCGAAAATCACCCGCGGGCGGCGGATGTCGCCTTCGGGCTGGCGCTCCGGGCCTATGATTTCGCGGCGCATAAATCCGCCGCCCCGAAAACCCTCGGCGCGGTGGTGATTATGGCCGCGAAACCCGAAGCCCTGGCCGCCGCCGCCCAGCCGATGGCGGCACTGGCCGAGGGGATTTTCTTCACCCGCGATCTGGTGAATGAACCCGCCAATATCCTGACGACAGACGATTTTGCCGCCCGCCTCGCCGCGATGCAGGAGCTGGGGCTGGAGGTCGAGATTCTGGAAGAGGCCGAGCTGCGCGATCTCGGCATGGGCGCGCTTTTGGGTGTCGGGCAGGGCTCGGAGAGCCCCTCGAAAGTCGTCGTGATGCAGTGGAACGGCGGCGGCGAGGAGCCGCCCTTTGCGCTGGTCGGCAAAGGCGTGGTCTTTGACACCGGCGGTATTTCCATCAAACCCGCGGCGGGCATGGAAGAGATGACGATGGACATGGGCGGCGCGGGTGTGGTGGCGGGCGTCATGCGCACGCTCGCCCTGCGCAAATCCCGCGCCAATGTGGTGGGCCTTGTCGGTCTGGTTGAGAATATGCCGGATGGTAAGGCGCAGCGGCCGGGCGACATCGTCCGCTCGATGAAGGGCGACACGATCGAGGTGATCAACACCGATGCCGAGGGGCGCTTGGTGCTGGCCGATGTGCTCTGGTACGCGCAGGAACGCTTCCAGCCGAAAGCGATGATCAATCTCGCCACGCTGACCGGGGCGATCATTGTCGCCCTGGGCCATGAAAACGCCGGTGTTTTCTCGAATGATGACACTTTGGCCACGGCGTTTTTGCGCGCGGCAGAGGCCGAGGGTGAGGGGGCATGGCGGATGCCGATGGGCCCCGCCTATGACGCGATGATCAAATCGCGGCTGGCCGATATGAAGAACACCGGCGGGCGCTATGGCGGCTCGATCACCGCGGCGCAGTTTCTGGCGCGGTTCGTGAAGCCGGGCACGCCCTGGGCGCATCTCGACATCGCCGGGGTGGCTTTGCCGCCGTCGGAAACCGATCTGGCGCCGAAGGGGGCGACCGGCTGGGGCGTGATGGCGCTCGACCGGCTGATCCGCGACCAGTTCGAGGCGCTCTGATTTGGGACGCGCGCTGTTTTACCATCTGACCCGCTCCTCGGTGGAGGAGGTGGCGCAGCAATTGCTGGAACGCGCCGTCGCGGCGGGCTGGCGGGTGGAACTGCGCGGCGTGGACCCGGGGCGGATGGATTGGCTGGATCAGCGGCTCTGGCAGGGGCGGCCCGAGAGTTTCCTGCCGCATGGCCGCGCCGGGGGCGAGACGGATGCCCTGCAGCCGGTGCTGCTCACCCATGTCGGGCAGGCGGCCGTGAACGCGCCAAAGGCGGTGATGACGGTCGAGGGCGCGGCGGTGACTGTGCCCGAGATTGCCGCGATGGAGCGGGTCTGGATTCTCTTCGACGGCCATGACGGCGAGGCGCTCGCCCAAGCCCGCGGCCAGTGGAAAGCGCTGACCGAGGCCGGGGCGGCGGCGGAATATTGGAGTGAAGATTCCGGAAAATGGGAAAAGAAAGCCGAAAAAACAGCCGGGTAACGGCTGTTTTTGATGTGATGCTTTAGGCGGCCTTGGCGCGCTCGGCACGGATCAGCGCGGTGGCCAGCCAACAGGCCGCCGCCACCCCGTCAATCAGCGGCAGCGGGCTGGTTTCCTGCAAGGCGGGCCGCAAGAGCGCCATCCCGGCGCAGCCCAGCACCAAAGCCTCCACCCCCGGTTTCGCCGCCGCCGTCAGCGCCGCCGAGAGCCGCGCCATCGTGGCGGGGGTGGCTTCCTCCACCTCCAGCACCGCCAGACCGCTCGCCTCGACCCCGGCGCAGATGCCGCCAAAACCATAGGCGGCGATGTTCTCCTCAATGACCGGGACCGAGACCGGCAGCGTTGTCACCA
This sequence comes from Phaeovulum sp. W22_SRMD_FR3, assembly GCF_052113705.1. NCBI lineage: Bacteria > Pseudomonadati > Pseudomonadota > Alphaproteobacteria > Rhodobacterales > Paracoccaceae > Phaeovulum > Phaeovulum sp. W22_SRMD_FR3. The sequence continues at coordinate 59,015 of NZ_JBGQOG010000006.1, read as the reverse complement.
CCGCAAACCGCTGACCTTGAAGGGCGGCGAGGTGAAAGGCAGCCTCGCCAATGCCCAGCACCGGGCAGGATGCGGCGCGGCGGATCTGCGCCAGACCGGTATCGTCGAAACAGGCCAGCACGATCGCCTGAAACCCCTCGGCCCGGGCGGCGGGCAAGAGGGCGAGCGCGCCCGCCACCGCCGCTTCGCCATCCTCCGGCCCCTGAATCGCGGGCGGGCCATCGTGGTTCGTCCAGCCGGTGATCTCGGCCTCGGGCAGGGCAGCGCGGGCGGCGGCCAGCATGCTGTCGGTCATCGCTTGCGTTGAATTCGGGTTCAGGATCAGGATCTTCATCTTAGACACCCCGGCCCGCATCCGACCCGGCCCGCGCCCGGCGGCGGTTCATCACCAGCACGGTCACCAGAAACACCCCGATGATGCCAAAGGAAAATACCGTGGTCAGCGTGCCGAGCGCAAAGATCACCGGCGTGGTGACATTGGTGGTCATGCCGTAAATCTCGAGCGGCAGCGTGTTATAGCTGCCCGCCGTCAGCAGCGTGCGGGCGAATTCGTCGTAAGAGAGGGTGAAGCCGAACAGGGCCACCCCGATCAGCGAGGGCGCGATGATCGGCAGCACCACATGGCGGATCGTCTGCCAGGGGCTGGCGCCCTGATCGCGGGCGGCCTCTTCATAGGCGCCGTTGAAGCGGTTGAAGACGGCGAACATGATCAGAAGGCCAAAGGGCAGCGTCCAGGTCAGCTGCGAGCCAAAACCCGAGCCCGCCCAATGGATCGGCAGCCCGGCTTGCGAAAAGATCAGCCCGACGCCGAGCGAGACGAGGATCGACGGGATCACCAGCGAAGCGATGACGAGGTAAAAGAGCAGGCCGGAGCCCGCGAATTTCTTGCGGAAGGCGAGGCCGCCCATCACCGAGACGACAACGGTGGTCACCATCACCATCAGCCCCAGCGCGAGCGAGCGGCGGAAGCTGCCCCAGATGTCGCCCACCGCCTGCTGCTGGAACAGTTCGCGGAACCAGTTCAGCGAGGTGCCGCGCATCGGGAAGGTCAGCCCGCCCTCCGGCCCCTGAAACGACAGGATCGCGATGGTCAGCGTGGGGCCGTAGAGGAACAGGAGGAACAGGCCGAAAATGGCCGAGAGGATGTAAAAGGACTTCGGGCGCGGTTCCAACTCACAACTCCTTGCGGATATCGACGAGGCGCAAGAGCAGCCCGATGACGATGAGAACGGTGATCAACAGCACCACCGCGGTGGCGGCGGCGGAGGGGTATTGCAAGAGGCCGATGTCGTTGGAGATCAGGCGGCCGACATTGGCCGACTGGCTGCCCGACATGAAGCGCACGGTGATGAAATCGCCCATCACCAAGGTGAGCACAAAGATCGAGCCGATCATGATGCCGGGCTTGGTCAGCGGGATGATGACATTGACCAGCGTCTGAAAGCCGGTGGCACCAGCGTCATTGGCAGCCTCGAGCAGGGATTTGTCGATGCGCATCATGGTGTTGAAGATCGGCACCACCATGAACAGCGTGTAAAGATGCACGAAGGCGAGGATCACCGAGAAATCCGAAAACAGGAGCCAATCCAGCGGCTGGTCGATGACGCCCCAGGAAATCAGCGTCGAATTGGCCAGACCATTGCGGCCCAGAAACGGGATCCAGGAGATCATCCGGATGATGTTTGAGGTCCAGAACGGGATCGTGCAGAGGAGGAACAGCGCAATCTGCCAGGTCAGGCTGCGGATGTGGAAGGCCAGATAATAGGCGATGGTAAAGCCCAGAGTGAGCGTGATCGCCCAGGTGATCAGCGCATAGCGCAGCGTGTTCCAGAACACCCGGTAGGTGACCGGCGAGCCGAAGAGAAAATCGTAATTCTCCCAGGAAAACGCCGGGATGATCGAGAATTCGGTGGCTTGCCAGAAACTGACCACCACGATGGTGAAGATCGGCAGGATCAGGAACAGCGCCAGAATGGCCACCAGCGGCGAGGCCAGCGCCCAACCGGTCAGGTTGCGGGATTTCAGCAATTTCTGCACGGGGTCTTACCTTGGTGAGGGGGGCGGCGCTGCCGGGGCGTGGCGCGCCGGGGACAGGCCCCCGGCGCAGGTCATGCAGGGTCAGGACGGGACCATGCGGCCCCGCCCCATGGGATGGCTCAGGCCGAGATGAACTCGTTCCACTTGCGGACCATGTATTGGTTTTCGTCCATGACCGAGTTCCAGCAGGCGACGCGGCCCATCCGCTCGGCAAAGGCGCCGCCATCGCGGACATCGCCCGCACCGGCCAACTTGTCGCCGGTGGGCGAGGTGATATCGCCCGTCGCGGCCTTGCCCTCGAACCAATAGCCCCATTCATCGGCGGACATGAATTCTTTCGAGGTTTCCGGCACCGCCGAATAATAGCCCTGACGCATCAGATAGCCGCCGACCCAGCCCGAGAGATACCAGTTGATGTATTCATAGGCGGCGTCGAGCTCGATCCCGCTCAGGCTGCTCGAGAGGCCAAGACCGCCACCCCAGCTGCGATAGCCCTCTTTCAGCGGCTGGTAGACGCATTCGATGCCGCGCGATTTGACGGCGGTGATCGCGGGCGACCACATCGACTGGATCACCACTTCTCCGCTCGCCATCAGGTTGACGCTCTCGTCAAAGGTCTTCCAGAAGCTGCGGAATTGTCCGGCTTTTTTGGCCTCGGTAAAGATCGCCATCGTCTTGTCGATCTCTTCGCGGGTCATGTTGCCCTTGTCGCCATAGGTGATCTCGCCCATGGCCTCGCAGACCATCGCCGCATCCATGATCCCGATCGAGGAGATGTCGAGGATGCTGGCTTTACCCTTGAATTCGGGGTTCAGCAGCTCGGTCCAGCTCTCGATCGGGCGGCCGATCAGATCGGGGCGGATGCCGAGGGTGTCGGCGTTATAAATCGTCGGGATCAGGGTCATCCAGCCGGATTCTTCGGCCACGAAATCTTTGCCGCCGGGGCCGGAGGTAAAGCCCACCGTATGCGGCGCGGTGCCTTGGGCGATCACGCTTTCCGGGGTCAGTTTGCCATTGCGGAAAATGCCGACGATCTTGTCGTAATTCTTGATCTTCGACGTGTCCATCGCCTGCAGATTGCCGGTCGGCCAGACCTTTTTGCAGATCCAGTATTCGATATCGGCAATGTCAAAGCTGTCGGGCTGGGTGGCGGCGCGCTGGGTGACGGCATCCGAGTCGAGTGCGGTCATTTCCAGTGTGAATCCAAGGTCTTCCTTGACCTTGTTCGCCACGTCATTCAGGTTCGACACCCCGGTGCCGAACTGGCGCAGGGTGATGTTCTTGATGTTCTGCGCCCAGATCATCGGCGCCGGAAAGGCGCTGGCGGCCACGGCGGCGGCGCCGGTTTTCAGCAGATTGCGGCGGTTCATAGTCCCTGTCGTCATTGGTCTCTCCGGTCTGATGTCGGGGTTGAGATTAAGCTTGGAGGCGGTGCAGCCGCCCCTCGTCCCAGGCGAGGCAAACCGCATCGCCGGGGTGTTTCGGATCGGCGAAATAGGCGGCCTCCGGAATCAGGGCGACGACCTCTTGCTGGCCTGCCGCCTCAGTCGTCAGGGCCACATGCGCGCCCTGATATTCGACGCTGCGCACCACGGCCTCGGTGCCCGCGGCGGCCAGGGCCACCGCATCGGCGCGGATGGCGAAATGCCCCTGCGGCAGGTGCAAGACGTTATGGCCGCCCATGAAACGGGCGACGAATTCGGTGCGCGGGCTGTTGAAAATCTCGCGCGCGGAACCCGCCTGTTCAATCTTGGCGTTGTTCATCACCACCACCTCATCGGCGAGCGCCAGCGCCTCATCCTGACCATGGGTGACATGGATGAAGCTGATGCCCAGCTCGCGCTGCAGGCGCTTCAATTCGGCCCGCATGCGGATGCGCAGGAACGGGTCCAGCGCCGACAAAGGCTCATCGAGCAGCAGGACCTGCGGATCGGTGATCAGCGCGCGGGCCAGCGCCACCCGCTGTTGCTGGCCGCCCGAAAGCTGCGCGGGCAGGCGGTCGGCGTATTGGGTCATGTCGACGAGGTCGAGCAGTTCCAGCGCGCGTTTGCGGCGGGTTGTGGCATCGATCCCCTTCATCTTCAGGCTGAAGCCGACATTGTCGGTGACGCTCAGATGCGGGAACAGCGCATAGCTTTGAAACATCATTGCCGTGCCGCGTTTGGCGGGCGGCAGGTGGCTCACATCCTTGCCTGAGAGCAGGATCGAGCCGTCCGAGATGCTCTCATGCCCGGCGATCATCCGCAGGGTTGAGGATTTGCCGCAGCCCGAGGGGCCGAGCAGGCAGACATAGCTGCCGCCGCGAAACAGATGGCTCACATCGTCCACCGCCACGGTCTTGCCGTAGCTTTTGGTCACATGGACCATCTCCAGATCGTCACCTGTCCGCATGAATGCTCCGTCCGTTCTCTGCCGTGGGCGGCGGGAATAAGGGGATGCTGCACGCGGTTTTTGCGGCAAGGGCACGGAAATCTGCCGGAATCGGCGGCGGAAACCGGCTTTGCGTAAAGTTTGGGCGGTTGTCCGCAGTTTCGTCCAATTTTTTGAACTTGATTGTATACAATTATGTCTGCGATTGCGCGGGGCCACTGCGCTCTTGCCCTTGGCGGGTAAAACCAGAAGAATCGGCCCCAAGGTCCGGTTTCGACGGGCGCACCGGGAAAAGGTGGAATGATGATGGATGACAGCAGGCTGGGCATGGATGGCAGCAGCGGCAGCGTGGCCGGGCGTCTGGCGCTGGCCATTCACGAGCACCGTCTGGCGCCGGGCACCAAGCTGTCGGAAGATGAGGTGGGCGAGATTTACGGCGTCAGCCGCACGGTGGTGCGCGCGGCGCTGCAAGAGCTGGCGCATGACCGTCTGGTCGAGCTGAAGCGCAACCGCGGCGCCTATGTGGCGCAGCCAACGGTGCGCGAGGCGCGCGAAGTGTTCGAGGCGCGCGCGCTGCTGGAGCCGCGCACCGCGCGGTCGGCGGCGGAACGGGCCACGGCGGCGGATATCCTGCGGCTGCAAGCGCATATCGACGAAGAGCATGAGGCCCTGCGCACGGGCGATGCGGGCAAGGCGCTGCGCCTCTCGGGGCTCTTTCACATCGAGATTGCGCGGATTGCCGATCAGGCGACGATTGCCGATTTCATCACCCAGCTCATCGCGCGGTCCTCGCTGATCATCGCGCTCTATTGGCAGCGGCGGAATGCTTTGTGCGAAAGCCATGCGCATCACGCGCTCTTGCGGTCTTTGGCCGAGCGGGATGGCAGCCGGGCGGAAGAGCTGATGAAAAGCCATCTGGTCGATCTGGTCTCCTCGCTCGATCTGCGCAATCTGCCCTCGGTGCCGCGCTCGCTGAAGGAGGCGCTGCAATGAGGGTGATCCGGCCGATGACCTTGCCCGAGTTGGAGCAGGTGCTGACCTGGGCGGCGGCCGAGGGCTGGAACCCCGGTCTGGACGATGCGGCGGCCTTTCACGCCAGTGATCCGGCGGGGTTCTTGCTGGCGGAAGTGGCGGGCGCACCGGTGGCGGCCGTTTCGGTGGTGAACCATTCCGACAGCATGGCGTTTCTGGGCCTTTATCTCTGCCGTCCCGAATGGCGCGGGCAGGGGCATGGCTGGGCGCTCTGGCAGGCGGGGCTGGCGCATGCGGGGGGACGGACCATCGGCCTCGATGGTGTCGCGGCACAGGAGGCGAATTACGCCAAGTCCGGCTTTCTGCGGCAGGGCGCGACGCTGCGGTGGGAGGGGGATTTGTCCTCTGATTCCAAACGCTCAGCGCCCGAACTGCGCCTCTATACAGAGGACGATCTGCCCGCCCTCACCGCGCTCGATGCTGCGGCGCAGGGCTATGCGCGGCCCGCGTTCTTGCGCGCATGGCTGGCGGCGGCCCCCGCGCGGCACACATGGGTCCGGGCGGATGGCCGGGGCTTTGTCACCGCGCGGGCCTGTGGGCGCGGGGTCAAGATCGGCCCGGTGATCGCGCCGGATGCCGCCAGCGCCCATGCGATGATCGCGGCGGCGGCGGCCGGGTTTCCGGGGCCGGTGATCGTTGACATCCCCGAGCAAAACACGGAATTGGCAGCGCTTTTGGCGCGCGATGGGATGGTTGAGACCTTTCGCACCGCCCGCATGTACAAGGGTGCGGCGCCCGAACCCGGCCCGATGGCACAGGCGGTTGCGACGATGGAGCTGGGCTGAGTGGCCCGGCCTTGTTCCCGGCCCGAAAACCGTCAGAGTGGCGGCAGCCAACCCCGGAGGTTTCATGCATCCCGACCGCGCCGCCGATCCGCGCTTTGACCTTGCCCATCGGGTGATCCTGGCGGCGGGCGATCTGGCCGCCCGGTATTTCGCCGATCTGACCCAGCTGCGGCTGGAGACCAAGGCTGAGGGGCAGGATGTCGTCACGCAGGCCGACCGCGCGGTGGAGGCGCTGATCCGTGGCCAGCTCATGCAGGCCTTTCCCGAGGATGGCTTTCTGGGCGAAGAGCAGGGGCTGCACCCCGGCCAGAACGGCTATCTCTGGGTGGTGGACCCGATTGATGGCACCAGCCTGTTCGTCGCTGGGCTGAACGATTGGTGCATCTCGATCGCGTTGATGCGGGACGGGGTGCCGGAGCTGGGCCTCGTGCTGCAACCCGCCACGGGGGAGCTGTTCACCGCCCGGGCGGGGCAGGGCGCGTTTCTGAACGGCCAACCGATCTCGGTGAACCACGCGGCACGGATCGACCGGGGGCTGACCGGCATGGGCGCGAATTTCCGCATACCGCTGGCCGGGATCACCGGTTTTCTGGCGGCATTGATGCAGGCGGGGGGCATGTTCATCCGCACCGGCTCGGGCGCATTGATGCTGACCCATGTCGCCTGCGGGCGGCTATGTGCTTATTATGAAGGGCATATCAACGCCTGGGATTGCATGGCTTCGCTGTGCATCCTGCGCGAGGCGGGGGGCTGGCATTGCGACTTTCCGGGGCCGGAGGGGCTCTTGGCGGGCGGCAGGATCCTCGCCGCGCCGCCGCATCTGCGGGCCGCGCTCGAGGATCTGGTGGCGCAGGCGGGGGGCTGAACCCTGGGCCCGCGATCAGCGCGAGCGGGTGTCAATCGGATAGGCGCTGCGCTCGGTCAGGGTCTCCATCGCGAAATGCGAGGTGACATTGCGGATCGGCACCGCCTCGGTCAGCCGCAGGTAAAACGCATCATAGGCGGGCATGTCCGGCACCGCGACGCGCAAGAGGTAATCCATCGCCCCTGCCATCCGATGCGCGCTCATCACCTCGGGCATCGTGTCCAGCGCCGCCAGAAACAGCGCACGCCAGTCGGGATCATGCGCGGGCGCCTCGATTCCCACAAACACTGTCAGGCCAAAGCCGATGGCGCGCGCATCCACCCGTGCCACCCGGCCGGTGATGATCCCCTGCGCCTCAAGTTTCTGGATGCGTTTCCAGCAGGGCGTCTGCGACAGGCCCACCCGGTCCGCGATCTGCGCCACCGGCACCGTCGCATCGCGCATCAGCTCGGCGATGATCTTGCGGTCGATCAGATCCAGCGTTTCCATGCCCGTCCTCCGTTGCATCCCCTCATGATGACAGTTTTGCGCTTTAAATCTACAAGATTTATCGTGATTAAATAGAGGTATGTATTTCAGTATATTACCGGAATTTGATGCAGGATTCGCAGCAGGGCCGCGCGTCAAGATTGATTCTCGCGGCATTTCGGCCTAGGTCTGATCCATGATCACGCAAAAGATGAAATATGCCCTCAAGGCACTGATGGTGCTGGCCGATGAGCGGGCCGGAGAGGGCAAGTCTTTGCGCATCGAAGAGATCGCCAGCCGCTCGGGCACGCCCAAAAGATTTCTGGAGCATATTCTGCTGGAAGTGCGCAACGCCGGCATCCTCGCCTCGACCCGGGGCCGGATGGGCGGCTATGCGATGATCAAAGAGCCGGAGACCGTCTCTGTCTCGGAATTGCTGCGTCTGATCGACGGTCCGATCGCGCCGCTGCCCTGCCTGTCGCGCGGCAGTTATCAGCGCTGCGAGGATTGCAGCGACGAGGAAAGCTGCCGCATCCGCAAGGTGTTTGCCGAGCTGTTCTGGTCCTATCTCGTGCTGATCGAATCCCTGACTCTGGCAGATCTGGTGCGCTCTGCGCCGGTTGCGGCACAGGTTCTGGACGCGCCCGCCCTCGGGTAGGGTTTATTTCACCATACATTCCAGACGCTTGAGTGATTCCGCCTTGGGGTGGGAGAATTCAATTCTATAATCACGACCAAAAAGAGCGTGATTTAACTCTTGCGAAACACGACTAACTCCGTCGTAATTAAAGGGTAGGCGGCGCCATGGTGGCCTGCCTCTCAGACGACAGGAGAACCCGATGACCTACGCGATCACCGCCCCGGCCCGGCATGGCTCCCGACCTGATATGGGGCACCCTGACATGGGGCGTCCTGAATGGGGGACCCTTGCCCAAGCCGCGCTGCAGCCGATGCACCGGATGGCAACGCCCTGCTGCAGGATCCGTCTGATCCACCGCGCCAGCGGCAAACCGCACAGCATTTCGGGCCAGCCGCTGGTCTTGTACAGCCGCGCCCCCGAGGAGGCGGTGGCCGACCTTCTGCGCAACCGCGACCCGCGCGACTGGCGCGTCGAGGTGGTGCCGATGACCGGCCGCCATGCCCCCGATCTGCGCCCCGATCTGAGCCCCGATCTGAGCAGGGAGGGCCGCGCATGAGCCTGCATTTCCTTCACGGCCACACGATCCTTGGCCTTGCCCCCATCCTGTCCTTCGCCGGGCTTGCCCCGAAAGCCGAACGGCAAAATCTGTTGAATCCGGAGAAAATTGAAATGTTCACCACCATCACCATCGGCAGCCATGTCAGCGCCCAGGGCCCCTTGCTGCGGCATCTGCCCGATGGCCGCGCCACCATCTCGACCGGCGGGCGCAGCCTGACCGGCTGGCCGGTGGCGCAGGTCCGTCAGGCGGCAGAGCCGCGCGCCCTGTCCCGCCGCAGCTTTTCCGAGGCGGGGATGTTTTCCACGCTGACCCTCGCGGCGGCGCTGGCGCTCTCGCTGGCGTCGGGCCTCTGGCAGCCCGCCCATGCCGAGAGCCTCCTGAACGTCTCCTATGACCCGACGCGGGAACTTTACCGCGAGGTGAATGAGGTCTTTGCCAAGGAATGGCAGGCGGCAGGGCATCCGGCCCCTGAGTTGCAGACCAGCCACGGCGGTTCCGGTGCGCAGGCCCGCGCGGTGATCGAGGGGCTGGATGCGCAGGTGGTGACGCTGGCTTTGGCCTCCGACATCGACAAGATCGCGGCGGCGGGGAAACTCCCCGCCGACTGGCAGGCGGCGCGGCCGCACAATTCCTCGCCCTATACCTCAACCATCGTGTTTCTGGTGCGGGCGGGGAACCCCAAGGGGATCAAGGACTGGGGCGATCTGGTGCAGGACGGGGTGGAGGTGATCACGCCCAACCCGAAAACCTCTGGCGGTGCGCGCTGGAATTACCTTGCCGCCTGGGCCTGGGCCGAGAAAAACGGCAAGGATCCCAAAGCCTTCCTTGGTGATCTTTTCAAACATGTGCCGGTGCTGGATACCGGCGCGCGTGGCGCCACCACCACTTTCGCCCAACGCGGCATGGGCGATGTGCTCTTGGCCTGGGAAAACGAGGCCTATCTGGCACTCGATGAGTTGGGCGCCGATCAGTTCGAGATCGTGGTCCCCAGCGTCTCGGTTCTGGCCGAGCCGCCGGTGGCGCTGGTCGAGGCGAACATCAAATCCGAGGATCAGCGGGCGCTCGCCAATGCCTATCTCGATTTCCTCTATACGCCGGAGGGGCAGGCGCTGGCCTTCAAACATTACTACCGTGGCTGGGACGCGTCCAAGGCGGATCCGGCCGATGTCGCCCGGTTTCCGAAGCTGGATCTGGTGACCATCGACGATCTCGGCGGCTGGGCCAAGGTGCAGCCCGAACAGTTCGGCGATGGCGGCATCTTTGACCAGATCTACACCGCGAAGTGAGGGCCCATGCGTAGTTTCACCCCCCGTTCCGCGCTGCCGGGCTTTGGCCTGTCGATGGGGATCACCCTCGCCCTGCTGGGCCTGATCGTGATCCTGCCGATCGGCGCGCTTTTGGGAAAGGGGCTGGCCTTCGGGCCGGTCCCGCTCTGGCAGGCGGTGCATAATGAGCGGACCTGGGCGGCGCTCGCGCTGTCGTTCCGCCTCGCGGCCTTCGCGGCGCTGATCAACCTGATCTTTGGCGCGGTGCTGGCCTGGATCCTTGTGCGCTACCACTTTCCGGGGCGGCGGCTGATCGATGCGGCGGTGGATCTGCCCTTCGCCTTGCCCACTGCCGTGGCGGGGATCGCGCTGACCACGCTCTATGCCCCGAATGGTGCTTTTGGCAGCCTTGCCAAGGACTTCGGGCTGAAGATCGCCTATAGCCAATGGGGCATCCTGATCGCGCTGGTCTTTGTCGGCCTGCCCTTTGTCACCCGCACCCTGCAGCCGGTGATGGAAGAGATCGACCGCGAGGTCGAGGAGGCCTCGGCCACATTGGGCGCCAGCCGCGCCTATACGATCCGCCGGATCATTCTGCCGATGCTGACCCCCGCCGCGATGACCGGCTTTGCCCTCAGCCTCGCGCGCGGGGTGGGGGAGTATGGTTCGGTCATCTTCATCGCCGGGAATATCCCGCTGAAAACCGAGATCGCGCCGCTGCTCATCGTCATCCGGCTGGAAGAGTTCAACTATGACGGCGCGGCGGCCATCGGCATTGCCATGCTGTTCATTTCCTTCGCGCTTTTGCTGGCGCTCAACCTCGTCCAGATCTGGACCCGCCGGAGGATTGGCCTTGTCTGACCTTGCTCCCCCCACTGCGGCGCATCGCTTTCGCGCCCCCACCGAAGAGGCACCCTGGCTCCGCCGCCTGCTGATCCTTGGCACCGTCGCGGTACTGGCGCTCCTCCTCTTCGCGCCCCTGTTCGTGGTCTTTGCCGAGGCGCTGGCCAAAGGGCCGATGGCGGCACTCGCCGCGCTCGCCACGCCGGATGCGGCTTCGGCGGTGCGGCTGACACTCACTGTCACCGCGCTGGCGCTGCCGCTCAACATCCTCTTCGGCCTCGCCGCCGCCTGGGCGATCACCAAATTCGATTTTCCGGGCAAGGCGCTGCTGATTACCCTGATCGACCTGCCGTTTTCGGTCTCGCCCGTGGTCGCGGGCCTCTGCCTCGTCCTGCTTCTCGGCGCGCATTCCAGCCTCGGCGGCTATCTCGTCGCCAGCGGCTTTCCGGTGATTTTCGCGCTGCCGGGCCTCGTCCTTGCCACCACCTTCATCACCTTCCCCTTCATCGCGCGCGAGATCATTCCGGTGATGATCGAGCAGGGCCGGGCCGAGGAAGAGGCGGCGCTGACGCTGGGCGCGGGCGGCTGGCGGGTGTTTCGCACGGTGACGCTGCCGAACATCCGCTGGGCACTTCTCTATGGCGTGCTCCTCGCCAATGCCCGCGCGATGGGAGAGTTCGGCGCGGTCGCCGTCGTCTCGGGCCGCATCCGGGGGCAGACCGCCACCATGCCGATCACCATCGAGATGAATTACAACGAATATCTCACCATCGCGGCCTTTTCCATGGCGGCACTTTTGTCGGTGCTGGCCCTCGTGACCCTGGGGGTGAAGATCCTGCTGGAATGGAAACATGCCGATCAACTCGCCGCCCATCACCGCCGTCAGGGAGTTTAAGATGCACATCGACATTGATGAAATCGCTAAAGAATTCGGCGCAACCACCGCGCTGCATCCGGTCAGCCTGTCCATTCCCTCCGGCGCGCTGGTGGCGCTTCTGGGGCCCTCGGGCTCGGGCAAAACCACGCTGTTGCGCATCTTGGGCGGGCTGGAATTTCCAACATCGGGGCGGGTGCTTTTTGACGGATCAGATGCCACCGGGCTCAGCGTGCAGGAACGGCGGGCGGGCTTTGTGTTCCAGTCCTACGCGCTTTTCCGCCACATGACGGTGTTTGAAAACATCGCCTATGGCCTGCGCGCGCGGCCCCGCGCCACCCGGCCCCCGGCGGCGGAAATCACCCGCCGGGTGACGAAACTGCTGGAGCTGATCCAGCTGCCGCAGATCGGCAGCCGCTATCCCAGCCAGCTTTCGGGCGGGCAGCGGCAGCGGGTGGCCCTCGCGCGCGCGCTGGCGATCGAGCCGCGGATGCTGCTCCTCGATGAACCCTTCGGTGCCCTTGATGCCCGCGTGCGGCGCGAATTGCGGCAAGGGCTGCGCGAGATCCATGACACCACCGGCCTGACCACGGTTTTCGTGACCCATGATCAGGAAGAGGCGATGGAGCTGGCCGATCTGGTGGTGGTGATGTCGATGGGCCGGATCGAGCAGATCGGGCGGCCCGCCGACATCCGCGCCCGCCCCGCAACGCCCTTTGTGCGGGAATTCATCACGGCCTGAGACGGGGGCACGGGAGCCGGGGGGCACGGGAGCCGGGGGAAGCGGGCGGTCAGATCAGCTGATCATAGGCCGCCACCGCAATCGCGCGCAGGCTGTCGCGCGGGATCTGGCCCACCACGGCATAGCTCAGATCACGGTCGATCCAGGTGAAACTCTGGGTCGGCCCGTTGCTCGAGAATTCAAAGGCGGTTTCGGCGGCCATCCCCTCGGCGGCGACATAGAGGGTCACCCGCTGACCGGCGGCATTTTCATACATATACATCGCCGCCGGCCCCTTGTCGGCGGGCAGGATGCGGCCGCCCAGCAGGCTGAATCCGGCGCTGGCGAAATCCGGTGGCCGGATGTCGTGGCCCAGACGCTTGGACATCCAGCTGTTCAGATGCGCCTCTTCCGCCACGGTCACCTCGACCGGGTGGCGCACCTCGACCGTATAGGTGTCAAAGGCACGCATCGCGGCATGCGCCACGGTCAGCGGGCCGCTTTCACCGGGCGTCCGCGTGGCCGTGCGGGCATCCGTCATCCCGCGCGCGACCCAGCCGCCGCCCACCGCCAGCACCAGCGCCGCCGCGAGGCCGCTGGCCCAGAGACCCCGTTGCCACGCCGGAGGCGGGGCGGGCCGGGCGCGGGCGCGCTCCAGCACGGCGGTGTGGCGGGCGGGCAGGGGCTCATCCAGCACCGGCTCATAAAGCGCGCGCAGCGCCGCATCCTGCCGCTGCCAATCGGCGATCGCTGCCCGGCCTGCCGGATCATCCGCCAGCGCCCGGTCCAGCGCCGCGCGTTCGGCCTCGGGCAGGCCCGGGTCGAGGTAGCGCAGCAGATCGTCGTCATTCAGGGGCATTGTCATCTCGTTGCATGGGTGTCGGAGAAGGGGCCGGTCACCGGATCCGGCGCACCGCCGCGTCCGGTCAATTGGCGAAGGGTGGCGCGGCCGCGGGCGAGCCGTGACATCAGCGTGCCCTTGGGTATCCCCAAAAGCTCTGCCGCCTCGTCAAAGCTCTTGCCCTCGACCGCCACAAGAAGAAGCGCCGCCCGTTGATCCAATGGCAGACGGCCCATCGCCTCATGCACCTCGCGCAGGGCGAGGTGGCCGTCCTGCCCGCCGGGCGCTGAAGGCTCGGCGGACAGGTCCGTCACCGCGACCAGTACCCCGCGTGCGGGGGCGCGCCGGATGAGATCGCGGTGACGGTTGAGCAAGATCCGGAAGAGCCAGGCCTGAACCGGACCGTCGCCGCGCCAGCTGGCGCTTTGGGCAACGGCCCGCTCCAGACAATCCTGCACCAGATCATCGGCGCTTTCGCGGTCGCGCAACAGCGCAATCGCATAGCGCCTGAGCGCCGGAATCGCCGCTTCGATCTGATCCAGAAACAGGCTCATCGCAGGTCTGACCTTGTTACGGGCGGGCCAGATGCCAGACCCCGCCGACGCCGTCGCCGGTCACATCGCCCGCGGTGGCATCCTTGACCCATGTATAGAGCGGCATGCCCTTGTAGGTCCATTGCCGTGTGCCATCGGCGCGGGTGATGATGTCATAGTCACCCATCGGCTTATCCTCGGCCCCGGCGGTGGCGGCGGGCCATTTCGCCAAGCAATCGCCTTCGCACATCGACATGCCCTTCGTGTCCTTGTCGAAGGTATAGAGGGACATGCCCTGCATATCGGTCAGGATTTCGCCTGCGCTCGATTGCGCGGTCATCGGCGCCATTTCGGCAAAGGCGGGGGCGGCGAGCAGCGCGAGGGCTGCGGTCATGGTCAGAAATCGGGTCATCTGGTCTTCCTCCTGAAAAGGGCGAAGCGGGGTTTTGCGCTTCTGAGAGAGATGACGCAGGGGGGCGGGAAATAATCCCATCGGCGCGCGAGATTTTTTTCCAAGAAAATGGGGGCAGCGACGCTTGTGTCGCTACCCCCTTGATACGGTTGGGTTTAGAGCCACCGGATTTACCGCGGCAGATCAAAGAAAAGCATCTCGCCCGCGGTCTGCCAGACCAATTCCATCGGCGCGGTGTCGCGGAACTCCAGCGCATCCCCGGCGCTCAGCCGCTCGCCCTCCACCTCGGCAATGCCGCTCAGGATCTGCGCAAAGCCATGCCGCCCCGGCGCCACCGCCAGCGGCACCGCATCCCCCGCGACCAGCCGCGCGCGGTAAAGATCGGTGCCCGAGTTCAGCCGCACCGGCGCCTCTTGCCGCCCGCTGGCAATCACCGCCAGCGCCCCGCGCCCCAGATCGGGATCGAGCGCCAGTTGCTGATAGGCGGGCGCGCCGCCCCCCGCATCGGGCATGATCCAGATCTGATAGAGATGCGTGCCCTCCGTCTCCGAGGGGTTCATCTCGGCATGGGTGATCCCCGATCCGGCGGTCATCATCTGCAGCTCATCCGGGCCGAGTTCCGCCCGGTGGCCGAGGCTGTCTTCATGCGCGATCCGCCCCGAGAGGACATAGGTGAGGATGTCCATATCGGCGTGATCATGCGGCGCGAACCCGGCGCCGGGGATGATGAAATCCTCATTCACCACCCGCAGCGGGCCAAGTCCCATCCGCGCCGGATCGCTGAAGCTGCCAAAGGAGAAGCTGTGAAAACTGTCCAGCCAACCCATGCGGGTCTGGCCGCGCAGCATTTTGTCGTGAATCCGACGCATGGTGATCTCCTTTTGATCGGGGTTTGCGAGGCCATCAGGCGGCGAGGAACCGCCCGATCGCATTGATTTCGCTCGTATCAACCTGATGGCCGCCGTTCGACCATTCGGTCTGCACATTCGCCCCCTGTGCCGCCAGCCAGTCCTGCAGGCTTTCGGTCAGTGGGGCCGGACAGATCGGATCGCGCCGCCCGGCGGTGATCAGGATCTCGCGCCCCGCCAAACCCGGCTGATCGGCCGGGGTGAACGGGATCAGCGGATGCATCAGCACCGCGCGGTCGATCAGTTCGGGCTGCGCGAAGAGCACCGAGGCGAGGATATTCGCCCCGTTGGAATAGCCCAAAGCCCAGACCGGCGCGCCGGGGTTCGCCGCCTTATGCGCCGCGATGAACCCGGCCATTTTGGCGGTGGCCCGGGCGAGGTCGGCCATGTCATAGACCCCCTCGCCGGTGCGGCGAAAGAACCGCGCCGCGCCATGTTCCGACACATCGCCACGCGGCGAGACCACGCCCGCGCCGGGGCGCAGTTTCGCGATCAGGCCGGGGAACTGATGCTCATCGCCCCCGGTGCCGTGAAAGGTGAAAATCAGCGGCTCCCCCGGCCGGGCCGGGGTGCTGATGTGGAGATAGTCTTGCAAAGCCATGCCTTAGCCCTCCAGCGGTTGCAGGGTTTTTTCCAGTTGCGGGCGCAGCCATTCGTGCTGCGTGGGCAGTTTCAGCGCCTCACCCAGATGCGCGCTGTCTTCATCGCGGTCAAAGCCCGGCTCGTTGGTGGCCACTTCGAACAGGACGCCACCGGGGGTGCGGAAGTAGATCGCCCAGAAGTAATCGCGGTCGATCACCGGGGTAACATTATAGCCGGTGTCCATCAGTGCCTTGCGCACTTCCAGCTGCGCCGCGCGATTCTCGACCGCAAAGGCGATATGGTGCACCGACCCCGCCCCCAGACGCGCCAGCGGCGCGCCGGGCAGCACTTCCAGATCGATCACATCGGCGCCATTGCCGCCGGGGATGGCGAAACGGGTCACATCGCCCTGCCGGTCCTGCTCCTGATAACCCATGAAGCGCAAGAGTTCCCCCGTGGCACCCCCATCGCGGAGCCTGAGGCTCGCGCCCTGAAAGCCACGGATGCCCTGATCGGCGGGCACGGCACCGGCGCCATAGGGCGCGCGGGCATCCCCCTTCGCCTCGACCAGCGCGAAACTGTCGCCGTCGGGGCCGAGGAATTTCAGCCGTTCTTCGCCAAAGACCGTTTCTTCACCCAGCCCCTTGACGCCAAAACCCGGCAGCCTTTCGCGCCAGTAGCCCAGGGCCCCTTCGGGCACCGAAAACACCGTGGTCCCCACTTCGCCCGCGCCGAATTTGCCTTTGGCAATATGCGGGAAGGGGAAATAGGTCATCACCGAGCCGGGCGTGCCGATCTCATCGCCGTAATAGAGGTGATAGACATCGGGGGCATCGAAATTCACGGTTTTCTTCACCCGGCGCAGGCCAAGCTCTTCGGTGAAGAAGGCGTTGTTGGTCCGGGCATCGCCCGCCATCGAGGTGACGTGATGCAGGCCTTTGATTTGCGTGAGCATGTCGGTTCTCCTGTTCTGCGGTCTGTCCGGGATGGGCGGGCCGTTCGTTCGGGATCCAATCTGGGGGACGGGCGAGCAAAACAGAATGGTCATAATATCTGGAAGACTATTGCGATTAATGCAATAATCAGCGGATGGGTGAGTTGGAATCCATTCGGGTGTTTTTGGGCGTGGCCCGGCACGGCAGTTTTGCCGAGGCCGCGCGGCATCTGGGCATCACGCCTGCCGCCGCCACCCGCACCATCGCGGCGCTGGAGGACCGGCTGGGGGTGCAGCTTTTTCTGCGCACCACGCGCAAAGTGGCGCTGACCTCGGCGGGGGCGGTCTATGCCGCGCGGGTCGGGCCTTTGTCCGAGGCGCTCCGCGATGCGGCCGAGGAAAGTCAGGCGCAGGCGGGCGTTGCCTCGGGCCGCATCCGGCTGAACGCGCCCTTGTCCTTGGGGATGAAGGTGCTGCCCGCGGTGCTGGCCCAATTCCGCATTCTCTATCCGCAGGTCACCGCTTCGGTGCATCTGACCGACCGTTTCGTCGATATCCTGCAGGGCGATTGCGATCTGGCGATCCGCATTTCCGGCCCGCCCGAGGATAAATCCACCATCTGGCGCAAGATCTGCCGGGTCGAGCGGGTGCTGGTGGCCGCCCCCGCCTATCTGGCGCAGCGCGGCAGGCCCGAAGATCCCGCCGCGCTGACCGAGCATATCTGCCTTGGCTATGACGCGGAAAGCCATGAAGAGATTTGGGAGCTGAGCCATGCCGCGAGCACGCGGCGCATTCGCGCGGGTGCCGGAATTGCCGCGAATAATGGCGAGCTCTTGGCGGAAATGGCGGCGCAGGGCGAGGGGGTGGCGCTCTTGCCGCGCTTCATCGTGGCGGCGGATCTGGCGGCGGGGCGGCTGGAGCAGATCCTGCCCGAGTGGCAACCGCCCGAGATCTGGCTGACGCTCTATTACCCGCCCTATGCGCATTTGCCCGCGCGGGTGGCGACATTTTCCGACTTTTTTGAGCGCTATGTGACGGGCGAGCGCGGGTTGCTTTAGCCCGCGGCCTCTCCGGCCACCTCAGCCGCCGCCTCGGCGAACCGTCGCGCCTCAGCCGGGGCCTCACCCAAGGCCTGCGGGCCGGAGAGGGTTGCGGCCCAATCGGTGCCGGGGAAATCCCGCGCGGCGAGGTCGGTCAGGCTGCCAGCACCCGCCATCACCTCCTTGCAGAGCGCCTTGACCCGCGCCTGCGCTTCGGGACGCGGCATCCGCTCGGCCAGGGCGAAACTCAGCGCCTCGGCCAGGATCAAGCCGCCGCCCTCGTTCAGGCCGCGCGCCATCGCCGCCGGGTTCGGGCTGATCCGCCCGGCGAGATCCAGCGCCAGCGCCAGCCCCTTGCCGGTGGAAAGGCAGAGCTGCGGCAGCGTCAGCCATTCGGTGAACCAGGCGGCACCATCGCGCTGCTGCCGGTGCAGGCCTGCGCCCTGCATCACCGCCGACAGCCCGATCACCTGCCGCGCCAGCGCCACCAGCACCGAGGGTCCCACCGGGTTCTGCTTTTGCGGCATTGTCGATGAGCCGCCGCCGCCCGCCACGCTGACCTCGCCAATCCCCGATTGGGTGGCAATCAAAAGGTCTTCGCCGATCTTGCCCAGACTGGCCATCAGCCCGGCCATCCAGCCCGCGAATTCGCCCAGACCGTCGCGCTCGGGGTGCCAGCTGCCCATCGGATCGGCCAGAGCCAAAGCCTCGGCCAGCCCGGCGCGGACCTCGGCCCCTTGCGACCCCATCGTCGACAGCGTGCCCGCCGCCCCGCCCAGCGAGACCCGGAGGAGGCGCGGTTTCAGCTCGGCCAGCCGCGCGCGGTGGCGGATCAGCGGCGCGCCCCAATTGGCGACCTGCGCGCCGAAACTCGTCGGCGTCGCGGTCTGGCCATAGGTGCGCGCGGCCATCGGCAGCTCGGCATGCGCCGCCGCCAGCCGCCCCAGCGCCGCGATCAGCGCCACCAGACGCGCGTCCCAGAGCGCGATCACCCGCCGCAGCCGCAGGTTCAGCCCGGTCTCGGCAATATCCTGCGAGGTGGCGCCCCAATGCAGATATTGCGCATGTTCCGGCGCATTCGCCGCCTTGCGGAAGGCCGCGACGAGCGCAGGCACCGGCACGCCATTCACCGCCGTCTCGGCCGAGAGCCCGGCCGGATCAATCTGAATTTCCAGCGTCGCGCGGTGCAAAAACGCGGCCGATTCCGCCGGGATCATCCCAAGCGCGCCCTGAACGCGTGCCAAGGCCCCCTCCACCAGCAGCATCGCCCGCACTTCGGCGCTGTCGGTAAACAGCTGCGCGGTCTCGTCATCGCCAAAAAGGCCGCGATAGAGGGCGCTGTCGGCAAGGGCTGCGGGCATGGGGTTCTCCGTCTGTGATGCCGGAAGGGCGTAGCGCAAAAAAAGCCCCCCCGGCAAGGGCCGGGAGGGGCAGGGAGGAGCCGTGGGTCAGGCCGGCTGACGCAGCCCGAGGATCTCGCGCGCCTCGCGCCATGTGGCGACGGGGCGGTCGTATTTGCCGCAAAGATCCACCGCGCGGCGCACCAGCGCGGCGTTCGATGGGGCCAAAGTGTCGCGGTCGATCCGGACGTTATCTTCCAGCCCGGTGCGGGTATGGCCGCCCTTTTTGATCGACCATTCATTGATCTGATACTGCGCCGCGCCGATCCCCGCCGCGCACCATTCGGCATCGGGGGCCAGCCGCTTCAGCGTCTCAATGTAGAAGTCAAAGATCGGCTCATCGGCGGGCATGGCATTCTTCACCCCCATCACGAATTGCACATAGAGCGGTCCCTGCAGCCGCCCATCCACCGCCATCCGGGTTGCCTGAACAATGTGAGAGAGATCAAAGGCTTCGATCTCGGGCTTCACCTTGTATTTCAGCATTTCCCCCGCCAGCCAATCCACAAGCTGCGGCGGGTTTTCATAGACCCGCGTCGGGAAATTGTTCGAGCCGACCGAGAGCGAGGCCATGTCGGGCGACAGCGGCAACATGCCGCCCCGCGCCTCGCCCGCGCCCGAACGCCCGCCGGTGGAGAGCTGGATGATCATCCCCGGGCAATGCTTCTCAAGGCCCTCTTTCAACGCCGCAAACCGTGCGGGGTCCGAGGTGGGCGCCCCCGCATCATCGCGCACATGGCAATGGGCGATGCTGGCCCCGGCCTCAAACGCCTCTTGCGTGCTCTCGATCTGTTCGGCGATGCTGATCGGCACAGCCGGGTTGTTGGCTTTGGTCGGCAGGCTGCCGGTGATGGCGACGCAGATGATGCAGGGTTTGCCCATCTCAAACATCCATGAACACGGTTTCGCCCTCGCCCTGCAGGCGAATGTCGAAACGGTAGCTGTTGCTGCCCGGCGTGCGGGTGGCGATCAGGGTTTTGCGGCGCTCGACATGCTCGATCAGGTTGATCACCGGATCATTGCTGTTGTCCTCATCCGAGAAATAGAGCCGGGTGTTCAGCCCGACATTGATCCCGCGCGCGACGATCCAGAGGCTGATATGCGGCGCCATCATCCGGCCATTGCGGCCCATCACCGCGCCCGGCTTGATGGTGTCAAAGGTATAGAGCCCGGTGTCGAAATCCGAAATCACCCGGCCCCAGCCGCGAAAATCACCCGAGATTTCGCCGTGGCGCGGGTCTTCCAGATGCGCGTGAATGCCATTGGCATCGGCCTGCCAGGTCTCGATCAACACGTCTTTCACCGGCGCGCCGGTGCCGTCATAGACCACGCCCTCGATCCGGATCCGCTCGCCCGGCGTGTTCGGCCCGGCGATCACCTGACCCAGCTCCTGCCGGTAAATGTCAAAACCCGCCGCGCCAGGGGCCATGCCGATATGTACATAGGGGCCTGCGGTCTGCGAGGGGGTTTCTTTCAGATAGCTCAGCGGTTGCGCCATGATCAGTTCCCCTCCAGACGGTTCTCAAACAATGTCGAGCGGCGGCCGCGCAGCACGATGTCGAATTTATAGGCCAAGGAATCCAAGGGGATGCTGGCGTTCATATCCAAAGGCGCGATCAGCTGGTCAATCGCCCGCTGGTCGGGAATGGCCTTCAGGATCGGGCAGAGCGGGATCAGCGGGTCGCCCTCGAAATACATCTGGGTGATCAGCCGTTGCGCAAAGGCGGTGCCGAAGACCGAAAAGTGGATATGCGCCGGGCGCCAGTTGTTCACCCAGTTGCGCCAGGGATAGGCACCCGGTTTGACGGTGCGGAAAAAGTAATAGCCGTTCTCGTCGGTCAGCGTGCGGCCACAGCCGCCAAAGTTGGGGTCAATCGGCGCCAGATAGGTGTCTTTCTTGTGCCGGTAGCGGCCGCCCGCATTGGCCTGCCAGGCCTCGACCAGCGTGTTGCGCACCGGGCGGCCTTCCTCATCCAGCACGCGGCCATGCACGACGATCCGCTCGCCGACCGGATCGCCGGTCTTGGCGTAGTTCTTGATCATGTCATTGTCGATCGGGTCGATGTCGCTATGGCCAAAGGTAGGGCCGGTGATTTCCGACATCGAGCCTTGCAGGCTCAGCATCGCCAGTTTCGGCGAACGGGTGACGGAGGTCTTGTAGTCCGGCGTCAGAGCGGGCGGATGCCAGGTGCGGTCGCGTTGGAAAAACTCGGCAGGTTTCATTTCGTCTCCTCCCCGGAGGTCATGGTCGCATAGGTGTCCTTGGCGATCTTGATCGCATGATTGGCGCGCGGCACGCCCGCGTAAATCGCCACATGCAGCAGCGCCTCCATCACGTCGTCCTGTGTGGCGCCGGTATTGGCGGTGGCGCGGATGTGCATGGCCAGTTCGTGATCATTCCCGAGGCCTGCCAGCAGCGCGATGGTCAGCATCGAGCGTTCTCGCAAGCTGATCGTGTCGCGCGACCAGACATGTCCCCAGGCGGCATCGGTGATCAGTGCCTGAAACGGCGCATCGGCGGCGGTCTTGTTGGCCTCGGCGCGGTCGACATGGGCATTGCCCAGCACGCGGCGGCGGGTTTTCATGCCTTGTTCGGCCATGGTCGGGTGATCAGACATCGGCATGTTCCTTGAGGAAAGCGTTCAGCACTTCGGCAAAGGCGGCGGGGGTTTCAACGCAGGGCAGGTGGCCCGCGCCGGGGATCAGCGCAAAGCGCGCGCCCGCGATCAGATCGGCGGTGGCGCGCACCAGATCGGGCGGCGAGGCGCCATCCTCGGACCCCGCGATCACCAGCGTCGGCAGGGTGATCTTGGCGGTGGCCGCAGTCTGATCGCCCCCCGCAAGCGCCTGACAGGCCGCGATATATCCCGGCACCGACATGCGGATCATCATGTTCTGCCACAGCGCCAGTTCGGGTGTGGCGCGAAAGGCGGGACCAAACCACCGCTCCATCACGCCGGGGGCGATGCTCTCCAACCCGCCCGCTTCAATCGCGGAAATC
Organism: Phaeovulum sp. W22_SRMD_FR3; assembly: GCF_052113705.1. Classification (NCBI taxonomy): domain Bacteria; kingdom Pseudomonadati; phylum Pseudomonadota; class Alphaproteobacteria; order Rhodobacterales; family Paracoccaceae; genus Phaeovulum; species Phaeovulum sp. W22_SRMD_FR3. The sequence continues at coordinate 36,905 of NZ_JBGQOG010000006.1, read as the reverse complement.
CGGGCGTTCCAGCCTTCGGCATTGCCCAGTTTTGCGGCGGTGTTCGACAGCACCAGCGCGCGCAAGAGATCGGGGCGCAGCTCGGCCACCTTTTGCGCGATCAGCCCGCCGATGGAGAGGCCGATGAAAATCACCGGGCCCCGCGCCTCGGCCTCGATCAGCGCAATCACGTCCTCGGCCAGCGCGGTTACCGTGCCACTGCCGCCCACATCCGAGAGGCCATGTCCGGCCTTGTCATAGCGGATCACCCGGCAACCGGCGGGCAAAAGCGGCATCACCGCATCCCAGAGCCTGAGATCGGTGCCGAGCGAATTGGCAAAAACCAGCGTCGGGCCGGTTGCCGCATCCGGCGCCGGGCCGTCGCAACGGTAGTGCATCGCGCCCCAGGGGCGGGTTAAAACTTGCATGGGTCTCTCCTCTTATCCATAATATAAACCAGCGAAATGCGGCGCGATAATGCAAAATGCAGCGGAGTTCATGCCCATATGATTATGCATCCCGGGGTGAAACTGCGCCATATCCGCGCCTTTCTGGCGATTGCGGCAGCGGGAAACCTCTCGGCGGTCGCGCGGGCGCAGGGGATCACCCAGCCCGCTTTGTCGCGCACCTTGTCGGAGTTGGAGGATCTGCTGGCCCAGCCGCTCTTTCTGCGGCAGGGGCGGCGGCTTCTGCTGACCGAGGCGGGCGCGCTCTTTCGCCGCCATGCCAGCATCGGCCTGCAGGCGCTCGATGCCGGGGCGGCGGCGCTGGCCCCCGGCGCGGGGGGCGGCACGCTGACGGTGGGGGTGCTGCCCACGGTGGCGACGCGGCTTTTCCCGAAAGTGGCGCTGCGCTTTCACGATCTGGCCCCCGAAACCCTGCTCTCGGTGATCACCGGGCCGCATCATTATCTGATGGGGCTGTTGCGCTCGGGGGCGGTGGATCTGATGCTGGGGCGGATGCCCGCGCCGGTTGAAATGGCCGATCTCGGCTTTGATCACCTCTATGAGGAAGAGGTGGTGCTGGTCGCCCGCGCGGGCCATCCCGCCGCCACCCTGCCGCCGGGGCCCGAGGCTTTGGCGGCGGCGCTCGTCCGCTGGCCGGTGATCGTGCCGCCGCCGGGGGCGATCATCCGGCGCACGGTGGATGATTATCTGGCAACCCTCGGCCTCACCGGCTTTCGCGCCGCCTATGAGACGGTGGCGCAGCCGGTGGGGCGGGGGATAGTGACGGGGTCGGAGACGCTCTGGTTCATCTCGCGCGGGGTGGTGCTGGAGGAGCTGGAGCGGGGCGAGCTGATCGTGCTGCCCACCGCCGCGCGCTTTCTCTCGGGCGCGGTCGGGCTGACCCGGCGGCAGAGCGCCAGCAATCAAAGCGGGGTGGATCTGTTGGTGCAAGTCACGCGCGAGATCGCCCGGTCCGAGGCTCTGGGGCAGGCGGAGTAGCCATGCGCCTCCCGGTCAGCCCAGCCGTGCGGTGAGGATTTTCACGCCCGCCAGACCAAAGCCCAAGGCAAAGGCCCCCTCAAACCAGCGGCGCAGTTTCAGATAGCCCCCGGTCACATGGGGCAGCGAAAACATCAGCGCATATCCATGAAAAATAAAGAAATTTTGTACAGCCATTGCCGCGATGACCAGCAACAGCTGCTGCGGCGATGCCCCGGCGGGGATCCCCACCGCATAGAGCGAGCCAAAGAACAGAATGGCCTTCGGATTGGTCAGATGCAGCGCAAGGCCCTTGCCAAACAGCGCGCGCTGGCTGCCCTGCACCGACCGCGGCTGGATCTCTTTGCGCGACATCGCCGATCTGGCGGATTTCAGCGCCAGAAACATCAGATAGCCCGCCCCGCAATAGCGGATGATCTCCAACACCCAGGCATGGGTCAGCATCACCGCGCCAAGGCCAAAGGCCGCCGCACAGGACCAGAACAGCGATCCGGTGGTGATGCCGGAGGCCAGTGCCAGGCTTTGTTTGCGGCCCGATCGCATCGCGGTTCCGGCAATCGCCAAAGTGGCGGGGCCGGGGCTGGCCGCGACAATCAGCGAGGCCAGCAGAATGATCGGCAGATTGACCTCAACGCTCATCGGCAGGCTCCTTCCGGGTTTGTCCGGTCAGGCTGCCCGTTTCCCGGCGCGGCGTATAGGAAAACAATGTACCAATATCAGCGGGAAGCCTCAGAATTTCGGCATCCCGCTGGGCCGTCCGGCGCGTTTTTGCGCGGCGATGCGGAAGGGCGCATTCGGCGCGCCATAGCCCGCGTAATTGCCTTGCCGCTGCACGATCTCAAAAAACACCCCGCCTGCACTCGCGGTGGAATAGAGCTGGAAGAAGGCGCCGCCCGCATCCTCATCATACATGATGTTGTTCGCGCGCAGCCGGGCGGTCAGCGCGGGGGCGAGGCCAAAGCGCGCCTCGACATCATCGTAATAATTCGCGCCGATCTGCAGGAAGGGGAAACCGCGCGCCTTCAGCGCCGCCGCCGTGGCAAAGATATCCTCGCTCGCAAAGGCAATGTGCTGCACCGCCGAGCCGAAACTTTCGGCCACAAAGCGCCCGGCCAGCGTGCGCCGCGCATCCGCGCCGTTCAGCGTCACCCGCAGCCCGCCCGAGCGGATCGCCTGCGAGCGCACCAGACCGTCGGGGTCGATCACATCCACCACCGGCGATTTCTCGGCGGCAAAGATCGAGGTGTAATAGAGCGACCAGCTCAGCATTTCCTCATAGGCCATGGTCTGGCCGAGGTGATCGACGCCGGTAATCCCGGCCCCTTTCGGCGCAGCGGCCCCCGGCGTGCCCCCGGCGGTGGTCTTGAAATCCACCTGCCAGATCCGCGCCAGATCCGAGCTGCGGTCGAGAAAGCGCATCATGCTGCCGCCGACACCGCGCACGGCGGGAATGTCCAGCTCGCCCGCCCCATGCGCCTCGGCATAGGGTTCTGCGCCGAGCGCCTTGGCGCGGGCAAAGGCCGCCTGCGCATCGGGCACCGTCACCGCAATCTCCGAGACCGTGGTGCCATGCGTGGCAAAGGCGGCATTGGCAAAGCCGCTGGTTTCGGTGTTCACCAACATGCTGACCGCGCCCTGCCGCCAGAGCGTCACCGCTTTCGACACATGCTGGCCCGCACGCTCAAAACCGCTGGCCTGCAGCAGCGCCTCCAGCGCCGGGGCCTCGTCGGCGGAGCTGGCAAATTCGATGAACTCCACCGCTTCCACCGCCGCCGGGGCGGGGAAGGCGGGCAGATCGACGGGCAGGGCCGGTTCGGCGCGGCGCACCTCATCCATCAGCCCGATCAGCGCCCGGTGCCCGTCCTGCGCCACCAGACGCGGCAGGCCCTGGCGGAACTGATCGTTGAAAATCTCAAGGCTGAGCGGCCCGGCATAGCCCGTGGCCGCCACCGCCCGCATGAAGGCGGTCACCGCAAGGTCGCCTTCGCCCGGCATGTTGCGGAAATGGCGCGACCAGTAGAGCAGATCCATCTCGATGGCGGGCGCATCGGCCAGCTGCACGAAAAAGATCTTGTCGCCCGGAATCCGCCGGATCGTCTCGGGGTCGAGCTTGCGGCCCAAAGTGTGGAAACTGTCGAGGATCAGCCCGATATTGGGGTGATCGGCCCGCCGCACCACCTCCCAGGCATCGCGGTGATCGTCGATATGCTTGCCCCAGCAGAGCGCCTCATAGCCGACCTTGATCCCGCGTGGCGCAGCAATCTCGCCCAGAGCGGCAAAGTCATCGGCGATGCGGTCAATGCCGCCCATCGACAGGGGGTGGCAGGAGGAGCAAAAGAGCACCGTGTCGGTGCCGAGCTCGGCCATCAGGTCAAACTTGCGCTCGGCCCGCGCAAAGGCGCGGCTGCGGTGCGGCTCGGGCAGGCCCTCGAAATCGCGGAAGGGCTGAAAGAGGGTGATCTCAAGCCCGTGGTCGCGCACCATATTGCCCACATCGCGCGGGCTGCCGTCATAGGCGATGAAATCCTGTTCGAAAATCTCGATGCCGTCGAATCCGGCCTGAGCGATGGCGGTCAGCTTCTCGCGGAACGATCCCGAGATGGAGACGGTGGCGATCGAGGTTTTCATCTTATTCCTCCGGCGTTTGCAGATCGGCGCGCAGCTGTTTGCTGTCCAGCGGCAGCCCGGTGAAAATCCGCCAGGCATCGACGCCCTGGCCAAAGAACAGCTCATAGCCCGAGATGATTTTGAGCCCCGCCACTTCGGCATCCTTCAGGAACTGGGTGTCGACGGGGGTATAGACCGCGTCAAAGGCCCATTCCGCGGCGACCATCGCGCTGGCCGCCAGCGGCGTGCCGTCATAGCCGACCATGCCGACGGGGGTGCAGTTGATCAGCCCGGTGACGCCGTTGGCCAGGGCCTCGGCCTCGGTGCCGGTGCGGGTCACGAGGCCCGGGGCGGCGGCCGTCAGCGCCTCGGCCAGCGCCTCGGCTTTCGGCAGGTCACGGTCAACGATGCGGATCTCGGTGGCGCCAAGCGCGATCAGGCCAAAGGCCACCGCCTTGCCCACACCGCCCGCGCCGATCATCAGCGTGGGGCCGGGGGCCGCGGCACCGCGCACCAGACGGTAGGCGGCGATAAAGCCGGAGTAATCGGTGTTATAGCCCTTGGGCGGGGTGGTGCCGAAAATCACCGTGTTCACCGCCCCGATGGCGCGCACCAAAGGATCCTCGATCTCGACCTTGGCGGCGGCGCGTTCCTTATAGGGATAGGTGACATTCACGCCGCGAAAGCCCGATTGCGCGACATGGGCAAAGAGCGGGTCGAAGTCCATCCCGATCTCGCGCGGGACAAGGCTGTCATAAACAACGGTGCGGCCGTTCTGGCGGCCCGCCAGACGGTGCAGGCGGGGCGACTGCGATTTGGCGATATTGTCGCCGATCAGACCAAGGTGGATGATGTCGCTCATCGCGGGGTTCCTTTGAGAGAGGGGCCGGGGCGATCACCGCCCCGGCGGAAGTTATGGGCCGGGCTTAGTTCTGTGCCGTGGGGCGCAGGCTGCGCTTCATCCAGGTCCAGAGCGGGGTCTTGGAGATGAAGATGAGCACGACCGAGGCAAAGAGCACAAGCGAGAGCGGGCTGGTCAGGATACCTTTGAAGAGCAGGGGCAGGCTTTCCTGATCCGAGATGATCGCCCGGCGCCAGTTGTCATCCAGAAGCCGCGACAGGATCACGCCGAGGATCACCGGCCCGAGGCTATAGCCATAAAGCCGCATGAAATAGCCCAGAACGCCAAAACCCAGCATCCAATAGACATCGGTCAGCGAATTGTTGACCGCATAGGCGCCGACGATGGACAAGAGGAGGATCAGCGGGATGAGCACGGTGCGCGGCATCTCGACGATCTTCACAAAGATCTTGATGCCGGTGAGGCCAAAGATCAGCATGAAGAAATTGGCGAGGATCAGCGCGCCGACGATGAACCAGAACATGTCGGGCTGTTGCACCATCAGAAGCGGGCCGGGGTTCAGCCCGTGAATGAAGAGCGCGCCGATCATGATCGCGGTCACCGAGTCGCCCGGAATCCCCAGCGTCATCATCGGGATGAACGCCCCGCCGACCGCGGCGTTATTGGCGGTTTCGGGGGCCACGAGGCCCTCTTTCGCGCCCTCGCCAAAGGGCACTTCGGGGTTTTTGGTGATGCGTTTCGCGTGGTCATAGGCCATCAGTGCCGCAATATCGCCGCCGGTGCCCGGCAGCGCGCCGATGATCACCCCGATGGCCGAGGATTGCAGCGAGAGCGGCAGATATTTGCGGATGGTGCCAAAGGAGGGGACGATGCGCTTGATCACCTGCCGCACGGCGGGGGTGTTGACCGAATGCAGCTGCATCAGCGCCTCGGAAACGCCGAACATGCCGATCATCACCGCGATGAAAGAGATGCCGCCCATCAGCACCGGCGCGCCAAAGGTGAAACGCTGCGCCATGGTCAGCGGGTCAAGCCCGACCGAGCCGATCATCAGCCCCATCGCCCCGGCAAAGATCCCCTTGATCAGGCTGTCGCCCGAGAGCGAGCCCACCAGCAGAATGCCGAGCACGGCGAGCAGCATATAGTCGCGCGGCTGGAATTTGATCGCAAAGGCCGAGACCGAGGGGGCCGCCATCGCCAGCACCAGAATGCCGACCAGCCCGCCAAAGAAGGACATGACGGTGGTGATGCCGATCGCCTCGCCCGCTTCGCCGCGTTTGGCCATGGGAAAGCCGTCCATCGCCGTGGCGATCGCCGAGGGCGCGCCGGGGATGTTCAGCAAGATTGCCGTGCGCGAGCCGCCATAGACGCCGCCCATATAGATGCCGATCATCAGCGACAGCGCGGGCAGTACATCCCAGCTGAAGGTGAAGGAGATCAGGATCGAGACCGCCATGGTGACCGAAAGGCCGGGAATGGCGCCGATATAGATGCCCGCAAAAGTGCCCGCCGCGACCAGCGCCAGCAACTTGATGTGCAGGAAGGGCACCAGGATCTGTGCAAGGATGTCCATGTTATTTCCCCATGCCGATCAGATGGCGGATGGCGGCCAGAATCTCGCCCTCCGGCACGATCCCCGAGGGCATCAGCACCGAGAAGACCAGCCGGAAGACGCAATAGATCAGCGCCACACACAGGAGCGCCGTACCCGAGCACCAGAGAATCCCGCGCCCGCTGAGGAGTTTGATCAGCGCGAAGAGGAACAGGAACGAGGTGGGCAGAAAGCCAAGCGGCTTGAGCAAGAACGCATAGGCGGTGATCGCGAGGATGGTGGCCACGACCGGGATCGGCAGGATGTCGCGGATGACCGTCTCGCTGGTCTTGCCGGGACGTTTGAGCGATTGCACCAGGATCAGCGCGGCGCAGATCACCATGATCGCGGTCGCGGCCATCGGGATCGCGCCGGGGGCGCTCAGCGCCTCAAAGCCGGAAATCCCATAGGCGGTGTAGAGCAGGAACAGCGTTGCCGCGAGGATGAAGAGATTGAAGATCGCCTCTCCGGGGCGGCGCGGGTGACGGGTTTGCATCTTTCCCCTCCCATGGGTCATGCAGAATGTGGGGGTCCGGCGGGGCTTTGCGCGCGGACCGGACGCGGGCCCGGATGTGCATCAGCCGGGCGGCGTCGAATATGGGTCTGTCCCGGGGCCGGGGCCGGGGGGCAGAGAGCGGGCATATGCGGGGTGGCAGATGCCGGATGGCGGGACAGCGGCTGCGCGCGGTGGTGCTGTCAGCGGGTAGGGCGCTGCCTGCGATAAACCTGCCGGAGGGGCCGGTGCGCAGGGGGCCGGTCGTCAGGTCGCGGTCCGATCTGTGGTGGATCGCGGCTTGGGGTGCTGGACGTTACAGGGCGGTGAAGCCCGCAGCGCGCAGCCCAACCTGGCAGACCGGGGCCACGCGGGCCCCGGTCCGGGTCTTGGCTCAGGGCTTCGGAATGCCGAAATCGGCGGGCGATGCTTTGGTCAGACCGGCGTCCTGCACCAGCCATGCCGTCACCGACTGCCAGCGGTCGAGGAAGGCCTGCGCGTCGGCACCCGAGATGTTCATCATCTTGAAGCCACGGCCGTCCATCAGTGCCTTGAAGTCTTCGGCTTCCGCACCCTTGGCATAGGCCTCGGTCAGCTTGGCCACCACGTCATCCGGGGTGCCTTTTTTCACGAAGATCCCGAAGAACGGACCCCAGGGCAGCATGTCGGCGAATTCGGGGTTGGTCGAGGTGATCGTCGGCGCATCCGGCAGTGCCGGGCTCGGCTCGGTGTCAAAGAGCGCGATCGGCTTCATCGTGCCGCCTTTGATGCCTTCGATGGCGGCGCCGAGAACGGCGGGCATCACGTCGATGGCACCGCCCTGCAGCGCGGTCAGCGCCGGGCCGTCGCCGTCATAGGGCACGAAGATGACGTCGAGCGGGGTTTTCGAATTGATCATCGCGGTGACAACCGAGGGCAGGCCGCCCGGGCCGGTCGAGCCGAACTTCACGCCCTTCGGATTGGCCTGAATATAGGCAACCATTTCCGGGAAGGTGTTGAACGGCGCGTCCTTGTTGGCGACCAGAATCGGCACGCCGCGCGCGAGCACGTTGATCGGGGTGAAGTCCGAGTAATCCTTGGTGCCAAGCTGCATCACCTTGTAGAGCAGCGGGTTTTCCGCGCCAAACAGGATCGTGTAGCCATCGGCATCGCCAGCGGCCACCTGGTTCAGCGCAATCGCGCCGACACCGCCGGTGACGTTTTGCATGACGATGGTGCCGCCCAGTGCCTCTTCCGCATGCGGGGTCACCGCGCGCATCACCGTGTCGGTCGAACCGCCGGCACCCCATTGGATGATGCCCTGAATTTCTTTTTCCGGGTAATCGGCAAAGGCCGGCAGTGCTGCAAGTCCAAGCGCGAAAGCCGCGCCGATCAGGCTGCGTTTCATCCTCATATCCTCCCATGAGATGTCAGAACCGCCCGATCTCCCGTCGGGCGGAATGGTGGCATCATGCCAAAGCTGTATCTTAACGACAAATGCTGTTTTGTATTTGTTCGTAACATCATGTTAATTCCGCGGCGGATCCCAGCTTTCGCGCAGGGTGGCACCATGCAACTCCCGGCGGAAACGATCAATGGTGAATTCGGCAAAGCTGGACAGCTCACGCCCTTGTTTTTTCACGATATAGGCGGTGATTTCGCTCTTTTCGCGCAGGGGTCTGCGGGTGATGCCGGGCATGTAAACCTCGGCCACCGAGAATTCATCGATCACCGCCACGCCGAGGCCGTGGCGCACCAGACTGACCACGGTCTGGGCGAAACGTCCCCGCATCGTGTAGCGCGGCTCGATGCCCGCTTCGCGGAAGGGCTGCGCCAGAATCGCGCCATAGGGATCGGCGGGATCAACGCCGACAAAGGGCTCTTGCGCCAGATCATGCACCGAAATCTCGTCCTGCGCGGCCAGAGGATGTCCGTCGGGCACAATCGCCACCAGCCGCCCCACCGCCATCGGCTCATTGGTCAGCGCCGCATTGTCGATGGCCGAGGACATCAGCACGAACTCGCCCCGTTCCAGCAAAAGGTAATCCAGCGTTTCCTCGATCTTCAGGATGTTCAGATCAATGAACAGGTCGGGAAACCGCTGGCGCACGTTGCGCACCACCCGCGCGGCGATGAACTGCGCGATGGAGGGCGCGGAGGCAAAGGACAGGGTGAAATCCTCGCCCTTTTGCAAGGAGGACACCGCGGCATTCAGGTTCTCCATCTGCCGGTAGACCTGATGCACCATCTCAAAGATCGTATGCGCTTCGGCGGCGGGGACAAAAAGCCCCGCCTTGCGTTCAAAGAGCCGCACGCCGAGCGATTCCTCGGTGTGTTTCACCAGACGGCTGATGCCGGGGGCCGAGACATGCAAGAGATTGGCGGCCCCCTGAATGGTGCCCGCCATCATCACCGCGCGGATGACCTCAACCTGTCGCAACGTGAGTTCTTTCATGCCGCCACGCTATCAGGGCGGCGGGGGCTGGGAAAGATGGGGCTGCGCCGGGGGGAGAGGCTGGGGGACGGGGAGATGGAAGGGGCCGTTGATGGGGGCGTTGACGGGGCCGTTGATGGGGGCGCTTACGGGGCGTGGGGCTTTCACCCGGGCTTTGGGGCTGCTAGCGTGCCGCCGATCTGCCGGGGACGCTGATGAGCTCGAAGAAAACGCTGAACGCCAAAAATCTGGAAAGCCTTGGGGCGGAACAGCTGTCCGAATTGCTGATGGAAATCTCCACCGGCTCGGCTTCGGCCAAGCGGCGGCTGCGGCTGGCGCTGGCGGGGGCGCAAAGCCCCAAGGACGCCGCGCAAGAGGTGCAAAAGCGCCTCCTGAGCCTTGCCCGCTCGCGCGCCAAGATCACCTGGCGCAAACGCCGCGCCTTTGCCGAGGATCTGGAAAGCCAGCGCCGGGCGGCGGCGGGCGAGATTGCGGCGGCCGATCCGCGCGAGGGGCTCGACCTGTTGTGGCGGATCCTTGAGATGGCGAATGGCATCCATGCCCGCTGCGAGGATCCGAATGGCGTGGTGACGGCGATTTTTGCCCAAAGCCTCGCCGATCTGGCCGAGGTGGCGCAACGCGGCGCGGCGGATCCGCAAACTTTGGCCGAGCGCTGTTTCACCGCCCTGCAGGAAAACCATTACGGCCAGTTTGACCAGCTGATCCCGGCGCTGACCCCGGCGCTGGGCGAAGCGGGGCTGGCGCATCTGAAATCCCTCTTGATCCAGCTTGCCGATCTGCCGGTGCCCGAGCCGGAGGGGTTCAGCGCCAAGGGCCGGGGCAGCCATCATCCGGCGCAGGCCCGCGCGCTTGCCACGCGCCACCGCGCCAGCCTGACCGATGCCGCTTTGATGCAGATCGCGGAAGCCGCGGGGGATGTGGAGGCGGTGATCGCCCGCTACAGCCCCGCCGCCCGTGCGCTGCCGGAGGTGGCCGCCGACATCGCCCGCCGACTGCTGGAGGCGGGTCGGGCCGAGGAGGCCTGGGCGGCGATCGAGGCGGCGGACCCGTCGGATCTGCATCTCCTGGCCGATTGGCATGAGATGCGGCTGGCGGTGCTGGACGCGCTGGGCCGCAAGGCTGAGGCGCAGGCGATGCGCTGGCAGCTCTTCACCCGCTTTCTCTCGGTGCCGCATCTGCGCGCGCATCTGAAGGCCCTGCCGGATTTTGAGAGTTTCGAGGCGGAAGAGCGGGCGATGGTCTGGGCCGAGGTTTTCCCGAGCGCGGTCTGGGGGTTGCGTTTCTTTGTCGAATGGGGCGATCTCTACCGCGCGGCGGCTTTGGTCGAGAAGCGGGCGGGCGATCTTGACGGCGATCTCGATGACTATCTGGTGCCCCTGGCCGAGGCGCTGGCCCCCCGGCATCCGCGCGCGGCGCTGATCATCTATCGCGGCATGATCGATTTCGTGCTGCGCCGGGGCCGGGTGACCCGCTACCGGCAGGCGGGGGCGCAGCTGGCCCGCTGCGGCGCGCTGGCCGAGGAGATCAGCGATCTGGGCAGCCTTGAGCCGCAAGAGGATTATCTCGCGCGGTTGCGGCTGGATCATGCCCGCAAGACCGCCTTCTGGAAGGGCCTCGCCACCGCGCCGTGATGCCGGGGCATCAGCGGGCGGTGCTCTGCAACCAATCCCGGGCGGCGGCGGCCAGCGTCTCCGGCGCGAAGCCGGAAAAACCAATCACCAGACCCGCTTGCGGCGGGTTTTGCAGATACATCGGCGACAGCGCCCGCGCGCCAAGGCCCGCCACTTGCGCGGCTTCGGCCAAGGCGTGGTCATCGCTGCCGGGCGGCAGATGCGCGATGAGATGCAGGCCCTGATCCGGCGTTGTGACCCGCGCCAATCCCGCCGCCGCGCCCCCCGCCAATGCTGCCACCAGCGCATCCCGCGCCTGCCGCACCCGGCGGCGCGCGCGGCGCAGATGCGCGGCGTAATGGCCTGCGCGCAGGAATTCGGCCATCGCCCCCTCGGCCAGCGCGGGGGGATAGCGGTCGCTGCGGTCGCGCAGGGCCAGCACGGGGGGCAAGAGCGCCTCGGGCAGCACCAGGTAGCCCAGCCGCAGACCCGGCATGAAGGCCTTGGAAAAGCTGCCGGAATAGATCACCCGCCCGGCGGCATCCATCCCCTGCAAGGCGGTCAGCGGCGGCCCGGCATGGCGGAACTCGCTGTCATAATCGTCCTCGATGATCCAGCTGCCGGTTGCGACGGCCCAGTCGATCAGCGCCAGCCGCCGCGGCATCGACAGCGTCACCCCCAGCGGAAACTGATGCGAGGGGGTGACATAGACGGCGCGGGCGCGGGGCGCGCGGGCGATCCCGGCGGCGACCACCAGCCCCTCGCCATCCACCGGCACGCTCACCACCTGCAGCCCGGCCCCCAGCATCGCCGCCCGCGCCATCGGATAGCCCGGATCCTCGTGCCAGATGCTGTCGCCCGGCGCCAAGACCGACCGCAGCACCAGATCCAGCGCCGATTGCGTGCCCGAGGTGATCAGGATCTGCTCGGGCACACAGCGCACCCCGCGCGCGAGCTGCAGATAGGCGGCCACCTCGCGCCGCAATTCCGCGCTGCCCTGCGGGTCGCTGTAGCGAAACAGCGCCGCCTGGGGCCGCGCCAGCTGCCGGTGCAGGATGCTGCGGAAGATCTGCAGCGAGCGGGGATCTTCCGCCACCGCCCCCAGAATGCCCGGCAGATCGCGGCGGGACGGATGCGGCCGCGCCATGGCCGTGGCGGCCGGCGTTTCGGCCGGGGCGGCGCGCTGTGGCACCCGCGTCGCCACATAGGTGCCTGCGCCGGTGCGCGCCTCGGCAAAGCCTTCGGCCACCAGCAGCTCAAATGCCGCCACCACCGCGCCGCGCGCGAGCCCCAGCCGCGCCGCCAGATCGCGGCTGGGCGGCAGTTTGGCTCCGGGTGGCAAAGCGCCGCTTTCGATCAGCTGCCGCAGTTTGGCGTAAAGGCGTTGCCAGCGGGCCGGGCGGCCGGGGCTGGTGGCCGCATCATCGGGCAGGACCGGGATCAGCGCTGACCAATCCGGGATATTGGTCTGTGAAATGGACATGAAATTGGACCTCTTGCGAGCCAATATCCGCGGCTAAACCGGATCTGTCCAGTTTGAAAGGCCGCTTCGATGACCGTGCAAGATCCCAACCTCTATCCCGTCACCCCGCGCAACCGCGCCAAACGTGTCTCGGAACGCGCCCGCTATGACCGCGCGGCGGTGCATGCGATCCTGGATGCCGCCATGCTCTGCCATGTGGCCTATGTCATTGACGGGCAACCCTATTGCACGCCGACCCTGCATTGGCGGCGGGGCGATACGCTCTATTGGCACGGCTCCTCGGCCAGCCGGATGCTGCGGCATCTGAAACCGGGCGTTGCCGCCTGCGTCACCGTCTCGCATCTCGACGGGTTGGTGCTGGCGCGCTCGGGCTTCAACCATTCGGCCAATTACCGGGCGGCGATGTGTTTTGGCACCGCGCGGATCCTGCCGGAGGGGCCGGAGAAGGAAGAGGCGCTCTGGGCCGTGGTCGACCGCTTTTACCCCGAACGCAGCGCCGGGCTGCGGCCGATCACCGGGCAGGAGGCGAAGGCGACGATGGTGATCGCCATGCCGATCGACGAGGCCTCGGCCAAGGTCCGCGCCAAGGGGGTGGGCGACAACCCCGAGGATCTGACGCATCCGGTCTGGGCGGGGGTGATCCCGGTGTCGACGGTGATCGGTGCGGCAGAGCCCTGTCCGCATGTGCCCGAGGGGATGGCGCGCCCGGCGACGCTGGCGCCCTATGCCGAAGGGGCGAGGCTGGATGATGCCTTGCGGCAGACGCAGGCAATTTACGAGGGGGAGGCGCCGTAAGAGCCGGGGCGGCGCCGGAAGATCGCTCCGTAAGTTCATATGAATGATACATAATGACTGCGCGGCACGGGGAGGGACCCCGTGCCGCCCTTGGGTTTTGCGGCGCAAGGGCAGGATTTCCCCACTGGCCTTTGCGCTCTGGTCGCGGCAAGGTGCGCCGTGAACAAACAGGGGGTATCCATGTCCGATCTTCACCGCTGCACCTGGCTGGGCCATGAGCCGTTCTACATCGCCTATCACGATGATGAATGGGGCCGGCCCGAGCATGACAGCCGGACCTTGTGGGAAATGCTGATGCTGGAGGGGTTTCAGGCGGGCCTGTCCTGGATCACCATTTTGCGCAAGCGCGAGGGGTTCCGCGCGGGCTTTGCCGGGTTCGACCCTGACAAGGTGGCGGCTTTTGGCGAGGAAGATGTGGCGCGGCTTATGGCCGATCCCGGGGTGGTGCGGTCGCAGGCCAAGATCCGCGCCACCATCCGCGGCGCGCAGATCTTTTGCGAGATGCGCGACCGGGGCGAGGATTTCGCGGCGTTCTTTTGGGCGTTCACCGATGGCAAGGTGATCCTTGGCGATGGGGTGACGCGGCAGGCGAGCACGCCGCTCTCCGCGGTGATCTCCAAAGAGCTGAAACGGCGCGGCTTCAAATTCGTCGGGCCGACGATTGCCTATGCCTGGATGCAGGCGGCGGGGATGGTGGATGACCATGACCGCGCCTGTTTCCGCTATGGCAAAGGTGCGGCGGACTGATCGCGCGGGCGGCGGCGGGGGTCAGACCGCCGCAAGCTCCTGATAGGACGGCAGGCGGGCGGCCGACAGCGCCCCGGCTTTGATCAGCACCCGGTCGCTCTGCGGCCGGGCCATCACCTGATCGAGGCTCCAGGCCTGCAGCAGCATCAGATCCGCCGCACCGCCCACCGTGATACTTCCGGTGCGGCCAAGGCCCATCAGCCGCCCCGGCACCGGCCCGGCCAGCGCCGGGGCATCGCCGAACGGATGATCGAGATGCAGGATGCGCACTGCTTGCCGCCAGGTGTCCAGCATGTCGTGATCGCCGTAGGCATGGAATGGATCGCGGCAATTGTCGCCCGCCACCGCCACCGGCACGCCCGCGGCGCGCAGTTCGGCCACCGGGGTGACGCCGCGCCAGCGCGGGCTGCGGCCCGGCGCGCGGTCCTGCAGATAGAGGTTCACCGTGGGCAGGGTGACGATGGAAATCCCCGCCTTGGCCACCAGCGCGATCACCTCGGCCGCTTCCGCCGCGGGCAGATTGGCCAGCGAGCAGCAATGGCCGCAGGTCACCCGACCCTCATATCCATGCCGCAAGGTGGCGCGGGCCACCGGGGCGAGGGCACCCGCCACCGCCGCCTCATCCACATGCAGATCGACATCCAGATCGCGTTCGCGGGCGAGGGTGAAGATCCGGTCGAGGATCGCGTCGAGCTCCTCCATCCCGCCCGCCTGATGCGTGCCGCCCGCGGCGCGGGTGACGCCGCCCAGAAACCCGCCCTCCGCCGCGACCAGATCGGCCAAACGCGGGCCATAGTCGCCGAGATAGGCATCAACCGGCACCAGCGCCACCGCCTGCACCGTGACCCGTCCGGCAAATTCCGCCCGGGCGGCGGCCAGCGCGCCCCAGCTGGTTTCGGCCTGCCCCTGATGGCTGTCGAGATGCGTGCGCAGCGCCGCCACCCCATGCGCCTCGGCACAGGCAAGGCCAAAGCGCATCCGCAGCAGCAGATCATCATGCCGCCAATGCGCCAGACGGTCGGCGGTGGTTGCCGCCCGCGCGCCCCCATGGGTGCCGCCCGAATCCGGCGCGCGGCCCAGCACATGGCCCTTGTCGAGATGGGTATGCATGTCGACCAGCATCGGCCAGAGGTGCCGCCCCGCAAGCGCGAGGGGCCGGGCATCCCCAGCCAAGATTGCACCGGGCGCGCCGATCGCGGCGATGGCGGGGCCATCGAGCAGAAGGTCCACCAGCGCTGCACCATCGGCATCTATGGGGCTGCCCGCCGGGGCACCGGCGGCCAGAAGGCAGGCGGGCACGCGGGCGTTTTGCAACAGCACCCGGCCATGGCCGCTGAGATCGGCCAAAGCGGCCGGGGAGGAAATGTCTTTCATAATCTTGTCCTTGAGCGGGAAAGCGCGGGTGCTTCCCGCGATGTCAGTCACTGATTTCGCTGGCGGCGAACCGCTCTTGCACAAATTGAATGAAGCGGCTGGTGGCGGGCGAGATCGAGCCGCGCGCCCGGTGCACAAGGCTGAGCCGCTGGCGCGCCGCCGCCCCGGTCAGCGGCAAAAACGCCAGATCGCCGTCGCGCAATTCCTGATCGACATCGACGCGGTTGAGAAAGGTCACATGCGGCGCGCGGCGCGCCAGACGCTTCATCAGCTCCATCGAATTCGTCTCGACCTGCGGCGTCAGCGGCGCGGTGGCCGAGGCCATATCCTCCACCGCCTCGCGCAGGCTGTTGCTGCGGTCGGCGAGTACCAGCGGATAGATCAGGCAATCGGTCAGCCGGACGCCCTTTTTCACGGTCAGCGGATGGTCGCGCGCCACCACCGCGCCCAGACGGTGCTGAAACTCGGCGGCGCGTTGCAGCCGGTTGTCGGCGGGCAGGTTATAGCCCAAAGCCAGATCGGCGCCGCCCGAGGCCACCATCTCGATCACCCCGGGGCGGTCGCGCACGGCGATGGTCAGCCGGATCTGCGGATGCGCCTCGCGGTAATCGGCGATCACATCCGCCAGCCGCCCGGCGGCGAGGGTGGCCATGGTCGCCACCGTCACCTCGCCCCGGCTGAGGCCGCGCAAGGACTGGATCTGCGCCCGCATCCGGTCATGGTTGCGCAGGGTTTCGCGGATATGCGCGAGCAGCATCTCGCCCGAGGTGGTGAGCCGCAACCCGCGCGGCAGACGCTCAAAGATCGGCGCGTCCAGCTCGGTCTCCAGCTCGGCGATATGGCGGCTGATGGCGGAGGCGGCGACGTTCAGCTCTTTCGCCGCCGCGCGGATCGAGCCTTGCCGGGCCACCTCATCAATATAGCGCAGCGCGCGTCCGTGCAGCATGGTGCGTCCCAATGCGGGGGCTGCCGCGCCCGTTGTGGCCTTGGCGGGCCGGGGTGGGGCGGCAGGGGCCTGTCCCCCCGTGTTATGGGTCCCGCCGGTAGGGGCCCCTGCCTTCAGGATGTCAGGCGCGCGCTGCATCTTCAACGGTCCATTTTTCGGTGTGTCCTGCCCGCGGGTGTCATTTCCGGGCGAAATTGGCGTTGATGCGCTGGGTGAGGTAATCCCCCGCGGTGATCGGCGCATAGAGGCCAAGCGGCCCCTGCATCACCGCATCGCGGTTGGCCTGACAGAAGAAGGGCAGCGACAGGCGGCGGCCCATATATTCGCCTTCGCGCGGCATCCGCACACGGTGCAGGGTGGATTGCAGCTGATCATCCGACCAGCGCATCAGCATGTCACCGATGTTGCAGGTGATATAGCCGCGTTTCGGCGGCACATCGGTCCATTGGCCGGAGGCGGCATCCTTGCCCGGGCAGACCTGCAAGCCGCCTTCACCCTCCTTCTGGTGCAGGATGGTCAGGCAGTCGAAATCCGAATGCGCCCCGGCGCGCCACGCCTTGAAATCCTCGGGCTGGGCATCTTCCATCGACATGTAATGGATCAGCCGCAGGGTGGATTGGTATTCCGGGCTGTCGGGGTCATGCGCCGTGGTGAAAAAATCCTCGGCAAAGCCCATTTTCAGCGCGAAACACGACAGGATCCGCATCCCCAATTCCCAGTTCGCCCGCTCAAATCGCAGCATTTTCGCCTGAAAGCCGGGCAGTTCCGCCTCACTCGGCCAGAGGCCGGGCATATTGGGGCGGGTGATCTGATAGCTTTCCTTATTGTCCGGCGTGCCGGTTGAGGGGCGCACCTGTGCCTTGAATTCCCAGCCGGCATTGGTGCCCTTGGGCATCGGATATTGCGCCTTGACCGATGTGGGAAGCTCGAAAAACTCCCAGGCCGTGTCAAAGGCCAGGTCAATGTCATCTTCGGACAGGCCGTGGTTATAGACCTGGAAAAAGCCGATCTCCGTGGCGGCATGCCAGAGCGCATCGGCGATCTCGGCTTTGCGGTTCTCAAAATCCGACAGGTCGATGGCGGGCACATCGCGCGCGATGGTGGCACCAAGACCGCCGATGGTCTTTTCCTTGTTGAGTTCGGCGAGGGCATATTCGGTGGGCATGGATCTCTCCTGGGGGATGGGCCGCTGGCAGAGCGCCTCTGCGGCCGGTTGAACGGAGCAATGTCAGCGCCCGGGGGCCTCTGACCGCTTCTACTCCCGGAAGGGGTTGCGGCACGGGATGCGCCGCAACGGGTCAGCGGGTTTTCGGCAGGCTCCAGGGGAACAGCCGCTTTTGCACCTGCACCACGATCTGAAACAGCCCGAGCGCCATGGCGGCGAGGACGAAAAGCCCCGCCCAGGCCTGCGGCAGTTTGAACATCGAGGTGGAGAACTGGATGAAATAGCCAACACCTTTGTCGGCGGCGCAGAATTCGGCCACCACGGCGCCGATCACCGCCAGCGTGATCGAGATTTTCAACGCCGAGAAGATATAGGGCACGGCAAAGGGCAGGCGGATCTGGGTCATCTCGCGAAAGCCGGGGGCGCGCAGGCTTTTCGAGAGCTCGATCAGCTCGGGCGGCGTGGCGGCGAGGCCGGTGGCGGTGGCGACGACCAGCGGGAAGAAGGTGAGAAGGCAGGTGATGACGATGCGCGGCGCGTCGCCTGCCCCCAGCACCACGATGATGATCGGCGCGA
This sequence comes from Phaeovulum sp. W22_SRMD_FR3, assembly GCF_052113705.1. NCBI lineage: Bacteria > Pseudomonadati > Pseudomonadota > Alphaproteobacteria > Rhodobacterales > Paracoccaceae > Phaeovulum > Phaeovulum sp. W22_SRMD_FR3. Next base: position 18,798 of record NZ_JBGQOG010000006.1, on the reverse strand, counting down.
TGGCCACGACCGGGGTGGCCTGCACGATCACCAGCAGCGGGTAGAGCGTGCGCGAGAGAAACGGCGAACGGATCAGGACAATTGCCAGCGGGATGGCGATGCAGATGGAGAGCGCAAAGCCCAGCAGCGCCACCCGCAAGGTGGCCCAGATATGCACGGCCCAGCGGTCAATGCCGATGGCGGAAAACGCCTGCAGGATCGCCGAGGGCGCGGGGAGGAGATAGGAGGGCAGGGCAAAGAGCCGCACCGCGCCCTCCCAGATCAGGATCAGCGCGAGCAGGGCGAGGGTGGCGGCAAGGCCGGGCAGTTCGCTCCAGCGGCTGAGCGTGGCGCCAAGGCTCTGCCCGCTCAGAAACCGCGCGCGGGCGGGTTCGGCGGGCAGGGCCGCGCGCGCCGGGGCGGAAGGGTGCGGCCCTGCGGAGAGGCGCGCGGCGGCGCGGGGCGCTTCGGGGGGCCGGGTCTGCGTCAGGTCACGCGCCATCTCAGGCCGCGTCCCGCTGCAGGAGGAGGCTGCGGAGATGGGCTGCAAGCTCATGGGTTTCTCGCATATTGACGGTTTCGGGGCCGCGCGGGCGCGGGGCGGGCACGGTGATCTCGGTCAGCACGCTGCCGGGGCGGCCGGTCATCACCAGCACACGGTCGGCCAGCAGCGCGGCTTCGGCGACCGAATGGGTGATGAACACCACGGTCTTCGGCCGCGCACTGAAAATGCGCAGAAGATCAAACCCCATCACCTCGCGCGTCAGCGCGTCGAGGGCGGAAAAAGGCTCATCCATCAGGAGGATATCGGGGTCCATATGCAGCGCGCGGGCAATGCCGACACGCTGCTGCATGCCGCCCGACAGCTCATCGGGCAGGCGGTTTTCAACCCCCGCGAGGCCCACCATCGCCAAAAGCTCCCCGGCCCGTTCACGGTCGCGCGGGCTGACATGGCCCGTCTTGTGGCGCAGCGGAAACAGGACGTTTTCCGCCACCGTCGCCCAGGGCAGGAGGGTGGGCTTTTGAAAGACGATGCCGATGTCTTCGCGCGGGCCGCTGACCGGCATGCCAAAGACCTCAACCTGACCGGCGCTGGGTTTCAACAGCCCCGCCACCATCCGCAACAGGGTGGACTTGCCACAGCCTGAGGGGCCGAGCACGGCCAGAAACTCGTGCCGCGCCACCTCAAAGCTGACATCGCGCAGGGCTTCGGTGGTGCCGGAGCGGCTGTGAAACACCTGCCCCAGACGGTCAAAGCGGATGGCGGGAGGCTGTTGCATCGGCTCAGGCCCCCGGGATGAAGCTGCGGGTGACGGCGGTTTCCGGATCGAGCTTGGCCGGGTCAATCGCCTGTGCCGCCGAGACGCGGGCCCAGGTTTCCGCGAGCCGCGCGGGCTCAAACACCCCCAGACCATCCGCCACGGTCACATCGTTGAAAATCAACGGCAAAGTGTCATTCAGCGAGCCCTGCACATCCTCGGACCCGAGTTCCGGCACCATGGCGGTGACGGCGGCGGCGGCCTCTGCCGGGTGGTCCTTGCAGAAGGTGACCGAGGCTTTGAACGCCTCAACGAACCGTTTGGCGACATCGGGGCGATTGGCGAGGAAGTCGTCATTGGCGATCAGCGATGCGGAATAGAGGTCAAGCCCCGCCGCCGACCAGGGCAGGGCGACAATCTCCTTGCCCGCCTCATGGCCCTGATTGGTATAGCGGGTGAGGTCGGTCATCCAGGCGATGATGCCATCGACCTGTCCGGTCATCAGCATCGGCCCCAAAGCACCGGGATCGGCCTTGATCAGGGAAATGTCATCCGCGCCCATCCCGGCATCTTGCAGCACCAAGGGCAGGAAAACATTCGACGAGGTGAAGGGCGAGGTGGCGATGCTATGGCCCTTCACCGAGGCGATATCGGCAATCGGGCCGTCCTTGACCACATAAAAGGCATGCGGCCCCTTGTTGAAGACCGAGAGCACGCCCGAGACCTTGACGCCCTCGGTGGCGCGGGCGGCCAGCAGCGCGCCGAGATCCGAGACGCCGATATCCGAAGTGCCCGCCGCCAGCCGCGAGATGGCATCGGTGGAGCCACGGCCCGGCACGATCTGCACCTCAAGCCCGGCATCCTGACAAAAGCCTTGCTGGATGCAGACATAGATCGGGGCCTTGTCGCCGCCGGGCAGCCAGTCGAGCTGGAAGGTGACGGTATCGGCGGCCAGCGCGGGGCTGGCGAGAAGGGTGGCGCAAAGCGCGGTGGTGGCAAGCGGGCGGGCGACCATTCGGGGGATTCCTCTCGGCTTAGTGTTCTCTAATCGGCGACACTGGGGCAGGGTATGCGGCGGGGTCGGCGGCGGGATATGCGGGCGGGTTTTCGGCAGGCGGCGCCGTGGTGCCTTGGCGCAGCTTTTGGCGTGCACAGCGGCGTTTGCGCGGATCGGCACTGTGCAGACATGCGGCACAGGGATGCAGAGGCAGCTCTCGGAAGAAGCCAGATTCTATGGTGTTTACATGGGTTTTCTCGGGCATCGCGGTCACTCTTCGACATGAATTATGTCGAGCAATGTCCAGAGGCTTGGCTCTGACCGCTTCTACTCGTGGGACCAGACTGGGGTGCGTGCCGCGATTCCTGCAACAGGAATTTTGCACTTCGTTTTCTGCCCGTTTTTGCAGCGCATTCGGGGCTACAAAATGCCTGCTTCAGAGGCATGTTTTTCAATGTGCTGATTTCATGAGTGAAAATATCCTAAAAGCATGCCCGTTTTTTCGGATCCGCGCTGTCGTGGTGGGCGGTTGGATTGCGTTCTCATAATCGCAACGCAACGCGCGGAATTTACTGCGCCAGCCGGGCGCCAAATCCCCGCCCAATGGCGGCACGCGCAGCCCTGTGGCACGCCGCCCGGCGCTGAAATTCGCCACTGTCACAGCGCTTGCCCCTAGCAATCACGCTCAGGGCGCCCCATATCCAGAGTTGACGCCAAACGTCATGCAGCGGCCTGTGCGACGGAGTTCAGGGGCGCTGGTGCCTTCGGGGCGCCGCCGGGGTCGGCAGAGACACGATCCGATGCGGACAGAGGGAGTTTTCCGGCTGCGCTGCGGCGGCAAACCCCCAGCCAAAAGGCAGATCCACATGCGGAAATCCCCCTATATTGCCCAGTTTGAAGCGGAAATCTTTGGCACGCCCAAAGCCGAGACCGCGGCACAGCCCGCCGCCCGCGCCATGGTGGTGGCAAAAGCCCGCGCGAAGGTCCGGCCCGCCCCCGCGGTCGAAGAGCAACGCCTGATGGCGGATGGCCGGCCTGCAAAGCGTTCGATCTTCGATGCATCCTATGGTGAGCTGGGCTTTGGCCATCACGGCCACTGACGCCGATTGAGGGTGGGTGGGGCGGATGGGGCGGTTGGTCCCCTGCTGGCCCGTTGCGCGGCATGGCCATGGTGCTTCGCTGCACAGCCCCTTGTCCGCTGATGCGGGCAATGAAATCGGCCCGCCCACTGGTCTTTGCGGCGCATCGTCCCAATATCTGCAGTCAGCAGAAGATGAGGCTCCGATGACCCGTTCCCAAACCCGCATCCCCTATTCGGTGCTCGATCTGTCGCCGGTGCCCGAGGGTGCCACGACGGCCGAGGCGCTGGCCAACACGCTCGATCTTGCGCAGCATGCCGAGGAATGGGGCTATGCGCGCTATTGGTTGGCCGAGCATCACAATATGGAGGGGATCGCCTCGGCGGCGACCTCGGTGGTGATCGGTCATGTGGCGGCGGGCACGCGGAAAATCCGGGTGGGGGCGGGCGGCATCATGCTGCCCAACCACGCGCCGTTGATGATCGCCGAGCAATTCGGCACGCTGGCGACGCTGTTCCCCGACCGGATTGATCTGGGCCTTGGCCGCGCGCCGGGCACCGATGGTGCCACCGCGCAGGCGCTGCGGCGCAATCTGGGCGGCGGCGATACCTTCCCGCAGGATGTGGTCGAGCTGATGGGCTTTCTCGGCCCGCGTGCCGAGGGGCAGCGGGTGCGCGCGGTGCCGGGCGTGGGCACAAACGTGCCGGTCTGGATCCTCGGCTCCAGCCTTTATGGCGCGCAGCTGGCGGCCTATCTCGGGCTGCCCTATGCCTTCGCCTCGCATTTCGCGCCGGGCGATCTGGCCGAGGCGGTGGAGATCTACCGCAGCCGGTTCCAGCCCTCTGCCTATGCCGACAAGCCGCATTTCATGTTGGCGATCAATGTCTTCGCCGCGGATACCGATCAAGAGGCTAAGCTGTTGCGCAGCTCGATGCAGCAGGCCTTCATCAATCTGCGGACCGGCAAGCCCGGCAAGCTGCCGCGCCCGATGGCGGATCTGGAGAGCCAGGTGGAACCGGCGATGCTGCGGATGGTCAATCAGGCGCTTTCCGTCACCGCCGTCGGGTCGCCCGAGACGGTGCGCAGCCAGTTGCAGGCGCTGATCGCCCGCTACCGCCCGGACGAAGTGATCCTGACCGGGCAGATCCACGACCACGCGGCGCGGCTGAAGTCCTTCGGCATCGCCTCGGAAGTGATGCAGGGCATCGCGATGCCCGAGGCGGCCGCCGCCGAATAGGGGGGCGCTCAGAGCGCGGCGGCGGTGGCGGTTCCGGCGGTCGCCGCAGCCTCTGCCGCCGGTTTTGGATGCCGGATCAGGATGATCGCCGGGTTCTTGATCCGCGCCGCCCGCGCGTCCCAGGCCATCCGGTCGAGCCGCGTGCGCAAGATCTGCTCGCCGGGTTTTCCCGCCGAGGCGACGATTTCGACGATCAGATTCCCGGGCAGGCCCGCCGCGCGCATCTGTGCCGCGATCTCCTCCAACCGCTGCACCGCCATATACAGCGCCAGTGTTGCGCCGGGGGTCAGCAGCGCCGCAAGGTCCGGCGCCGGATCGCCCGGTTTGCAGGTTGCGGTGGCCATGACCAGACGGTCGGTCGCGCCGCGCTCGGTCAGCGGGCGGCCCAGCACCGCCGCTGCCGCCGCTGCGGCCGTCACGCCCGGCACAATCTCCACCGGCAGGTCCAGCGCGCGCGCCGCCTCCAGCTCCTCGCAGGCGCGGCCAAAGACCGAGGGGTCGCCGGATTTCAGCCGCACCACCCCGCGCCCCGCCAATGCGGCGGCGGTGATCACCGCATTTATCCGGTCCTGCGGCCAGCTGTGCGCGCCAACCTCCTTACCCACAAAGATTTTTTCGGCACCGGGCCGGGCGAGGTCCAGCAGTTCCGGCTCGATCAGACGGTCGTAAAAGATCACATCGGCGGCATAGATCCGGGCGGCGGCGCGAAAGGTCAAGAGATCGCGGGCGCCGGGACCGGCACCGACAAGGGCGATCCAACCTTTGCGGGGGGCGGCGGTTTCAGGCGTAAGCGGTTGAACAACATGCTGCATTCGGGGTCACTCCGCCGCGAGGGGGGCCGCATGGGCGGCGATGAGGCTGCGAATTTCAGGGCGGCAGGAGCCGCAATTGCTGCCCGCGCGCAGCGCCGTGCCGATCGCCTCGACCGAGATCAGCCCCTGGGTGGCAATCGCGGCGGTGATCTGGTTCACCCCCACATCGAAACAGGCGCAGACGATGGCGCCGGGGTCGGGGCGGTCGGCACCGGGTTTGCCCGACAGCACCGAGACATCCGCCGCATCGCCCATCAGCGCCGCCACATGGCCGCGCGACAAAGCCACCGGTTCCGGAGAGACGAAGAGCGCCGCGACCACCGTCTCTCCGTCGAAAAACGCGAGCCGAACGATGCCGCGCGCGGGGTCGGTCACGCTTTGCACGGTGAGGGTATCGGAGAGGCCAAAAAGGTCGCGCGCATAGCTCTGCCAATCCTCAGGCGTGCTCATGCCCGCCAGCTCTGCGCGCATCCCCTTGGCTGAGCGGGCGGTGGCCCAATAGTCTGACTTCGGCGTAAATCCCTGAGCGGCCGCGGCAAATCCATGCCAGGCGGCGTTGAACGGTGCCACCTGCACCACGGCGGCCTTGCTCTCGGGCTGGCCCGAGACCGGATCGACCACCGGGGCCACCAACGCATCCACCCGGCCTGTCGGCGCGGTCTCGCCGGTCCAGTGCATCGGCGCAAAAACCTGTCCGCGCTGCACCCGGTCGGTGATCAGCACCCGCAGCACCGCGCGGCCCTGCGGGCTGGTCACTTCGGCCAGACTGGCGGGGGGGAGCGACAGTGCCTCGGCATCCTGCGGATGGATTTCCAGGAAAGGCTCGGCCAGATGCTGGCTGAGGCGCGGCGAGAGGCCGGTGCGGGTCAGCGTGTGCCAATGGTCGCGCACGCGGCCGGTGTTCAGGCGGAACGGATAGGCGGCGCTGGTCGCGGCATGGGGGGCACGGGGCGTGATCGGCAGCATCCGCGCGCGGCGGTTTTCGGTGAAAAACCCGCCCTGTGCAAAGAAGCGCCCGCCCTGTTGCGCGGCGGAATCCGGCCATTGGAAAGGGGTCATATTCTCATAGCCTTGCGCGTCGATCTTCGCGCGGTTCGAGATGTCGAAATCGCGCCCCATCTGCCCGGCAATGCCGGAAAGGGCGGCATATTCCGCGAAAATCTCACCCGGGGTTTCCCAGGCGAAAGCCTCGCCCCAGCCCATCCTTTGCGCCACCTGCGCCATGATCTGCCAATCGTGCCGCGCCGCACCCGCCGGGGCGCGGAAGGGCCGCTGACGGCTGATCCGCCGCTCGGAATTGGTCACCGTGCCGTCCTTTTCGCCCCAGCCGGTGGCGGGCAGCAGCACATGGGCGAGGCGGGTGGTGTCGGTCTCGGCGATCATGTCAGAGACCACGACGAAATCGCAGCCCTTGATCGCCGCCGCCACGCGATCCGCATCGGGCATCGAAACGGCGGGGTTGGTGCAGATGATCCAGAGCGCCTTGATCCGCCCCTCGGCCACCGCCTGAAACATATCCACCGCTTTCAGCCCGGGTTTCGCCGCCATCACCGGGCTTTGCCAAAAGCCCTGAACCGCCTGACGGTGGTCGGCATTTTCGATATCGAGATGGCAGGCGAGCATATTGGCAAGGCCGCCCACCTCGCGCCCGCCCATCGCATTCGGCTGGCCGGTGACCGAAAACGGCCCCATGCCGGGGCGGCCGATCCGCCCGGTCGCCAGATGGCAATTGAGGATCGCGTTGACCTTATCACTTCCGCTTTCGGATTGGTTGATCCCCTGCGAATAGACGGTGACCACCTTCTCGGACCCGATCCACAGGTCGTAAAATGCCGCGAGATCTGCCGCGCTGAGGCCCGCCGCGGCCATATCCGTCGCCTGTGCCTCGGCCAATGCCACGTCAAAGCCATCGACATGCGCGAGATAGGCGGCATCCACCGCGCCCCGCCGCGCGATCTCGGCCAGAAGGCCGTTGAAGAGCACCGCATCCGCGCCCGGCGCCAGCGCCAGATGCAGCTCGGCCCCATCGCAAGTGGCGGTGCGGCGCGGGTCGATGACCACGATCTTCATCTCGGGCCGGGCGGCTTTGGCGGCGAGAATGCGTTGATAGAGCACCGGATGGCACCAGCCGAGATTGGAGCCGACGAGCACGATCAGATCGGCCAGTTCCAGATCCTCATAGGTGCCGGGCACGGTGTCGGTGCCAAAGGCGCGGCGGTGTCCCGCCACCGAGGAGGCCATGCAAAGCCTTGAATTGGTGTCGATATTGCCGGAACCGATGAAGCCTTTCATCAGCTTGTTGGCGACGTAATAATCCTCGGTCAGCAGCTGCCCGGAGACATAGAAGGCCACCGCATCCGGGCCGTGCTCGCGGATGGCGGTCTGAAATTTCTCGGCCACCAGATCAAGCGCGGCATCCCATGTCGCCTCGGCGCCATGGATGCGGGGGGCGAGGAGGCGCCCCTCAAGCCCCACGGTCTCGCCCAGCGCCGAGCCTTTGGAGCAGAGACGCCCGAAATTCGCCGGATGCGCGGGATCGCCCGCAATCTCGACCCCTTGTGCGGTGGGGCGGGCGAGCACGCCGCAGCCGACGCCGCAATAGGGGCAGGTGGTACGAATGGGTGCCGCCATCTGCCCCCCCTCCATCAGGCCGCTGCCCGCTTGGCGCGGAGCCGCGTGGCATCGAGCAGAAGCCGCCCGCCGCTGACCTGAATCGCATAGGTGGCGACCGCGCCGCTGTCCGCGCCCTGCGCCTCGCCCGTCTCAAGGCTGATGACCCAATTGTGCAAGGGGCAGGTGACCGAGCGGCCATGCACGATCCCCTCGGACAGTGGCCCCTGTTTGTGCGGGCAGGCATCGTCGATCGCATAAACCTCATTCCCGAGGGTGCGGAACACCGCCACGCAACCGGCGAGGGTTTTCACGATCCGCGCGCCGCGCTCGGGGATATCGTCGAGGGCGCCGATATCGATCCAGTCGTTCATGGACATGCTCATTCTGCGGCCTCCAATGTGGTGAGATCTGCCAAGGGGCTCCAAAGTTTGCGGAATTCGGGTTTGGTCCGCTCGGCCCAGGGGTCGGCCTGCATGAAGCGCTGCGCGTAATAGAAGCGGTCGGCGAGGGCCTTGCGGCTTGCGGCATCCGTCACGATCCGCTCTTTCAGATGGTCGAGCCCGACGATGTCCATCCATTTGTAGAGGCGGTGCAGATATTGCGCCTCTTCACGGTAGAGCTGGATGATGGCGGCGGAATATTCCAGCACCTCCTCCTCGGTCGCGACCTTGCACAAAAGCACGGTGCCCTGAATATGCAGCCCCGCCGCGCCGCCGACATGGATTTCATAGCCACTGTCGACGCAGATCACCCCCACATCCTTGCAGGTGCTTTCGGCGCAGTTGCGCGGGCAGCCCGAGACGGCCATTTTCACCTTGGCCGGCGTCCAGGAGCCCCAGAGCGCCTTTTCCATCTTGATGCCAAGGCCGGTGCTGTCCTGGGTGCCAAAGCGGCAATGGTCTGATCCGACACAGGTTTTCACCGTGCGCAACCCCTTGGCGTAGGCCTGACCCGAGACCATGCCCGCCGCGTTCAGATCTGACCACATATCGGCCAGATCCTCTTTCTTCACGCCGAGAAGGTCGATCCGCTGGCCGCCGGTGACCTTCACCGTCTGCACATTGTATTTCTCGGCCGCGTCCGCAATCGCGCGCAGCTCGGCCGGGGTGGTGATGCCGCCCCACATCCGCGGCACCACCGAATAGGTGCCGTCTTTCTGGATGTTGGAATGCATCCGCTCATTCACGAAACGCGACTGATCGTCATCCTGATATTCGCCCGGCCAATCGCAGAGCAGGTAATAGTTCAGCGCCGGACGGCAGGAGGCACAGCCGCAGGAGGTTTTCCACCCCAGCTGCTGCATCACCGCGCCCATGCTTTTCAGCTCCTGCGATTTGATCAGGTTGCGCACATCCATATGGGTGAGATCGGTGCAGGGGCACATCGGCTTGACCGTGGGGGCGGCGAAAGCATCCCCCAATGTCAGCGCCATCACCTGTTCCACAAGCCCGGTGCAGGTGCCGCAAGAGGAGGAAGCCTTGGTATGCGCCCGGACTTCCTCAAGCGTTGTCAGACCCTTGAGGGTGATGGCCTCTGTGATCTTGCTTTTGCACACGCCGTTGCAGCCGCAAATCTCCGCCTCAGGCGGCAATGCTGCAACGGCCGCCATAGGGTCCAGTTTGGTCCCCCCCTGAAAGGCCGGGCCAAAGATCAGCGTGTCGCGCATGTCGCTGATGTCGGTGCCATCCTTGATCAGCCCGTAGAACCAGGCGCCATCGGCGGTATCGCCATACATCACCGCGCCGATCAGCCGGTTCCGCTCAAGGATCAGCCGTTTGTAGACGCCGCGCGTCGGGTCGCGGAAAACGATATCCTCGCGCCCCTCGGCTTCGGCGAAATCGCCCGCGCTGAAGAGATCACAGCCGGTGACCTTCAGCTTGGTCGAGACCTCTTTCGGCTGGAAGGCATTCGCCCGGCCCAGAAGCGTATCGGCCAGCACCCGCGCCTGATCGTACAGCGGCGCCACAAGGCCAAAGAGCGCGCCGTTATGCTCAACGCATTCGCCGAGCGCATAGACGTCGAGATCCGAGGTGACCATCTGGTCATCCACAATCACCCCGCGCCCGACGGCGAGATTGGCGGCGGCGGCAAGGCCGGTGTTGGGGCGGATGCCCACGGCCATCACCAGAATATCGGCCGGAATCTCGGTGCCATCCTTCAGCCGCAGGGCCGAGACATGGCCGTCGACGCCGAGGATCTGCTCGGAATGCGCGCCGCAGAACACCTTGATGCCGCGATCGGTCAGCGCCTTTTGCAAGAGATAGCCCGCCGAAGGGTCAAGCTGCCGTTCCATCAGATGGCCCATGATATGGATCACCGTCACATCCATGCCGCGCATTTTCAGACCCGCCGCCGCTTCCAGCCCAAGAAGGCCGCCGCCGATCACCACGGCGCGCGCATCGGGTTTGCCCGCTGCCTCAATCATGAAATTGGTGTCGTCGAGGTCGCGGTAGGGGATGACGCCCTTCAGATCATGCCCCGGCATCGGGATCATGAAAGGGTTTGAGCCGGTGGCGATGACCAGCCGGTCATAGGGCACTTCGCTGCCATCGGCGGCAATCACCACTTTGCGGGCGCGGTCGATGCCCTGCACCTTGTCGCCAAAGCGGCAATGGATCCCATGCGCCGCGTACCAGCCCTCATCATGGGTGATGATTTCGGCATAGCTCTTCTCGCCCGAGAGCACCGGCGACAGCATCAGCCGGTTATAGTTGCCGCGCGGTTCGGCGTTGAACAGGGTGATCTCATAGGTGCCGGGGGCTTCCTCGACCAGATGCTCCAGCATCCGCCCCGAGGCCATGCCCGCGCCGATTACAACCAGTTTCTGAGCCATCATGCAGCTTCCTCTCTGCCAGCGCCGCCGGAGCCTGCCGGGGGGGCGGCTTTCGGGGCAGGCTTGGCGCCATGTTCATATTCTTCAAGGAAATCGAGGACTTCCTGACGGTAATTATAGTAATCCGGATGCTCCAGCAGCGCCTTGCGGCTGCGCGGGCGCGGCAGGTTCACGTCGACGATCTTGCCAATCGTCGCCTGCGGCCCGTTGGTCATCATCACCACCCGGTCGGCGAGCAGGATCGCCTCATCCACATCATGCGTCACGCAGACGGCGGTCACTTTGGTGCGGCTCCAGACCTCCATCAGCACCTCTTGCAGCTCCCAGCGGGTGAGGCTGTCGAGCATGCCGAAGGGCTCATCGAGGAGCAGCAGTTTCGGCGAAAGGGCGAAGGCACGGGCGATGCCCACCCGTTGCCGCATGCCGTTCGACATTTCCGAAGCGGAACGGTCCATGCTGTCACCGAGGCCCACGCGCTCAAGGTAGTATTCCACCACCTCCTGCCGCTCGGCCTGGCTCGCCTTCGGATAGACCTTGTCCACCCCGATCGCCACATTCTCTTTCGCCGTCAGCCAGGGGAAAAGGTTGGGCGACTGAAAGACCACGGCCCGCTCGGGGTCGGCGCCCTCAACGTGGTAGCCGTCGAGTTTGATCGCGCCCTTGGAGATCGCGTTCAGCCCGGCGGTCATCGTCAGCACGGTGGATTTGCCGCAGCCGGAATGGCCGATCAGGCTGACAAACTCGCCCTTTTTCAGCGTCAGGTTGAAATCCTCAACCACGGTCAGCGGGCCTTTGGGGGTGGGGTAGATCTTGTGCAGTTGCGAATATTGCAGATAGCGCTCATCCGACAGCAACTCGCCCGAACCCTGCGCGGCGGTGGCATAGGCCTTGGGCATCGCATGGCGCGGGGTGACATTGGGCAGGATGCGGCCGCCGTCCACCTTGTCGGTGATGCCGATATCCATCAGGCATTTGGTGACTGTGGCGCGCAGGCGTTTGAACTCGGCGTCATGGTTCATCGCGCTGCGGTCGCGCGGTCGGGGGATGGTGACCTCAAATTCCTGCCCCATCGTGCCATCGAGGTTAAGCGTCACGATGCGGTCGGCCAGCTGGATCGCCTCATCCACGTCATTGGTGATCAGCACCACCGTCTTGCGGTCCGCCTCCCAGATCGCTTCGATCTCATCGGCCAGATTGGCGCGGGTGAGGGCGTCGAGCGCCGAGAGCGGCTCATCGAGCAGCAGCACCTCGGGGCTCATCGCCAGCGCGCGCGCCACCGAGACCCGCTGCCGCATGCCGCCCGACAGCTCCGCCGGGCGCCGCTCGGCCGCATGGCTGAGGCCGACCATCCTGATGTATTTCGCCACCAGTTCGGCGCGCTCGGCTTTCGGCAGTTTCGGAAACACCGAATTCACTGCCAGCGCGATATTGCCCGCCACCGTCAGCCAGGGCATCAGCGAATAGCTTTGAAACACCAGCCCGCGTTCCGGCCCCGGCCCGGTGATCGGCGCGCCGCGATAGGTGACGCTGCCGGTATCGGGCTTTTCAAGGCCTGCCATCAGGTTGATCAGCGTCGATTTGCCGGTGCCCGAAAAGCCGAGGATCGCCAGAAATTCGCCTTCCTTCACGCTGAGGTTCACATGGCGCAGCACATCGCGGCGCTCAAGGCCCGAGCCGAAGCTTTTGGAGACATTGGTGAAATCAAGAATGCTCATGGCGCTCACCGGTTCGCGGAGAAGGTGAAGAGCGATTGCAGCGCGAACATCACCCGGTCGAGGAGGAAGCCGATGATGCCGATGGTGAAGACCGCCACCATGATCTTGGCCAGCGAGGAGGAAGAGCCGTTCTGGAATTCATCCCAGACGAATTTCCCAAGCCCGGGGTTCTGCGCCAGCATCTCGGCGGCAATCAGCACCATCCAGCCCACACCAAGGCTGAGACGCAGCCCGGTGAAAATCAAAGGCAGCGCCGAGGGCAGCACCAGTTTGGTGATCTTGGTCCAGGTGCCGAGTTTCAGGACGCGGCTGACCGAGATCAGATCGCGGTCAATCGAGGCCACACCAAGGGCGGTGTTGATCAGCGTCGGCCAGAGCGAGCAAAGCGTGACGGTGATTGCCGAGACGAGGAAGGATTTGGAGAACATCCCGTCATTGGTGGCATAGACCGCCGAGACGATCATGGTCACAATCGGCAGCCATGCCAGCGGCGAGACCGGTTTGAAGATCTGCACCAAGGGGTTGATCGCCGCATTGGCGGTGGGCGAGAGGCCCGAGATGATGCCCAGCGGTACCGCTACCACGGTTGCCAGCAAAAAGCCGAAAAAGACGGTTTTGATCGAGGTCCAGATCTGTTGGTAATAGGTCTGTTTGCCGGTGTAATCGCGGACTTTCACCCGGTCGGCCTTGCCCTCGGCCACCAGCTGCGCGTTGCGGGCATCCTGACGGGCGTAGAATTCATCGGCTTTGGCCCCTTCGGCCACCGCATCGGCATGCAGCACGATCACCTGTTCCCAGACCTGCGCCGGACCCGGGATCGCGCCAAGGCTGGTCTGCACTTTCGGCGCCAGCGCGCCCCAGGCCCCGAGGAAGAGGACAATGGCCAGAAGCGGCACCCCGGCCAGACGCCAGATGTCCTTCAGCTGCGCCTTCGGGTTGTCGCCCGCCAGCGCCTTCAGGATCGGTGTCATCCACGGCAGGCCAAGCACTTTGAACCAGGCGTCAAGCTTGTTGATCCGGCTGAAGCGGCGTTCGCGGCGGGCGGTGCGGGTCTGATCCGTCAGGGCGGTGGGGTCTATGGCGGTCATGATATCCTCGCGGGCTGGGGGCGGGCTGGGGGAGGTTTGGTGCGGAACGGGAGGGGGGGGGGCTGCGGCACCCACGGGGCAGCGCAGCCCGCAGGGGTCAGTTGGTGACGGCGCCGCCGACCACGGTTTGCCCGTCTTTCAGGCCGATGGTCATCGCGTTGATATAGGCGTTGGGGGCTTTGCCGTCGTAGGTGATGCCGTCGATGAATTCGGCGGTGGCGGGTTTGTAGCCGTCAGTATCGAAGGGCACATCGACCGGGTCGATCAGGCCTTCATCCACCAGCATCTGCGCGGCTTTCAGGTAGATCTCGGGCTTGTAGACATCGCGCGCGGTGGCGTCATACCAGGCGTCGTCATGCGCTTCGGGCAGCTGGCCCCAGCGGCGCATCTGGGTCAGGTACCAGACCGCATCCGAATAGAAGGGGTAGGTGGCGTAGTAGCGGTAGAAGACGTTGAAATCGGGCACCTCGCGCTTGTCACCCTTTTCATATTCAAAGGTGCCGGTCATCGAATTGGCGATCACCTCGGCATCGGCGCCGACATATTCGGGCTTGGACAGGATCTGCACCGCTTCGGCGCGGTTGGCATTGCTGTCAGCGTCCAGCCATTCGGCGGCGCGGATCAGCGCCTTGGTCAGCGCCAGAGTGGTATTGGGGTTCTGCTCGGTGAATTCCTCGGTCAGGCCAAAGACCTTTTCCGGGTTGTTCTTCCAGATCTCGGTATCGGTGATCACCGGCACGCCGATGCCTTTGAAGACGGCGGCCTGGTTCCAGGGCTCGCCCACGCAATAGCCGGAGATGGTGCCGGCTTCGAGCGTGGCGGGCATTTGCGGCGGCGGGGTGACCGAGAGGAAGGCATCGGCGCCGATCTGGCCCGAGGTGTCTTCCGGGCTGTAGAGGCCGGGGTTGATGCCCCCGGCGGCCAGCCAGTAGCGCAGCTCGTAGTTATGGGTCGAGACCGGGAAGACCATGCCCATGTTAAAGGGTTTGCCCTCGGCCTTGAATTTCTCGATCACCGGTTTCAGCGCGGCGGCGCTGATCGGGTGTTTTACCTTGCCGTCGGCGTCCAGTTCGAGCTGCGGTTTCATCAGCTCCCAGACCTCGTTGGAGACGGTGATGCCGTTACCGTTCAGATCCATCGAGAAGGGGGTGACGATATGCGCCTTGGTGCCATAGCCCAGGGTGGCCGCCAGCGGTTGCCCGGCCAGCATATGCGCGCCATCGAGTTCACCCGAGATCACGCGATCCAGCAGCACCTTCCAGTTGGCCTGCGGTTCCAGCGTGACATAGAGGCCCTCATCCTCGAAAAAGCCCTTTTCCTTGGCGATGGCCAAGGGGGCCATGTCGGTGAGTTTGATAAAGCCCAGCGTCAGCTCGTCTTTTTCAACATCGAGCATTTCAGCCCGGGCGGCACCCGCCAGCGGGGCGCTGAGCAGGGTGGTGGCCAGAAGGAGTGCGGTAATCCGGTTCATGGTGATCCCTGGTGTCTGGCGCCTCTTGCGATGGGCGCGAAATGCAAAAAAGCCGCCGACCATCAACCGCGGGAGGAGTGCGGTATCGGTCGAGCGGCTTTGCTCAGTTCCCGTTCATTCGGGATATTTCGTGCAAGACAACGTCGCCTTGCCTTATCTTCATGCCGTGCTGCAGCGCGTCGCGCAATTCATCCTGTGGTCATCAAACCTTAATAATGCCGCGTTGCGGCATTTCTGCTGAAAAATGCGTCACTGCGGCAAGGAGGGATCAAAAACGCGGCCCTGTGCGAATGATCCGGCGCGCTCCGGTGCCGAGGCGAGGGGCGACTCGGTGCTGGAGGCGCCGGGCATTTCGGCGCCGGTTCCGGCCAGATGCCGGGTGTAAAGGTCGCCGCGAAAGGCCGCGCGGGCGGTCAGGGCCGCCGATTCGGGCGGCAGTCCCATGCGTTTGGCCAGACCACGGCCGATCCAGTCGGCCTGTTCCGGCCAAGGGTAATTCACCCCGTGCTCGTGAAAGAGCACGAAATCATCCGCCCGCGCCGCGTCACCTTCGGGCCGGGTGACGATATTGCCCGAGAGCGCCCGTTCGATCAGATCGGCGGAGACATCGAGATAGGCCTCGCGCGCGAGGATCTCGGAGGCGGTCATCCGGTTGCCCGGATCGCCCAGCCAGCGGCAGGCCCGCCAGAGCGCGCGCATCAGCCGCCCGGCGGTTTCGGGATGCGCCTCGGCCCAGTCCGCCCGCGCCGCCAGCACCTTTTCCGGCGCCCGGCCCCAGATGGCGCTGCCCGGCAGCAGCAATTCACCGGCCCCCTGTTCGACGCAGAACGAGCCCCAGGGCTCGCCGACGCAAAAGGCCTCGATCTCGCCCGCCGCCAGCGCTTCGGCCATTTGCGAGGGGGGAACGGTCAGCAGCCGCAGGCCGGGCAGGGCACCCAGCCAGAGATGCAGGAGTTCGGCATGCATCGAGAACACGAAAGGCACACCGATGCGCAGCCCCCCCGGGCGCGCCGCACTCAGCGCTGCTGCCGCCGCCGGTGCATCGGTAAAGGCGGGATAGGGCCCCGCGGCGCGGATCTCGGCCGCCAGCGGGCGGGAAAGGCCGATCATCTGCCCGCCCATCGACAGGACCATCAGCGCCTCCAGCCGCGCGGCGGCGCCCCCCAGCCCCAAAGCGGTCGAGACCGGCACCGGCGAGAGCATATGCGCCGCCTCGACCTGCTCGAACACCAGCATATCGCGCAGCCGCGACCATGACCGCGCGGCGATCAGATCAATCTGCAAGCGCTCTTCCTCGGCAAAGCCCAGTTCGCGCGCGATGATCAGGGGGCCTGCATCCACCAGCGGGATAAAGCCGAGGGTGACAGAGTGCAGGGTCATTTCAGCAACTCCGCCGCCGTCACCAGGGCCTGCGCCACATCGGCGATCCGCATCCCCTTGTCCATCGCGGTCTTGCGCATCAGCGCATAGGCCTCATCCTCGGTGATGCCGCGCGCGCGCATCAGCATGCCCTTGGCGCGGTCGGTCAGCTTGCGCTCCTCGAGTGCCGCGCGGGTCGCCTGCAATTCGGCGCGCATCTTGTGGAACATGTGAAACCGCGCGATGGCGGCATCGATCACCGGCTTGATCCGGTCGGGGCGCATCCCGTCGACCACATAGGCCGAGACGCCCGCCTCGATCGCCGCCTTGGTCTGGCCGGGGTCCGACCGGTCGACGAAAATCGCCACCGGACGCTCCATCGGGCCGGAGGCAAGGGTGAGTTCCTCCAGCACATCGCGCGAGGGGGAGTTCACATCGATCAGCACCAGATCCGGCCGCCGCTCGCTGATGCGCTGCGCCAGACCCGATTGCTCGGCGATGATGGTGACATTGGTCTCGCCCGCCTCGCGCAGGGCTTCATGGATCATCGCGGCCCTTTCGGGGTCACGCTCAACGACGACGATGGAAATTCCCTGGCTCATGGCACCCTGCTTGTTGGCCCCGTCATGGCGCGCGGGCCGGGCATTCGGCAATCTCCCTGCGAGTCTCGCGCCCGGCGTGACCGGCATATGCGTAAGTTTTCACCGATTGCCCCGGGAATGGCGCACATTTGGGCGAAAGCCGTTTTGCGCCGCGCACAGAAGTTCTGCGCGAAATTGCGCAAATCCTGCGCGGCGCCGTGGGGTAACGCGGGCGGGTTGCTGTGCTACCTTTACGCAGACCCCAAGGATGGGCCGACCGATGACAGGAGAGAGACCATGAGCTGGAACCCCGCCCTCGACCCCGACCTGCCGAAAGGCGATGCGGTGGATGCGATTGAAACGGTCATTGTGCCGCGCGCCCGTGACCTCGGCGGTTTTGAAGTCCGCCGGGCGCTGCCTTCAGTGGCGCGGCAGATGGTCGGGCCGTTCATCTTCTTTGACCAGATGGGCCCGGCAGAATTCGTGACCGGGCAGGGGATCGACGTGCGCCCGCACCCGCATATCGGCCTGGCCACCGTCACCTATCTGTATAAGGGGCGGCTGCATCACCGCGACTCGATTGGTACCGATCAATGGATCGAACCGGGAGCGATCAACTGGATGGTGGCCGGGCATGGCATCACCCATTCCGAGCGGACCGATGGCGAGATGCGCAAGGCACCGTTCAACATGCTGGGCATTCAGACCTGGGTGGCGCTGCCGAAGGGCGCCGAGGATGACCCCGCCGCCTTCACCCATATCCCCGCGGCCGAGGTGCCGCTGCTGGAGGGCGAGGGCAAACAGGTGCGGCTCCTCTTGGGCGATGCCTGGGGCGCGCGCAACCCGATGCCCACCCCGTCGGAGATGTTCTATGCCGATGCGGTGCTGGCAGCGGGGGCGAGCCTGCCCTTGCCCGACAACCAAGAGGATCGCGGCGTCTATGTGATCTCGGGCGAGGTCAGTCAGGGCGGCCAGACCTTTGACGCGGGCCGGATGCTGATCTTCCGCCCGGGCGACCGGATTGCCATCACCGCAGGCGCGCAGGGCGCGCGGGTGATGCTGCTCGGCGGCGCCACATTGGAGGGGCCCCGCTACATCTGGTGGAATTTCGTCGCCTCCAGCCGCGACCGCATCGATGCCGCACGCGAAGCCTGGCGCGCGGGCGACTGGGCGCATGGCCGTTTCCGCCTGCCGCCCGATGACGATCAGGAATTTACCCCGGCACCGGCACAGTAACGCCCTGGCCGCGCGGGAGCGGCTCAGGCGGATGCCTCCGGCGGAGGTATTTGGGCCAAGAAGAAACAGAGGGCGCGAAAAATGAAATGGCGCGCGGTCCTTGGCTTTCTTCTTGGCAAAAATACCTCCCGCGGAGCGTCCGACGTCATGATTTCAAGATGTTGCGGGGCGGGAGCGGTGTCTTTGGCATCAATTTCCGGCCCGGTTTTGCGCGGTGTGTCACGAGAATTTCGCTGAAGTGATTTTTTCGGCATTCCCCCGCTTGACGCCGCCGCCGTCGCTGCGTATTACCCCGCCACACCACGAGACGATCCGGGGTGGAGAGAGTTGCGGTTGTAGCTCAGTTGGTTAGAGTACCGGCCTGTCACGCCGGGGGTCGCGGGTTCGAGCCCCGTCAACCGCGCCACTCTCTCCACCGGATCGCTTTGGTGTCAGTTTCGGAGTAACCTCCCGAAATCATGCGCGGTTGTAGCTCAGTTGGTTAGAGTACCGGCCTGTCACGCCGGGGGTCGCGGGTTCGAGCCCCGTCAACCGCGCCA